>JAQTOZ010000102.1 GCA_028713205.1 Candidatus Omnitrophota bacterium
GAAGAAACAGAGTACGGGGTTTTTGTTTCAGAGGAAATTTATCGAAGCCCTCATCCACCTGGGCTACGAAGACGCGAAGGCCAAACACAACGATCTGACGGATTTCTTTCAGAATTGACCGGAACGCAAGGGAATCGAATCCAAACCGTTCAGGGGGCAGGCAATATTTCCTTGCCTGTCCCTAAGTGATGTCGCCCCTAGGGGCTCCCCGCATGGACGATGATCCGTAAACTTACAACAAATGGTGAAACCGGTTTCCGCTACGGCCGGGCCTGAGCATCCTGAATCATAAAAATACAATTCTGCGCGAAAAGATTCGGGAAAAAAAGCACACGCCGCTTCTTCCCCAGGTAGAACCGTTTGAGGATCGCGATCTTTTCATCCCTACAAAAATCGACAAAGTCGGTGAGACTCAAAAAGTGGAGGTTCGGAGTCGAATACCAACGGTAAGGCAGCGATTTCGTAATGGGCGTCTTGCCCAAAAAAAAGAGCCGTAACCGGCCGAGAAAAAAAGCGAAATTGGGAAAACCGACGATGACCTTGTCCCCCACGCGCATCGCTTCGTGAAGCACAAACTGCACATTGCGGGTCTCCTGCATACTTTCATTGAGGATCACATAATCGAAGGATTTGTCGGGATATCCCTTCAGCCCGCTTTCGAAATCGCCGTGAAAGACACTGACGCCTTTCTCCACGCACTTATAGATGCAGGCTTCGTTGAGTTCGATCCCCTGAACTTTGGCAGCCCTTCGATCAACCAAAATTTTCAAAAGATCGCCGTCCCCGCAACCGAGGTCCAGCACTTTAGCGCCCTGCCCGACAATCTCGCAAATAATTTTATGGCTTAACCGGATATCCTGTTTCATGAACTTCTCCTTCGATACCGGACGGCTTTGGGACTCCGCATCCCGCCGGCGGCCGGGCCCGGACTCAACGTTTGAGCGTTTCGCTCAAAAAATGTTTAATCAGCTGCGTCTGTCCTTCCGCTTCAATCAAAAAGGCATCGTGCCCGTAAGTTGACTCGATCTCGCAATACGTAACGTCGACATGATGGGCTTTGAGCTGATGCACCATTTCTTTCGATTGATAGGGCGGATAAAGCCAATCGGAACGGAACGCAAGCACCAAGAACCGTGTCGCGACGGGCTTTCCGAGGGCAAAAAGTTTGCCTTCCGACAAATCAAAATAGTCCAGCGCCTTGGTGATATATAAATAGGAATTGGCATCGAACCGTTTGACGAAGGCACCGCCCCGGTAACGCAGATAGCCCTCGACCTCAAAATCGGCTTGAAAACTGAAGCTGTAATTCTCGTCTTTGAGGTTGCGCGAAAATTTCGCCTCCATCGACTGATCGCTCATGTAGGTGATATGCCCGAGCATGCGGGCCACGGCAAGCCCCCGGTCCGGCTGGCGGCCGGTATCGTAATAGCGCCCCCCCTGCCAATCGGGGTCCGCCATCAGTGCCTGCCGGCCGACCTCATCAAATGCAATTTGCTGCGGCGAATGCTTCAAGGCGGTGGCAATGGGAATCGCACAGAGCACCATGTCCGGATACAATGCGACCCACTGCAAGGCCTGCATTCCGCCCATGGAACCACCGGACACACACAGTAATTTTTTGATTCCCAGGTGCTCGATCAATTGCTTTTGGGCGTTGACCATGTCCGCAATGGTAATCATCGGAAAATCAAGCGCATAAGGCTTTCCCGTTTGCGGATTGACGGAGGCCGGACCGGTACTTCCCTTACAGCCGCCGATGACATTCGAACAGATGACAAAATATTTGGCCGTGTCAAAGGCCTTGCCGGGCCCGATCAGGATGTCCCACCAACCGGCCTTATCATCGTCCGGATGATAGCCGGCCGCGTGCGCGTCCCCGGAAAGTGCATGCAGGACCAAGATCGCATTGTTCTTTTTCGCGTTCAGTTCGCCGTACGTTTCGTAAGCCAGCGTGATCGGACCGAGTTTTCGTCCCGACTCAAGCGGCATCTCATGAGGCGCCTGGGCAAACGTGAAATATTGAGGCTCAACGATGCCAATGCCCTTCGGATCTTTTACTCCCATAAATTCACTCCTTCACCCGGCAAGGCCGCAACTCGCCACGCTCCGGCTTGTTTGTACGACTATTCACAAGTCGTGTTTACTGTTTTAACCACGTCATTGCGAGCCCCGTTTTGTGGGGCGCGGCAATCCCGAGCTGAGATTGCTTCGTCATCCCGCCGCAGGCGGGACTCCTCGCAATGACTCGATATTTGCCAACACCACTCTTGAACAATACGACTTATTTCGTCGCTTTTTTCAACGCCTGATCGATATCGGCCAGAATGTCATCGATATGTTCGAGTCCGATCGACAGGCGGATAAAATCGCTCGTCACGCCGGTCGCGGCCTGCTCTTCTTTCGTCAACTGCTGGTGCGTGGTGCTGGCCGGATGAATCGCGAGCGTTTTGGCGTCCCCGATATTGGCCACATGCGAAATCAACCGGAGCGCATCGATAAATTTCTTGCCCGCCTTGGCTCCCCCTTCGATGCCGAAACCGATCAACGCGCCCGCGCCCTTGGGCAGATAGCGGTCGACCTTCCCGCGCTCGGGGCTCGAATCAAGGCCGGGATAATTCACCCATTTGACGGAGCGATGTTTTTCGAGATGGCGCGCCACCGCCAGCGCGTTTTGGGCATGCCGCGGCATCCGGAGATGCAGGGTCTCGAGCCCCTGTAAAATCAAAAAGGCGTTGAAAGGCGAAAGCGCCGGCCCCAAGTCCCTCAAAAGCGTCACGCGCGCTTTGATAATGTAGGCCAGATTGCCCAGCGGTTTCAGCGCCTCGACAAAATTCATATTGTGATAACTCGGATCGGGATCGGCAATCACGGGAAATTTACCGTTGGTCCAATCGAATTTCCCCGAATCGACGATCACCCCGCCGATCGAGGTCCCGTGTCCGCCGAGAAATTTGGTCGCCGAATAGACCGCGATGTCCGCGCCGAAATCGAACGGGCGCAAAAGATAGGGCGTGGCCGTATTGTCGATCACCAGCGGCAGGCCGTTTTTGTGGGCCAGATCGGCGAGCGCCGCGATGTCCGTGACGTTCAGTTTGGGATTGCCGATGGATTCCGCATAAATGGCTTTGGTCTTGGACGTCAGCGCCTTTTTGAACCCGTTGAGATCCTCGGAATCCACGAACTTGACGTTGATCCCCAAACGCTTGAACGTATAGTGAAACAACGTATACGTACCGCCGTAGAGATTGTCCGCGGACACGATTTCATCACCGGCGCGCACAAGGTTCAGAAGCGCAAGGCTGATGGCCGATTGCCCGCTGGCCACGGCAAGCGCGCCGATACCGCCGTCGATGGCCGCGATCCTCTTTTCGAGGACATCCGTGGTCGGATTCATCAAGCGTGTGTAAATATTGCCGAACTCTTTAAGCGCAAAAAGGTTCGCCGCATGTTCGCTGTCGCGGAATTGATAGGATGTGGTTTGATAGATGGGAACGGCGCGGGCGCCGGTCGCCGGATCCGGTTCCTGGCCGCCGTGAAGCGCAAGTGTCTCGACTTTCAACTGTTTATCCAGCTTGGACATAACGTTCTCCTGTTCTTCGTTTTCGCCTGCGCGGCACGCTGAACCCATCGGCCGCACAAACAAAAAAAACCCGACGGCCAAAAAGCCATCGGGTCCTCGATGATTCCATTTTCGGGAATCCTTTCCCCTCAAGACTTTTTAGCACATTTTTATAGCGGAGCAATAGGCCTTTCAAATTCCCGCTCGTACCGCCCACCCCTAAAGCAAAAAAACCGTGCTCAAGCACGGTTTCGCAATTTCGATTCGGCGCTTTAGCACATTTGTAACGCGGAGCAATTAACCTCTTTAACTCGCCGCGTGTTGGAAGGCTACTATGGCTCCTGCGATTTGTCAATGGCGAATCCCGGAAACTCCGTTCTCTCCGGGAAAATCCGTTAATGGGGGTTCGCCTTCGCGCAGCGGGACACCGCACGAACAATATCCATACTGGTCACAATCCCTTTGAGATTTTTATTCGCGTCCACGATCAGGACGCGATGAATGCCCTCATGCACCATCGTCCCCGCCAACTGCGTCAGCGGGGTGTCCGGCAAGGCCGCAACGATCCAGGGCGTCATGATGTCCTTGGCGGTTTTTTCGGGAAATGATTTCAAATCCTCGAAATCGACCTCGCAGGATTTCTCATCCCAACCGCCTCCCACGACCCGGAAGAATGGCGGCACTTCCCCCTTGGGATCGTCTGAAGCGGAGACCTTGAGATTGACCAAATCCGTTTTGGAGACAACGCCGATGACCCCGCCGGCCTTGCTGATCACCGGGACTCCCGTAACTTTATTTTCGGCAAAAAGACGGCTGAGACGGCTGATGTTCATGTCTTCCGCGGCCATAATAACGTCCGTACGCATAATGTCCGCGGCCCGCAAATCACGAATGTCCGTCGATTGAACGTCGCTCATTGTCACACTCCTGAATCGGTTGATTGTTATTCAAAACCAATGCCGTGCGCAAAGCATTATAATTCGATCGGGAAGGCTTAGCAAGCTTGCGGTACCGATACTATTCGGCGAAAAAAACCTCGTCGATATAAATCGTTCCCGACCTGGGCTCATTCATGTTATCCGCAAAGACAAAATCAAACCGGACGAGTTGACTCCAGTCACCGATCATCCAAAAATCGCTCAACGGTATCGTCACCTTGCGCCATTCTTCCGTCACGCCGTCAAATGTGTAGGGCGAAGAGCGTTTATCCTGCCCGATCAGTTCGACCCTGAGCTTTGGGCTAAACCCCTTGGAAGCGTCCCCTTTGGCATAGAAATTCAACGTTTTGTATTGCGTTGCGTCAAATCCGTTGAGCCCGATACGGACTCCGTTATAGGCGGGATTGGGAGAATTGACATCGTAATGGATCGCCAAAGCGTATCCATCCGGTTTGCCCAAGGCATCGTCCTGGACAAAAGCGATCTCGCATTTTTGAGTCGCGTCGCTGCCGTCGTCCTTGAGCCAGACCTCGATACTTTCATCGATATTGTTCACGTTTTTGAGATTATTGAAATCGGCAATGACAAACTTTCCCGGATTTTGCGCCGGTTCCTCGGCAAAAATCGCGGGCGGAACCCCGATCAGCGTCAGGACGGTCAAACCGAAAGCGAGCAGTGGCTTCATCGTTCATCTCTCCTTTACAGGCAGGTCCATTTCTTGATGCGTTTGAAACAGAAAAACGTGCCCCAAATCTACCATATTCGCATAATTATTCACCATAAATCATTGCAGAAAACAGGCACCGGCCATAAGCTCCGCCACAGCTTCAGCGAGGCAAGCAGGCGAGCCGCCATGAGATCAAACCTCTTGCCCCAGCATTGCCAGCATCTAGCGAAGTTGCGAGCGAATGCCGCAGGTTTCGCTGAAAGACTTAGGCAATGTTGTCGAGGGGAAACGATGCGGTGAATTCCACCGACAGCGAGGGGCCCCCGACAAATTGCCTGTAGTTCTTTCCGAAACCGGAGGCCCTGAGCGAGCAACTTTCTGGGATGCTGGCAATGCCGAGTCAGGCGGGCCTGAGATCATGGCGCATGATCTTAAGGCTTCTATTTTCACGGCCGATCGGTAGAATAGACGTAACTGACAAACCCGTGTTTAATCGTGTGACCTGATGAATCGAAAAAGGTTCCTGGCATCTGTCCTGATCTTCGGCCTGTGGCTGCTTTCCGCCGGCATGCTGATCCAGAAAGAATGGTTCCCTTTTTGGGGACAAAAAGACGGGCTGGGACTACGCTGGGACGAAATGGCCGTCTTTAAGGAATACTGGATGGGCCTATATCATCAGGGCCAAAAAATAGGCCACTCCCATGTCTGGGTCCATCCGGTCGAAACTCTCGAAGAAGGCGGCCTGCAAATCCTGAGCGATTCGGTGCTGCGCATGTCAATCCTGGGCCAGGAACGGCCGATTCACTGGGCCGACGTGACGCAGTTCGATCCCGATTTCCGTCCGACCCGTTTCGACTTTCAGCTCGACGCCGGGCCTTATCAGATGCGCTTCTCGGCCAAACGCACGGCCGGAAACTGGACGGTGCAAATCAAAAGCGGCGAAGAGGTGCTGGATCAAAAAACGATCGCTGACCCCTCGGAGCTCTATCCGGCCCCGTCGCTGGGCGCGATCCTGTCCCTGATCCGATGGAACAAAACCAAAGCGGCCCGTTTCACTTTGTTTGATCCCTTCACGCAATCGGTTTCCCCCGTTGCCATCCGGATCACCGGCACACGCGAAGAAATGTGGCGGGGCGAAAAGAAAAAAGTTTACGAACTGGAAACCGACTTCCAGGGCATAAAAGCCCAAACGCTGATTGCCGAAAACGGAGAAGTCCTTCGCGAAGAAAGCCCGCTCGGATTTTCCGCCATCAATGAGAGTATGCAAAAAGCGACCGAACTTTCGGCCGTGCAAAAACCGGTCGATTTGGCAAACCTCTATTCGATTCCGTCCAATCTGATTTTAGACAACCCGCGCGGGGTCCGTGTTCTCAAGGCACAAATGGAAGGAATCGATTTGGAACGGTATTTTCTCGTCGATGACCGCCAGAAAATCCTGGATCCTGCAAGCGGCTTGATCGAAATCAAGGACCGGTTTCCGGGAACAAGTTCCGCCGTCCCGCCGCCGGCGGATTTGACCCGATGGCTGGCGGCAACCCCTTTTGTCCAAAGCCGGCATCCCGAAATTCTCGAGACCGCCCGGAAAATCGCGGCAGGTGAAACAGATCCTTTCAAAGCGACCTGCAAAATCCTGCAGTGGTTACGCATAACGATTCAACCGTCGTACACCATGAGTGTGCCTTCCGGCCTGGACGTACTCCGGAAAAAACAGGGTGATTGCAACGAAATCACGATCCTCTTTACCGCGCTGGCCCGGTCCCTGGGAATTCCCACGAAGATGATCGCGGGCATCGTTTACTTGGACGGAAAATTTTATTATCATGCCTGGCCTGAAATTTACGCCGGCGGCTGGATCGCCATGGACCCGACCCTGGGCATGGACGTGGCCGATGCCACGCATATCGGTCTGATCGAAGGCGATCTCAATCAACAGTTGAAACTGATGTCGGTTCTCGGAAAAATAAAACTCAAAATTCTGAAGGCGGAATAAACTCATGGAAAAAAACGTGATCGAAATCGATCGTCTCGTCAAAAAATACGGCGCAACGCTGGCCGTCAACGACCTCACGCTGCATATTCCCCGGGGCGAACTCTTTGTCCTGCTGGGTCCGAACGCCGCCGGCAAAACGACGACACTCAAAATCATCGCGGGACTGCTCAAGCCGACGGACGGGACGGTCAGAATCCTCGGGGCCGATGTGGTCACGGCTTACGCAGAGGCCAAAAAACATCTGCGCTTCGTCCCCGACTTCCCTTTCCTGTATGACAAACTCAGCGGCATGGAGTTTCTCGAATTCATCGCGGACCTCTACGGCATTCCGCGCCAAGAAATGCTGGCCCAAAGCGAAATCCTGCTGACCGATTTCAACTTGTGGGACCAGCGTCACGAATTGATCGAAAGCTACTCCCACGGCATGCGCCAGAAATTAATCATCACGTCGACTTTCCTGACGCATTCCCCGCTGATTGTGATCGACGAACCGATGGTGGGACTCGATCCGCCGAGCGCCAAAACTTTCAAAGCACTCCTGCTGCAACACGTCCGGGACGGCGGCACGGTGTTGCTGTCGACGCATACCCTTTCGCTTGCCGAAGAGGTCGCGCACCGGATCGGCGTCCTGCACAAAGGCCGTCTGATCGCCTGCGGATCTCTCGAGGCGTTGCGGCAACAGGCCGGCGGGATCCGGGAACTCGAACAGGTTTTTATCAAACTGACGCAGGAAGAAACCGGCGCGCCCGCTTGATCATGATTCACGAACATCAAATCCTGAAGGACCTGGAAATCAAGCTGGTGAGGAACCACCTCGGGACGATACGCCAGCACTCGCTGCTCAAGATCCTTTTCTGTTCCTTCATGCTCATCTTCATGGGCGTGGGGGCCTTTGCCTTTTTTAAAATCGCGTTCCACTTTCTCCATACCTTCACGCTCGTCGGCCCCTTTCTCGCCGATCGTTTCGTCTCGATTTTCACTTACTGCCTTTTCATTTTGCTTTTGACCAGTTCCACCGTAACGGCATACATGGTCTTTTACAAGTCGGACGACAACCAGCTGCTTTTCACCCTGCCGGTTTCCTGGGAAGCACTCTGGACAAAGAAACTATGCGAAATCTTCGCGCTGAGCGCCTGGGCCTTTCTCTTTCTGGTCATCCCCTTCCTGGCGGCCTACGGCCATTTCAAAGGCGCCCCGGCGGATTTTTATTTGCTCGCGCCCGTTTATTACCTGGCCCTTGCCTGGAACGCCTGCGCCATCGGGGCGCTCATCACGCTTTTGTTTTTCTTTGTCGTCCGCAAAGCGGCCCTGCGAAAATGGATTTTGTGGGCCGCGGGCATCGCCCTGCTTGTCTCTTTGATTCACATGCGCCCCGATTTGAGGGAAGAACCCCTGTCCAGTCCGGCGGAATTGTTTAACCGTATCCTGCCGCATTTCAAATGGAGTTTCGCGCCTTTCTTCCCGCACGCCTGGACCTCCGACAGCATTACGGCCCTGCGGCACCATCATTTCTCCGACGCCCTTTTCAACGCATTCCTGCTCATCGCCAACGGCCTTTTCTTTTTTCAGATCGGATTTCTTACGGCGCCCCTTCTTTACCGGCAAAGCCGGCTTTTTCTCACGGAAGACAAAACCCGGAGACACCGCGGCACAAAGGGCCTGCCCGTTCTCGACACGCTCCTTCGTTGGCTCCCCCGTCTCAACAACGCGGAACGCGCCCTGATCGCGAAAGATATCCGGTTATTCGTGCGCGACCCGGTTCAGTGGTCCCAGTTTTTGATTTTCTTCGGCGTTCTCGCCATCTATTTCGCAAATCTGCGGACTTTTAAGTACGATTTGCTCATTCCCTATTGGAAACATTTTATTTTTGCGGCCAATATCGCGGCCCTCCTGATGACGGCAGCGGGATTGAACGGCCGTTTTGCTTTTCCGCTGTTCAGCCTCGAAGGCAACCGTTTTTGGATCGTCGGCCTGAGCCCGCTTTCCATGAAAAAAATCCTGATCGAAAAATTCAAACTTTGGTTTTGCATCAATCTCGCCGTCCTCTGGGGGTTGACGTTTCTTTCGGCCGCCATGTTACGCATCTCCCCGGCGCTGACTGCGGCCATGCTCGTTCTGACCGGCCTGGCCTCGTTTGCCTTGACGGGATTGTCCATCGGCATGGGGGCGATCTTTCCCAATTTTAAAACCGACAATCCGGTCAAAATCGTTTCCGGATTCAGCGGGACCCTGAATTTTATCCTGGAATTCTGTTACATTTTCCTGGCCACAGGCATCGCCGTTTTCCTGACTCATAGCCTTTCCGGCATCACCCGTGCGGCCCAAGTGTGGGACATGAATTCGAATATCGCCGGACTGGTTTTGATGATGGTTGGCATCAGCCTGGCTTATGGTTTTGTCCCGTTATGGGTGGCAGGTCAGAAACTCGCGGAAATGGAATATTAGAACCGGGCGCTACTCCGGATAGGCTTCGAGTTCCACTTTCTTATGACCGATCTTGAGGATTTCATCCATGGTTTCGCTGCGCATAAACGCGATCACGCACATGCACATATAGATAAGAATGAATATCTGGACCACCATGGTAATCATCGGAAGGACCGTGCACCACAGGCGTTCCAGCAAGGACATCTTTTGATCGCGCGGGTTTTGCCGCCGGTCATGCAAAATCCCCAGTTTGATAAAAATGGGGATACCGAGCTGCATCAAAAACCACAAAACGGCACTCACGCCCGCCACGATTGCGGGAAAACGCCAAAGGATGTCCTTCTTTCCCGGATACCAGGAGGCGATAATATTGGTCGTCGGGGCCAGCAAAATAAAAACCACGATGATGACGGCCAGATTGATTCGAAAAATGAAGGATTCGAGATTGACGATCCTGAGTTTCATGGCACATCCCTCCGAATGCCGTTCATCCGATAATCCGTCCTGCTATTTTTCCTGACTGCCGATCATGATATAACTGGCGGGATCATCCGGCAGGCGCTTGAGATAAACTTTAAAACGTCCCTTCGCGGGATTCTCCCAGTCGCTGATGCCGAAGGAAGCCATCGGATCCCGGACCGCAATGCTCATCCATTCCTTTTCGACTTCACGGTCCGGATTGGAAAAATCCAGCGTCGCAATTTTCAGGAATTGATGCTTTTGCGCCGCGTCCTGGGCCTGGGCAAACCGCGACGGGCCGCCGGTTTTGACTTTCGTAAAATCCCCTTTCAGGACCCGGTTGATTTTAAATTCCACGACGGCCTTGGGAATGCCGGCCTTTTCGGGCTCGCCTTCGATCGCATCGACGACCGATTTGATTTCGAATGGCTTGACCAGAAACGGTGTCGCATCCAAAACCACATCGGCATTTTTCTTCAGCGGACGCGGGTTGTCCTCTGCCCGAAGCAGGACCGGGAACAAAATCCCGACGGACAAAAAAACAACCATCGCTCGCACAAATCCCTGAAAACAATTCGTAAGGGTCATAGCGCTCCTTGGGTTGACACATTCTACCCATTTCAGCGCCGTCTGTCATGATTAAGAAATGGAGGAGCACCAGGCGATAAACGCGGAAAATAAGCGTTCAGCGTATAGCGTAGAGCGGTTGGACAGCGAAAATGTCAGTCACGGGGTATGGGAGTATCGGAGAAACTACTCCGTCACACCAATACGCCGATACATTCTTCATACGTGATACGTGGAACACAGAACGAAAAAAGGTTGGGGGCAGTTTGGTCTTGGGTCTTGGGTCTTGAGACTTGGGTCTTAAGTTACCGCGGGACCGGACAGTACGTGGGTTCTTCAGCCACGGCCTTTTTAAGGACAAATCTTTCTTTCAATTTTTTAGCCGCAAGGAAAAAGGCGATCCCGAGCGCGCCTCCCTCGAAATTGCTGAAAAAATCGGACCAGCACACGCTACGGCTGTCGGAAAACACTTGAATACCTTCCGTGGCGGTACTGCAAACCGACACCGCCGCAAAAACCAT
>JAQTOZ010000103.1 GCA_028713205.1 Candidatus Omnitrophota bacterium
ACACCTGTCGTTGTTTTTCAATACCATAAATTAAAGCTGTTTGATCTTAAACAATCCTTGTCGATACAATCACTTACGGGCCTGCCATGTGTTTAATGCAACGCTAGTGGCCGGCAGGCAGGCAGGCAGCGCCCCACAAAACGGGGCTCGCAATGACGTCACTCCTTACTTCTTACTTCTTACTCCTTAATCCTTTTTAATGATCGTTTCCTTCTTCCTTTCTGCTTTCAACACAAGCATCACCACTTCCGGCCGGGCCAGAAAACGCATCGGGAGAAGCGAAGTCCCCACGCCCGAGGTGACGTAAAGCCAAGTTCCATTTTTCCGGAACAAACCATAGACATATTTCTCGCAACCATGCGGGAGCCACAAAGGGCCGTACCAGGGAAGGCGGATCTGACCGTTATGGCAATGCGCAGCCAGGACCAGATTAAAACCGGTGATACCGGGCTCATCAAATATTTCGGGCGAATGCGTCAGTAAAATGCGATACCCTTCGGGGCAACCCCGAAGGGTCTTGCCGATATCCGCGCGGTGTGTGTAAGCGTCATCGACGCCGGCCACAACGATCCCGCCCAGGCGAACGTGTACGCGCGTGCTTTCATTCGTTAAAAGTTCGGTATCGCGCTCAAGCATCAGCCTCTTCCATTGCCGGGGATCGATGCGCACCCATCTTTCCCAATTTCCCAGTACGGCAAATTTAGGAACTTTGGGCAAAAAACTCAGGAAATTGAAGAAGGCATCGCGAACGCCCGGCGTTTCGATAAAATCTCCCGTAATGGCAATCAGATCGGGACGGTTCCTCCGGGCCCAGGCAATCACTTTGGCCTCGTTAAATCCCAAGCCGGTCCTGAGATGAAGGTCCGCAATCTGCATGATCTTGGTTCCGTCAAGGGCTTGATACTCATCCGGTAAAGAAATTTCAACCCGGGTGCATTTGAGCCAGAAGGGCTCCAAAAAGGGATAGACGGCCGCGGTCATAAGCGCAAGGACAAGCCAAAATACCACGGGGACTTTTTTTTTCATCGGGACCGTTGAAGAGCAACTCTGAGTTGCAAGTTTAAGAACGTCCCCATCACGGAGACCTTACCTGGATGGATGAGGTTCGATAATCACTTTCATGGATTCCCGCGCTTCGGCGACCAGTTTGAATCCCAACGCGGCTTCGGCCAGACCGAGGCGGTGTGTGATCATTTTTTCCACGGGCAGGCGTTTGGCCCGCAAAAGTTCGATGGCCACCTCGGCATCCAAGGGACTATTGCCGTACGAGGTCATCATCTTCACGCTGTTGCGCCAGAATTTGTCCAACGGAACGGGCAACCGGACACCGGGCTCGGTGGCGGCAAAAAACAAAATGGCCCCGCCGCGATCGGCACATTGCATGGCCTGTTCCATCGCGGGCAACGCCCCGGTACAAACAATCACCAAATCCGCAAGGCGATGGCCGTTGGCCTCCGCGACGCGTTTCGGCACGTCCTCCCGGGCGTCGATCACGGCATCCGCGCCCAGCGCCGTTGCCATATTAAGCCGGTAGGGATGGATATCCGTGGTCATGACACGTCCGGCCCCGGTCGCGCGGGCCAACATCAAATGAAGCAAGCCGGAAATACCGCTCCCCACGATCAGCACACTCTGTCCCGGTTTGAGACCGGCCGTGCGCTGGCCGCGAACAACGCAGGCCAACGGCTCCACGAAAACGCCGTCCTCGTAGCTCATCTCCTCCGGCAGGACGAAGACCCCGCGGTCGACGTTGAGGGCCGGCACGCGAAGATATTCCGCAAAACCACCGGGATCGTAATTCGTCGTGTGCAATGTCTCGCAAACCGTATGGTGGCCGTTCAGGCAATACCGGCAGGTATTGCATGGAATATGATGAGAAACAAAGACCCGCTCGCCGACTTGATAGCGTGTCACACCATCGCCGACCTCGACGATATCTCCCGCAATCTCATGCCCAAGGACCAGCGGCGCCTTTTTGATCCGGTACCACTCCAGGACATCACTGCCGCAAATCCCGCTGGCAATGACTTTGACGAGGATTTCACCGGGACCGATCTTGGGCTTCGGACGCTCCTCCAGCCGGACATCGCGATTATTGTAGTAAACAGCTGCTTTCATTCTTCCGCCTTTTATTTCGTATCATTGAAAATGGCTTGTGCTTCGCGCACCGTGGCCTGCTCATGCACAATTGCCTGCAAGGCCCGCGCCATCGGAATGGGATGGGGGTGCTGCCAGACATTGCGGCCGAGATTGATGCCAACCGCACCCTTTTGCATGCCGTCACAAACGAATTCAAACACATCCAGTTCGGAATTGCATTTCGGCCCCCCGGCCATCACCACCGGCACGGGACACCCTTGGATGACCTTCTCAAAATCTTTGTCACACCAATAGGTTTTGACCACCTTCGCTCCCAGTTCCGCGCAAATCCGGCAGCAAAGCCCCAAATAGCGGGCATCCCGCTTATCGAGCTCCTTGCCGACGGCCGTCACCGCCATGACCGGAATGCCGTAATCCTCGCATTGATTGACCATCCTGGCAAGATTGGCCAGGGTCTGTTTTTCATACTCGCTGCCGATAAAAACGGAGACGCCGACCGCCGACACATTCAAACGGATGATGTCCTCAATGGAAGTCGTCAGCTCTTCATTGGCCAGATCTTTGCCGATCGTGCTGGTACAGCCGGACACTCTCAAAATAATCGGCTTACCTTGCGCCGGATCAATGGCCGCACGCAACACACCGCGCGTGCAAAATAACGCATCAAAATAAGGCAGCAGCGGCCGAATCGTCTCCCCTGGTTTTTCAAGGCCGCGCGTCGGGCCCAAGAAATATCCGTGATCGATCGGCATAAAGAAACAACGCCCCTGCGGCATCAACACACTCAAACGATTTTTCATTCCCCAATCCATGATCATGCCTCCTCATGTATACAGCTATAAGCGATAAGCCGTGCCACCGGACGGCGTCCGGTCAACAATATTATTTCATATGCAACATAGCTTCCTGCATCATCGGAATAAGTCCCGCCACTTCTTCCTTCGACAAGCGACCGAGTTTCGCGAAAGGCCGGTTCTCATATTTACGCCCCGACTTTTCGCGCGTAATCAGCAGTTTCGGCGGCAACCCCTTGTAGGAAGAGACCGTCACAATAATCCTCCACGAATTACCTTCCCAGGCCTTCGAAAAAATTTTTCGGTCCGCAGTATCGCGAAATCGACCGGCTTTTTCTTCACGCATGACGCATTCCCTTCTAGGCCGCCTTGGTGGCCGCCGCACTTTTTTCGTAAGCTTTTTTAACCGCCGGTTGTTCTTGAAAAACCTCCTGAAGCGATTCGGGATGGATTTTTTCAAGCTTGCGATAAACTTCAATCGCCTTGTCTTTGTCCCCCATCAACCAATAAGTCCACGCCAGCGACCGGTAGCCCCGCGGGTCATCGGGAAATTTTTTGATGGCCCTTTCGGCAAAACGGATACGGTTTTCAAAACGCGGCCCCAGGAAATGGATCATTTTCAGATCCGCCGCAAAAAGGATCGGATCATTCACGCCGATTTCCCTATACATGACCGCATAGGGTTTCTCCCGGTCCCATTGCCATGCACTCTTAGGTGCGATCCAATCGTGCTCGGCGATCTTTTCAGCCAAAGCACGCCCCAGTAACGCATGGCCGCGCACCGAAAAATGGACGTTGTCCTCAATCATCGGCTCGCCCAATATCCCGCCCGGCAATTCGGCCGCCACCACTTTTTCCGTATCGATCACATCGAGACCGGGCGACCTGGGCAACTCCTGGATAATATCGATGATCTCCCGGGGCGCGCGGCAAATGATCGCGTCGAAATCACGGCCCCTTTCAAAAAACCGCTTCGCCTTCGCCAATTCGCCTTGCCTGAAATAAAGCTGGCCTATTCTAAACGCAAGCTCGGCATACGAATCGTCAATCGCATAAGCTTGTTCCAGCAGCGGCAGGGCGCGCACGACATCGCCCCGGTCCTGGGCCGCCTTCCCTTCATCATAAAGGCTCTGCCATTCCGACAGCTCCTCCGGCGACAACGGGCGCAGGTGTTCCGAGAAATTCGGGGCAAAGTCCTTGAGATTGGAAACCGGCGTGAAGAATATCATCGGCAGTTTGTGCTTTTCGCCAAACCTGACGATGTCCAGAATATTGCCCTTAAAAAACTCCGCGTTTTCCTTGAAAAAGGGATTGTTCCGCGGCACCGCCAGCTCTTCCCCCATCCCGCTGCACACCGGCGTTTCGATGAGGTCATAGCCGACCTGGTCCTCGTATTTCTTGGCCTTCCGTTTGATCTTGGCCCGTATCGCCTGGCGCCAGAAAAAGGAAAGAAAATGGCTTTTCTTGATCAGTTCCTTGAATTGATAACCGGCTGTCTTGCGCTCCGCCTCGACCGTGGTCTTCCGGTGACGCTCATTATAATCGTTGTGGCCCAGGTAGAAAATCGCCAAATCCGGATGGTACTCATAGGTATCCCGGAGGGTGGTCAAGGCAAAATCACTTCCTTTGCCGAGGCGGCCGAAGTTGATCACACGGATCTTTTTACCGGGCAGCAAATCTTTCAAATAAAATTCCAGCCAGCGCGGCGGGCTTGAAACCGGGGCATAGTGGCAACCGTGAATGGTCGATTCCCCATAAGCAAAAATGCGGAACTCGTTCTTCGGTTTGTACGCGCGGAGGTGTTCCTTCATCAGGACACTTTCGGCAAAATCACTCGTGCCGCCCGGCAAACCCAGCAGGCGGAACAAGAGTTCGCAAACACAGAGGAAAACGACGGTCGCCAATAAAACCTGGCCGATGGTTTTAAAAACTTTGAGTATCGCCTTGATCATTGCCCGCACCTTTCTATTAAGGGGTTCCGACACAAAATGAACCGGGAAGCGCAAGGATTATACTGAGAGATTTCTTCGAAGACAAGGACTACCACAACCGCCGTCCGTCAGCCATCGGAGGGCAACGATCAATGCCGGACGTTCTTTTTCTTTCCCCTGGCTCCGTTGTGGCTGGTGCGAAGGCTTTGAATATACCGCAGATCGGGTGTGCTTCCGGCCTGAATACCGCCGAGTTCATCTTCCATTTCCTGAAAGACAAGTCCCCACAAGGGCGTCAAAAGCTCGCGTTCGTCCCGGGAAGGAAACAGCCCCAAAAACTTCTCTTTCAGGGCGGCCATCAGATAATACCGCTTCCCGCGGAGCTCAAAGGCCTTCCGGAAAAAGGAATCCAGTTCTTTGGGACTCAAAGGAGCGGGATCGATCTTGCCGCGCAACACAAACGAAGCAAACAGGGTCCCCAGCAGGGTCGAAAGCCGTATTTCTTCCGGCTTCACCTTCATCTCGGCACAGAGCTCCCGGAACAAATTCGGAAATTGTTTGCGCAACCACGCATGGATCCTTTCAAACTGGCGGACCGCAAGCTGGGCCCGCTCGACCTCCCCAAGCGTTTTGAAGTCGCGCAATTGATGCGGATGGTCCGAAACACTGCTGTCATATTGTTCGGGGACAGGAAGTAAAAGCCCGCGGAGAATGAATTCGTAAGGGGACATCAAAAATTGCAGGAAATCATCGCTCGATTTTTCCCAATAACTTTGGACAATCCGGTGCGCGGCATCCCGGATCTCCAAAAGCCGAGTCGCGGCCAGGCGAAAAATATTTTCCAGCCACCGCTCCGTCATCCACTGTTTGGCCCGGATCAATTGACCGCCGCTCAGGATCTCCAAACCGATGCTGGTAAAACGCCGCGCCCGTTCCGCGCCGTGGCGCACCCGCTCCTCCGAGGAAAAATCGATCCCCTCGCAGGAAATAATCTTATTGGCGATCCACGCCATTTCTTCCTGGATCCTTTCATAGACCCCCGGCGGGTCTTCTTTAAAGAGGAGCAAGACTTCGTCCAGGAAAAAATTGTCCGTCGTCCACAGCACAAGATAGTTCGGCGCTTTCTGTTCCACGGATTTTTCATCTTCATCTTCGGTTTTGGCCGGGTTTAAGTTTTTCCGGGGAAATGCCTCGAACTCTTTCATGGAGAGGGGCCGGTAGATCCGGTGCGCGGAATCCGAATCCGGAAAGCCGCGGTCCAACAGGCGCGCCTCCCGGTTGTGCAGGGCCTCTTCCTCGAGGATGTCGTCCATTTCGTCAATGATACCTTCCAGCACGGCAGCGTAACGCCCGCGATGGTTTTCGATCAAAAGCTCGAAAGCGCGTTTGATGGAATCCAGGCTATCTTCTTCGCCGCAGATGTAATAGCAATCATCCAGCGTAAAATAGGGTTTGTCGCCCAAAAGTTCATCGGAAGGATATTCCCGTTCGGCCTTGATCACACGCACCAACCCTTTGAATCCGGAGACCACGGTTTCGTAATCCATCTCCACAAGCCAGGCCAGGCATTTGCGCTCATCGGCTTTTTGCAATGTCTCGAGCCAGCGCGCGAACCCCCCGTAATTCATCCGGTCTTTTTCCCAGCACTCGATATCGGCGATGAAAAAAAGTTGCGGCAGACTCGCGTAGCGGATAATGGCGCTGCGTTCCTCCAGGTCCACCTGGCGGGTCACCAGATAAAGTTCTTCCCGCGAAAGCGACGCCGCCAAACGTTCGGGCTGATGGGACAGAAGCAGAAGCTCTCCCTTTTCGGCCAATTTGCTTTTTAGAAACACTTTGGCCTGCTCTTCCGCATCCAGGTTCTGAAATTCTTCCGGGCTAATCATAAAGAGTTCCGGTCAATCGTTATGAGATTTCGCAATCGAAAATAAAAGGCTTGGCGGGAAAACACATTTTATGCAGCCATTGATGTTTTAAGGGCACTTGCCGTAGGATCCATATCCATCAAGCTTCGCATGGTCAAAAGATATTCTTGATAACTCACCGAGGGAGCCACATAAAAACCCGAAAGTGCTTCCCTGCATCTAAGGAGTTCCTTCACGGCATTCGGCCGAGGCGCACAGGCAATCGTTAAATCAATGAGCTCAAGGGCACGCGCCAGGGATTCCCGCATCAACAAAGGATGACTGTCTTTAATCCAATTTTTGCATCGATTAAGCTCAGAAACAACGTTTAAGATTTGTTGACTAAACGTCAAAGAGCTCCATTTATCCACGGTCAAACCCGGATGATATTTGATATTCATGGAAGCAGCTTCTCCACAATTGTGCAAATGCTCATCGCTTGTCCCATGTTAAGTTCTCTCGGGTCAATCTTGATTTTCCCTAAATCACATTCGTTTGACCGACGGAAGGATCCTTTTCCCAATCGAGGATTATACCTTGCTAAAAGCAATTCCGCCAAGAATAAAGGAAAAAGGATAGAAGATTTTGCATCGAACGGGTAAACTAAGTTCATCAAAAACCGCTGTTGTTCATAACAGTTAAAAGGGCCCATGGAAAAAATCCGCAAACGTTTGCTTCTGGGGATCGGGATTCCCATTTTGGGATTACTCTGTTATCATTCGGCCATGGCCCAAACGGAACCCCGGCTTCCTTTCAAATTCATCCGCGAGATCGGCGGAATACGCGAATACGAGCTCACGTCAAACGGACTTTGCGTACTTCTGCTGGAGGACCGGACCGCACCGGTCGCAACGGTCATGGTCACCTATCGGGTCGGATCCCGCTTCGAGAACGACACCTCGCGCGGTGACACGCATCTTTTGGAGCACATGATGTTCAAAGGGACTGCCCGGCATCAAAAGGCCGCGGGCACGGCGATCCCTTACCAGCTTCAGCAAAGCGGAGCGATCCTGAATGCATCGACCTGGCAGGACGGCACCAATTATTTCGAGACGCTGCCGATCGAAAAACTCGATCTGGCCCTGGACATCGAAGCCGACCGCATGCGGAATTCCATGCTCAAGGCCGAAGACCTGCAAAGCGAAATGCCCGTGGTCCTGAGCGAATTTGACCACATCGAAAACTCCCCTTTGATGGCCCTTGAAAATGCGGTCTGGAGCACCGCGTTCACGGTCCACCCTTATCATTACCACGTGATCGGTATCCGGGAAGATGTGAAAAAGACAAGCACCGCCATGTTAAAAAATTTTTATGATTCGTTTTACTGGCCCAACAACGCCGTCCTGACCGTCATCGGCGATTTTAAACATGAGGACGTCCTGAAGAAGATCGAAAAATATTTCGGGACCGTCCCGCGTTCGCCGAAACCGATACCGTCTCCGTCCGCCGCGGAGCCGGAACAAAAAGAAAAGCGCTTTGTCCAAATCGAACGTCAGGACAAAATCGAATCTGTTTTGCTGGCCTATCGCTGCCCGGCGGCGACTCATCCCGACGCCGCGGCCCTGGACATTCTGGCCACCGTGGCAAGCCACGGCAAAACCAGCCGCCTCTATCGCGCTTTGATCGATCCCGGTTATGCCATCATGCTCAAATCGGAACCGAGCATGACACACGATCCGGGGCTCTTTATGACGGAGGTCATGTTGTCGCCGGCCACACGCCCCGAAGATGCCGAAAACATCGTCCTGCAGGTCTTCGATGAATTCAAGAACGGACGAATCACGTCGCAGGAGCTTCAAAGGGCACGAAACCAATTGCATGCCCAAATCGCCTATTCCCGGGACGGGTCCTTCTCGGTCGCCAGCCAATTGAATGCCACGATCATTGCCGGCGATTGGACGCTTTATTCGAATTACATGGATGCCATCGACCGCGTCACATTGCAAGATCTCGAGAGGGTCGCAAAAACCTATTTTGTCCCGGGAAAACTGACGGTGGGTTATCTGGTGTCGCCGGAACTGAAAACCGAAAAGAAACCGCTCCCCCCGCAAGCGGTGAATCAAGCGGCGAGCGAAGAACCCCAAAAGGAAATTCCTTCCGGCCCGGCGCCCACAGCCGGCAAAGCCAGCGGGACCTATCGTCCCGAACGCGACAACCAAAGGAAATTATCGGACCGGATCCAAGTATCCAAAGCGGACGGCATCAAGGTCGAGACCATTCAAACCGGCGTCCATGACATGGTCGTTTTGATGGGGTCGTTCCGCGGGGCCGGAGAATCTTTTGCGCGCAATCCCATGAAAGCACTCTTGACCGCGGCCCTGCTGGACGAAGGCACGACGCAACACAACAAATTCGAAATAGCCCGTCTCCTGGAGGACCGGGGCGCAGAGATTTCCTTCGATCTGGATTACGAGCGCGTCGGGTTCAAGGCCCGCTGCCTCAAAGGCGACGTCCCTCTCGTCATCGGATTGATTGCCGAACAACTCCGCTTTCCCCTTTTCGATGCCAAAGAATTCGAGCTGGAAAAAACGCAACACGAAGTCAAAATCCATTACGCCATGGGCGATACGGAAGCGCAGGCCGAGGCGTCCTTGAGCCGGGCCATCTATGCCCCCACCCATCCCAATTACGAACCGGCCTTCGAAAAGCAGCTCAAAGAATTGCGGGCGACGACACTCGAGGACGTCCGATCGTTTCATGCACGCCATTACGGGCCGTGGAATATGTTGATCGTTGCCGCCGGAGACATCGACGAGCAAACCGTCGTCGAGTCCGTGGCCAAAAGTTTTAAGGGTTGGAAAAAGAAAAAACCCAAACCGCATTATACCGGGAAAATTTCCCTGAACCGGAAAACGGAGCGCGAAGTCCTGAACGTACCGGACAAAGTCAAAATCGACGTATTCTGGGGGCACGGCATTCCGCTCACCCGGAAAAGCAAAAATTATCTCCCCGCTTTTGTGGCCAACGCCGTCTTGGGTGGGGATTTTTCATCCCGTTTGAACAATACCGTACGCGACCGTGACGGCCTCACCTACGCGGTTTTCTCGGAACTCAACGGATTCGACAAAGATATCGAAGGCAGCTGGCAAATCAATATCATTTTGAACACCCGGGACCTCGAACAGGGCATCAAAGCCACGCAGGACGAAATCGAGCGTTTCGTCAAAGGCGGCATCACGGCCCGGGAACTCGAGGACAAAAAAAGCACCCTGACCGGAAGGTTTAAAGTCGGCCTGGCCACCACCTGGGGACTTTCCGAACGGATTTTACACAACGAGGAATTGGGATTCGGCCGCGACTACCTCGACCGCTATCCCGGCCTGATCCGTTCCATCAAGCTCAGAAAAACCAATCGCGTCATCAAACGCTATTTCCATCCGGACAAACTCAACGTCTCCATTGCCGGCAGCTTCGAACATGAAAAACCACGCTAAACTGCTGTTATTTGATATCGACGCCACGCTTCTTTTGGCCGGCCGTGCGGGACGCATCGCCATGGACGCGGCTTTCCAGGAGGTCTTTCACATCCCCAACGCTTATGACGGTACGATCCCCCATGGGAAAACCGATCCGATCATTTTCCGCGAAATCACCGAAAAGTTTTTGAACCGCGCACCGGACGCCGCGGAACTCGAACAGCTCTGCCAAACGTACACCGCGCGTTTCCGCGCCGAGATCCCGGACTCCGCCGGCTATCGCGTGCTTCCCGGCGTCAAAGATTTGCTCGATGTCCTGTCGCAACGGAAGGACATCACGCTGGGAATCCAGACCGGAAATCTCGAAGAAACCGCATGGCTCAAGTTGGAACGCGGGGACTTGCGCCGGTATTTTCGCTGCGGAGGATTCGCATCCGACGCCCTGGAACGCACTGAAATCATCGGCATCGTGATTGAACGCAGCCGGCCTTACACCGCGGCCGCGTTGACCGCGGACAATATCTTTGTGATCGGAGACGCCGAACAGGACATTCGCGCCGGCAAAGAAGCGGGCGTACGGACCATCGCCGTGACAACGGGCCGTTCGACACCTAAGGATCTTGCCGTGGTTTTACCGGACCACATTCTACAGGACCTGACCGACATCAAGGCCTTCCTCGAAATCATTGAGGGCTAGGCGCAAGACTCAAGACCCAAGTCCCAAGACCAAGGGGGTACTATTCAAGAGTGGTGTTTGCAATGGCATGATGTCATTGCGAGCCCCGTTTTTTCGGGGTGCGGCCTGCCTGCCGGCAGGCCACTAGCGTTGCATTAAAATTATTGTCTATAACTTATTTCAACAGCTTGAGATAAAACTCAAGCGTGTCGTTTTTTGTTTTGAGAGAAACAATCAACCCCTAAGGAGGT
>JAQTOZ010000104.1 GCA_028713205.1 Candidatus Omnitrophota bacterium
ACTCCGCCAAGGCTTCACGCCTCCGTCCTGGTCTTTCTGACACCAACGTACCCGGAAACCGAGATAAAGTTTCCGCACGGGATAATTTGGCAAGCCTGTGATGACGGTGACTTCGTGGCCCATACGCACGAGGTGCCTTGCAAACCCTGAAATCCTGTTGGCACAGGCCCCCGTCTCAGGAGGATAATATTGACTGATGATAAGAATTTTCATGTCGATC
This sequence comes from Candidatus Omnitrophota bacterium, assembly GCA_028713205.1. GTDB lineage: Bacteria > Omnitrophota > Omnitrophia > Omnitrophales > Aquincolibacteriaceae > JAQTOZ01. The sequence goes on from JAQTOZ010000104.1 coordinate 221, forward strand.
CGGTGATGGCTCCCCAAAAAAAGTCTGACACCACATTTCCAAATTGATAACGCGCCATAAAAAGCGGTCCCATCCCGCACCCCGCTCGATGGCCTGCCGCAGGCGTTTGACATCCACCCACGCAGCAACAAACGTCTGCTGACCGTCGCGCAACAGATCAAGTATCGTGGCTCGGCCCTGATTCAACCATTCGGCTTCCGGTGTGCCAAATCCGATTTTATCCTGACGCAATCGGATCTTTTCCGGCAAGAGCCCCTGCATCCCGTCTCTTAAGATTCTCTTCGTCGATCCGTCACAAGCGATTTTCGCGGCGCTTTGCAATTCAAACGCCCATTCTACCAGACGGTAGTCCAAAAACGGGAGACGTGTTTCAATCGAAAACCGCATGGAGTTTTTGTCTTCATACCTCAACAGGGCCGGTAAACTGTATTTGAAAAAATCCCCGTGCAACGCCTGGTTCAGATCGCTCTGCGCCCCGCCACGAACGCGGATGTATTCATACCAGCGCGAGGCATACCGCTCCAGAAATTTATACCGCAAATATTTTTGCGATTTCATAATACCGAAGTTTGTGATGATCTCATAAAGCGGCGGAACAAATACGGTCGCGAGGATACCCCAAGCGAGAGGATTTTTGAACATCAATGCCGCACCGCCGGTCTCTTGCTTAAGCAGCATCTCGGCGGCCCGGTTCCCGCGATAGCGCAAATAGCCGCCCAAGAGCTCGTCCGCCCCCTGGCCATCCAGCAACACCGGAATCTTCGAGCGCCGCGCTTCGCGCATCACGCACCACTGGGCATAAATGCTGCTTGATCCAAACGGCTCCTCTTGATGAAAGACCAGTTCCGGCCATTCTTTCCAAAAATCCGCGCCGCCCGGAAAAACGAGATGAGAACCGCACTTTCTGTCTTCAATCAGACACTGAATATAAGACCTTTCGTCAACCCGGCAATCCTCGTAACAAGCGCTGAAGGTTTCAAAGTCCCGGCGGCCGTTTTCCATGGCCAATGTCACAATCGACGATGAATCAAGCCCTCCGCTGAGGCAGCTGCCGACCGGCACATCGCTTCGCATCCGAATCGAGACGGCATCCATCAAACGGTTCTGGAAGGCTTCCGCCTGCTCAAGATCATAAGAAATCGAATCGCCGGGGATTTTGGGGTGATACCATCGTTTGATCCGGATTTCATGATCCCGGCCGACAGTCAGGGATGAGCCCGCCTCCAAAGCACGAATTCCTTCGAAAAAAGTATTTGGCCCGGACGGCAACTGTGAAAAAGCCAGAAAATCAAACACGCTTTCTTCCTCGATTTTCCGGGACATGCCCGGGACTTCGAGCAACGCTTTGATTTCCGAGGCGAAGAAAAAATCACCGCCGCTTTGGGCATAGTAAAAGGGTTTCACCCCAAACCGGTCGCGCGCCGCAAACAAGGTCCGGTGATCGGAGTCCCAGAGGGCAAAAGCCCACATCCCGTTGAAATGATGCAAGCAGTCTTCCCCCCATTTTTTGTAGGCTTCCAGAATAACCTCGGTATCGGAACCTGAGCAAAACACGGCCCCTTCACTTGCAAGCTCTTTTCGGAGCTCGATGTAATTATAAATTTCGCCGTTGCCAATGATCCAGAACCGGCCTTCACGATCCGGCATCGGCTGATGGGCATTCACCGAGAGGTCGATAACGGCTAGGCGGCGATGGCCGAAAACGATTTGTGTGGGACGAGTCCAGGAAGCTTCAATCGACGGGAGGCGAAGTTCTTGGCGGGTATCGGGACCTCGCCTTTGATCATAGACGCCGTTGACGGGATCGATCAAAACATAACCTTCGTCATCGGGTCCGCGATGGCGAAGGGCCGAGGTCATTTTCAGAATGGGAAAGGACTCCCTAGGATGGGAAAAATAAGCTCCGACGATTCCGCACATAATGGCTTTCGTTGATCATGGCTTTAGAGAACAGAGTATGTTGGGTCGGGCATCGCGCGGGTCAATCAAATCAAACGGCATTGTGTTGCGTTGATATCATAATGCCGCGAGCATGCCGGGCATTCTGCTTGCCCCGCCTTCTTTTTCTGCGAAAGTTTAGTCCCGCAGGCACACACCCAGCCGGTCCTGCGCGCGGGAACGCCGACCATCAGCGCAAACGGCGGGACATCGCGCGTCACAACGCTCCCCGCTCCGATAAAGGCATGTTCCCCGATTGTAATCCCGCAGACAATCGTTGCATTGGCACCCAGAGTCGCGCCTTTGCCGACATGCGTTTTCCCGTATTCTTCCACTTTCCTTGGGAAAGCCGAACGCGGACGGCAGACATTCGTAAAAACCACGGAAGGGCCCGCAAAAACGTCATCCTCAAGCGTAACGCCGCGGTACACCGAAACATTATTTTGGATCTTCACGCCACGCCCGATGAAAACATCCCGGTCCACAAAAACATTTTGGCCGAGCTTCGACAGGTCGCCGATACGGGCCCCGCACATCACATGAGAAAAATGCCAGATCTGGACGCCTTTCCCGATTTGGGCACCCTCATCCACAATCGCGGTTGGATGCACCAAACACGCGTCACCGGCGGACTGTTTCACGGACGTCATCTCAAGCTCCTTTCATTCCGGTCTCACGGACGGTCAAGCAGGCATAAAACGGCATTTGAAGATTGTCGCCAGCATGGACAGCATATCCTTAAATCGCAACTTTTTACCCTCGGCATAAAGCCGCGGATGATAACGGATGGGGACTTCAATCACTTCGTACCCCTTTTTCAGGCTTTTGCAGATCAATTCACCGTCAAAATCAAAACCTTCGGTCTGAAGCAAAACCTTATTGGCGAGGGAACGCGTAAAGGCCTTGTAGCCTCCCCGATAATCCGTATGTTCGCGCTTGTACAACCAGTTCGCAATCCACGTGATCCAACGGTCACAAACATAATGGAAAAAGTAAGGATCCGCGCTCTCGCCGAACAACTTGGGTTTGATCCAGACAAAGCGTGAACCCATCACAATTTCGCAGTCCCCGGTCAAGATCGGGCGCAAGATATGGGGATAATCCTGAGGCTCGTATTCGAGATCGGCGTCCTGCACGAGAATCACATCGCCGCTCGCATGACTCAATCCTGTTTTGATCGCACTGCCTTTACCGCGGTTGCTCTCATGAAAAATGGTTTTGATGTCTTTCATGCGCCTTAAGATTTCACGCGTCCGGTCGGTGGACCCATCGTCCACGACAATGATTTCCTTCTTGAGATGGTAGAGATGCACTTTGGAGACACGCCGCACGACCTCTTCAATCGTGTTTTCCTCGTTGTAGGCGGGGATAATGACTGTCAACTGCTGAAAGCAAATCACTGAACCTGGTTCCTCCCAATCAATGTCACATGGCAGCTAAAAACTATTGGATATTAAACCGATCACGCCATCAAATCAAGCTGTAAACGCTTCAGCGTCATTAAGATAGCTCTATAGAATTCATTGCCTACGCTGAATTCCGGACCTTTCACGGATGTTCAACTTGGGGGCCATCTTGATTTTTAGCTTGCCAATGGAGAAAAATAGCTTTAACCTATCGACTTAAAGAATTAGTTCTTTCTATCGATATTAACTAAAACCAAAGGAATTCCAAACGTATTGCGGCTAACCCAAATAAGAGGAGAACATCATGCCAAGAGGAAATCCAGCCATTAATAAACCTATGAACATCAGCGCCGAACTCGCGGCGGTTGTTGGAGCGGGACCTCTGCCGCGCGGGCAGGTGGTCAAAAAACTGTGGGAATACATTAAGAAGAACAACCTACAGGACCAAGCCAATAAACGCAATATTAACGCAGACGACAAACTGAAAGTCCTTTTTGACGGCAAGGCTTGCGTTAACATGTTTGAAATGACAAAGCTGGTGGCCAAGCACTTGTCCTAAACACAAAGTCCACAGTTTTTCAACGTATGGATCAAAAGGCGAGGTTGACAAAACCTCGCCTTTTGTGTTTCAAGCGGCTTTATGGAATAGAAAAGCCATCCAGGACCGGCCTTGAAGGACCTTCCGGCATCGCAAAGCAGGATGCCTGAATCCCGCGCGAAACGCGGCACCGTTTTTCCGGGCGACCCCGGAGACGATCAGCCATTTCCCGTTCTTGACGCAGGCCAGGATCCTGGCCTTGTTTTCAAGCAAAGTCTTAGTCAGCAAATTGGCAGCCACCAAATCCACGCGCCTGCGTATGTGAAATTTCTTCAAATCCGCTTTGCGGCAATGCGCCCGCGAACATTGATTCAGGAAAAAGTTTTCGCGCGCCGTCTGAACCGATATGTTGTCGTGATCGATCCCATAAATTTCGCTCGCACCCATTTTCTGCGCAATGACCGAAAGGATACCGGTCCCGGCCCCGAGATCCAGAAAGCTTTTTATTTCCGGCCCGATCTTTTCCATGAGCCTGACCACGAGCCGCGTGGTCTCATGCGTCCCCGACCCAAAAGCGCTGCGTGGATTGAGAAAAACCGGAATGCGGCGGCCGGCACGGTATTTCTCTCTCTCCCACTGGGGCACCAAAGTAAACTGGGTCCCCAGCGGCATGATGTGATAACTTTTCTGCCATTTATCAAGCCAATCGTCCCGTTCTAAAACTTTGACGCGAAGTTTGACGCCTTTAATGGCCGCCGCGGCAAAATGTCTTTTCAACCTCCGTGCCCGGCCCGGCGTCTTCACATAAACACAGACCTTCAACCTGCCTTTGTGGCTCAAACAGGCAATTTCCCCCCCGCAGACCCCCTGGCGAAAGAAAAAGTCCCTGAGGGTAGCGATATCCCTTCTTCCTTTTTGGCGGGCGCAAAGCGCTACTTCGAAATAAGTATACGGACGAACATTATACCGGCTCATGGCTTTTTAAGTTTTATTGGCAAACGAGGACACGCCGAAAGGAATAAATCAAACGCGTGGATACGAAGGCTACGCAACCGACTGCTGTCCGTTGGAGTTGGATTGGACCTGGACTTTTGTCAGATATTTCGCTAAATCGTCCGAAGCGACCGCCTTGCTGAACAAATGCCCTTGCATCAAGTCACATTCATTGGTCCTCAAGAAAGAGAGCTGCTGGTCTGTTTCGACGCCTTCGGCAACGACTTTGAGTTTTAAGTTGTGCGCCATAGAAATAATGGCCCGGGCAATCGCGGCATCGCCGGCATCGGAAGTAATGTCGTTGATAAAGGACCGGTCGATCTTGAGCGCGTCGATCGGGAAACGTCTTAGATAATTGAGCGACGAGTGGCCGGTACCGAAATCGTCAATGGAGATTTTAACGCCCATTTCTTTCAAGCGATTCAAGGTGACCACGGTGTCGTCCAAATTTCTCATGATCATGCTTTCGGTCAGTTCCAGCTCGAGATAACCCGCATCAATCCCCGTGTCCTTGAGCACCTTCTCCACCACTTTCACCAAATTGGAATAATCGAACTGACGGTCCGATAGGTTGACTGAAACCCGGATCGGCTTATAGCCCTCCTGAATCCACCGTCTGAGTTGCAAACACGATTCGCGCATGACCCATTCACCGATGGGGACGATCAAACCGGTTTCCTCCGCGATCGGAATAAATTCGGAAGGGCCGACCAGGCCCAAACTCGGGTGCTGCCACCGGACAAGCGCTTCGACACTGACAACTTCGCCGGTACTGATATCGATCTGCGGCTGATAGTAGATCTTGAGTTCGTTTTTCTCCAGGGCCCGGCGCAGGCTGTTTTCCAGAATCAAACGTTCGAAAGCCTTTACGCTCATGGCCGAGGAATAAAGCCTGTAGTTGTTACGCCCTTTTTCCTTCGCCTGATACATCGCCGTATCCGAATTTTTCAGAAGGGTGACACTGTCCACGCCGTCATTGGGGAAAATGGAAATCCCCATACTCACCGTCATATAAAGTTCCTGGCCGCTGATCAGGAACGGCGCTCGGAACACATTGAATATCTTCTCGGCCACTTTGATAACATCATCCGTTTTCTTCAAATCGGGCGCCAAAATCGTAAATTCATCGCCGCTGATACGGGTCAATGTATCCGTATCATACAAGGTCTTTTTTAAACGTGTGGCAACCGCCCGCAGCAGCTCATCTCCGACCGCATGCCCCAGCGTATCCACGATCCTTTTAAAATGATCCAAATCCAGAAACATGACCGCAACGAGGTACTGATGACGGCGGGCAGAGATCATGGCTTGATTCAAACGATCGATGAATAAAACACGATTGGGCAAGTCGGTCAAGGGATCATAATACGCCAGGTGATTTAAGCGCTCTTCGGCGCGTTTCTTTTCACAGGACCCCATCGCCAGCGCGATCAGGTCCGCCATGGACGCGGCGAAATGTTGTTCATCGACAGACCACATGCGGGCAGGCCCAACGTGCTCATGGCAAAGAACGCCGACGGTCTTGCCGTTCAAGCGTATCGGTGCATCCAGGATGGAGGTGATCCCCAGAGGATAAAAATAGGTTTCCGCCAACTCCCGGGTCCGGGGATCGGAATGAACGTTATGAACCGAGATAAAGCGGTTCTTCTCCAAAGATTCGAAATACTCCGGATACCTTTCAGAGATCAGTCCCAAACCGCCGATATGTTTATCGGGTGTCAACTCATATTGATCCGCACAATAGACTTTTGAGTAATCTTTTTCATAAAGCCATACGGTCACTCGCTCGACTTCGAGTGTTTCCGCATCGGCTTTCGTAATCTCTTTTAAGATCAGGCTCAATTCGCCGGAATTAAGGACTTCCCCTTTGGCCAATTCGACAAGCACATCGCTTTGCCGCCTTAGACGTTTTTCGCTTTGCCTTAGGTTATCCTCGACTTGTTTCGCGGCCGTGATATCCACGGAGAACACGATCACGCCGACGATATTCCCCTTTTCATCACGATAAGGGAGCTTATCCGTCCGGAGCCATCGTTTTTCGCCCGTCGACCTTTGATATTGTTCGATAATTCCGAGTTTGGGGCGGCCGGTCTCAATCACTTCCAAATCATCGAGATGATACCGTTCCGCTTCGTCCGGGCATAATTCGGCAAGGGATTTCCCTTCGAGCAATTCATTGGTCAAGCCGAAGGATTCCGCCGCGGTCTGGTTGGCGCGCAAAATCCTGTTTTCGGAATCTTTATACATGATGATGGCGGGAACGGAATTAAAAATCGTTTGCTGCTCCAACTGCTGGCTGCGTAGGATTTCCTCAACGCGCTTGCGCTCATAGGCATAACAAACGATGCGCTCCAGCATGCGATTATCCACTTCCCCTTTGATCAGATAATCCTGTGCTCCGCGCCGGACGGCCTCCAATGCAAGCTTTTCATCATTCAACGCCGTCAGCACGATAATCGGCATGTGCGGGACGCGCTTGTAAAAGGCCACGACCGTATCGATCCCCTGGCTGTCGCGCAAGGTGAGGTCAAGCAAAACCACGTCGATGTCATCTTGTTTCAAACTATCGAAAGCCCCTTTGAGGCTATCCGAGGAGCTTGTGACAAATTGACAATTTTTTGTCAAAGAAAGTTTGGCACGGAAAATGGCTGCGCAATCCGGGTCATCTTCGACTAAAAGGACTTTGATTGGTTTTTCCGTCATCATAAAGTCTGAATCCGTTCGAACGACAAGTCACACGGTTAAAACTCAATTTGTTTTTGACTCAAACCGGACTTCTAGCCAAACAAGAACATTAAATATGTATGAAGACAGAAGGCAGATGGAGAATGACGATGGATTCGAAGAAAAAAGCACTTGGAAAAGCTACCAGTCCCCGCACGCTGGTCCCCCTTTTGGCTTTTCGATTTTGCTCAGGAATTAAAAAGACGTCATAGTCTACCCTTTCAATTCCGATTAAACAAGTGCCGTTTCGTAAATAATTATCCGTGGCCTCCGGACGATTGCACATTTCAATCCGGCAAAGAGAGATCTTCTAAAACCTTTCATCAGAATCGAGCATCCTCTGCAAAAAAACGGCTAAATATCTCTCTACTATCTAACGATAGACAATGTTATACTGTTGCGCTGCAAAAGCATTCTGTCCCTAGAGAATGCGGTATCATGAGATTTTAAGACCTCTAACATGGAAGGAGCTTATATGAAGATGAGGGTTCATTTGTTGATCATCGCAATTATTTTTATGGCAACGGCTTGCTCCAAATCGGAAGAAAGCCAACAACCGCCGGCCCCCAAACCGATCCTCAATGACATGATGTACAAACAAGTTTTTACCGAATTGTTACTTTCCTCCAAAAACTGGGCCAAAATTCCGGAGGGCGACAAAACCAAGGCCGTTCAGGAAATCATGAATCTTTATCAGGAACGTGAAAATTCCGCGATGCTGAAACCTGCCGATTTTTACGTCAAAAAAATTGATGACGCTGCGACCTTGGGAACTTTTCCCATCGATGCCCCGTTGCCGACGCTCATCAAGTTCTTCGCGGTGATGGAATATGACTTCTACAACGGTCAAGACAAGGACGAATTGGCGAAAACGGTCCTGGGCGACAAAATCTACGCCATCACGCAAGCGAAACGCCGTCAAGAAAGTGCCGCCGCACCCAAGCTTGCATGATAAGAAATCCCGTATGGCGATTTCTTATTGCGCTGGCTGTTACGGTTCCGGTGCTGCTGATCCCCCGGCCTCTCCGGGGCGAGACCTCGGTCATTCAGCTGCTACTGAACGCTTCGCAAGCCGTTGTTTCGATTGAAGCTCAGGCCGCCACTGTCTTCACGGACAAGCCCAAGGCTTTTATCCATAAGGAAACCGGCGCTCTTCTCGTCCAAAGGAAAATGCGTCCCGTCATGCAAACCCGCGCCGGCGGAGGCTTCATCATTCATCCCTCGGGACTCATCGTCACAAATGCTCACACCATCATGGGAGCGGGACGTGTCTTGGTAACCCTGTTTGATCAAACAAAAACAGAAGCATCGGTCGTTAAGGTCGTGCCGGATGAAGACCTGGCTTTGCTCCAAATCAAAGTCCCGGCGAAACTGCCCGCCATCCCATTGGCCGACTCCAATCAAGTTCAACTGGATATGCGCGTCTTTTCGGTCGGCAGCTCCCAGATTCTCAAAAACACATTGAGCGAAGGGAAAATCACCGGAATCGGGATGAGCAAGAAGATGGAAAAAAAAGAGAAGGGCTATGTGGGACTTATTCAGGCAAGTTTTGATATCTATCAGGGCGACAGCGGCAGCCCGCTTTTGAATGAAAAAGGAGAGCTGGTCGGGCTTATGGCCGCAAAGGCCATCTTCCAACGCAAAGTGACTTACGCCATCCCCTCCAACAAAATTGCCAAAGCGTTCGAAGAACAGTTAAAGGCCGTAGCGCTCCTTTAGCTTTTGCGGAGTTTCCTCGATCGTTTTCGACACGCTCGCCAGGAGGTTCCTCGCCCTCTCATTTTTGGGATCCATCTTCAAAACCGTCTGAAGGTAGTCCCGTGCGGTTTCCAAATCGCTGCGCTGAATGCTGGCGGATGCCATCCCCAATTGAGCATCGACATTCTGATAATCATGGGCAATCGCAAAACCGAATTCCTTTTCGGCCAAATCGGGATGTTCCATCTGCAGGCAAATATAACCCGCATTGGTATAAAACCTGGAACGGACTTTGTCATCACGAGTATAGCGGAGGCCTTCGCGGAAAAAAGCGAGGGCCTGCTCCGAGTTCCCGAGCTGGCTCATCGCAACCCCCAGCTTGCCGTAAAGATCGGCGTCGTCTTTGCGCACTTTCACGACACGGGTCAACTCTTGCAGCACCCCGTCCCAATTTCCGCGTTTAAAATAGAGATCGCCCAACCGCCGGTGGCAATCAACAGAATCCACGGCGCTGCAAGCATTTTTATATGCATTTAAGGCATCATCGACACGATCGGTTTTCATGTAGAGCGTCCCGAGCTGGTTGTAAATTTCCGATATCTCCTCGCGGACATTCGGAGATTCCCTTTTTTTGGAAAGCGCTCCCAGCGCACGGGTGTAATAATCATAAGCCTTATCAAGCTGCCCCAGCTCGAAATGGGCCGTTCCCAAAAATTTCAAAACCTTGGCATTGTCCGGATTTTTTTGGAGCAGTTTTTCAAAATCCTTCACGGCGTCGGTTTTGCGCCCCTGCTTCAGCTGGACAATCGCCAAATTCAGTTTAGTGTCCAGGTCGTCCGGGGCAATCGCAAGAGCGCGGCTCAATGCGTTGTAAGCCGGCATGAGCGCGCCATCCTGCAAATAAGCATCCCCTAGATTTTTCAGGGCTTCTGCGCGTTTCGGTTTTTGCAACGGCGAACTTAAAAGAGAAACCGAATGGCTCAGGTACTTGACGGCTTTTTTATAATCGCCGACTTTCAAGTACAGGATCCCCAAATCCATTTGTATTTGCGGATCCTTTGGATCCAAGGCTGCGGCCTTCTGCCAAGCCTGGACCGTATCCTCCGCCTTACCCAGATTCAAATAAAAGATCCCGAGATTGTAATAAAATTCAACCGGCTGGTTCATGTTCATCAGCCGTATATAAGAAGACAGAAGTTGCTGGCTGGTTTTGGGATCGAGCGTTTTGATCCCTTTGCTGAAATCGATGTCACGCGTGAGCATAATGATATCGGCATTGATGTTGTCGAAACCTGTCGGAATCTGGCGATCGACGATCGGTGACATAATGCTGTCGGAATCCTCGGCATGAATCGCACCGAAGACATGCCCCATTTCGTGGATCAACACCGTTTCTTCCTGGACCTTAAACAGAGGATCATTGGGATAACG
>JAQTOZ010000105.1 GCA_028713205.1 Candidatus Omnitrophota bacterium
AGCCGATTAGGTTTACACTGGTGCGCATGACCAACACCACCCAGCTCCCCCCCGGATTTTACGGCTTAGGCATCGCGCCCAAGCTTTTGGAAGTCCTTTGGAGGCTCAAGTTCAAAACGCCCACGCCCATCCAGCAAAAATCCATTCCCATCGCGGTTGAGGGGAAGGATATCATCGGCGTGGCGCAAACCGGCACCGGCAAAACGCTGGCTTTCGGCATCCCGCTCATCCAACGTTTGGCGCAGGTCAAAGGCAGGGGACTCGTTATCCTGCCGACGCGCGAGTTGGCCCTTCAAGCCGACGAAGTTTTCCAGCAAGTTGGCCGTTCCATCGGCTTGCGCACGGCGGTTCTGATCGGTGGCGCGTCGATGAACATGCAGATTAAGGATTTGAAAAAGAGCCCGCACGTGCTGATCGTGACGCCGGGCCGGTTGATCGATCATTTGGAACAAAAGACGTTGCGGTTGGACGATGTTAAAGTTTTGGTTTTGGACGAAGCCGACCGCATGCTCGACATGGGCTTCGCGCCGCAAATCAAAAAGATCCTCGCCGCCTTGCCGCGGGATCGCCAGACCATGCTTTTTTCGGCCACCATGCCGAGTGAAATTGTCAAAATTGCGAGCACTTACATGAAGCTGCCCGTGCAAGTCGAAATCGCGAGGTCCGGCACGGCGGCGGAAAAAGTCACCCAGGAATTATTCGTGGTCAACAAGGAAGACAAGGTCCGATTATTGGATAAAATTTTGGATGAACACCGGGGGTCGGTTTTGGTGTTTACCCGCACCAAGCACGGCGCCAGCAAAGTCGCGCGTTCGGTCCGGGCCATGGGTCACACGGCGGACGAAATCCATTCCAACCGCTCTCTCCCGCAGCGCCGCAAAGCCTTGGACGGATTCAAATCAGGACTCTACCGGGTTTTGGTCGCGACTGACATCGCGGCTCGCGGCATCGACGTCAAAGGCATTGAGCTTGTCATCAACTACGATCTGCCTGACCAGGCCGAAGATTACGTGCATCGCATTGGACGCACCGGGAGGGCGGGGGAATCCGGCCATGCCATCTCGATCGCCACGCCGGACCAGCGCCAAGAGGTTATGGCCATCGAGCGTCTGACCCGTTCTTATTTGCCTATCACTAAAAGTCCGGATTTGCCGGGCGCCCGACCATTATCGAAACCGGAACGCGCGCGTGAGCCAAGCCGCGGTCGTCGGAGCCCGCCGAGACATTTCAGGCGAAGGAGATAAAAAAAGCCCCTTTTGGGGTTAGTTGTTGAGTCGGGCGAGGTAGAGGTGAACGAAGGCTAACGAACGCCTTTCGGGATCGCGGATTTTTTCCGCCAGCTCCCGTGCCTTGCCGACCTGGCATTGGCGTGAATAGCCGATCGAGAAGTGGTGGTTGTAATGGTCGATATCGTCGTCGAGCGGAACTTTCAGTTCCTCTGCTTTCGCGAGTGCGAGGTCGGTCAGGCCCGTTCCCGCGATCATTCGAATTTCGTTCGCGAGTACCATGGCAGGGGCTTGGAGTTTGATGATCCGTTCCAGCCGGGCTTTCCTGCTCATCTTCAACCACGCCGCCTTGGCCACCCAATAGGAGTCGTTGGAATGGGCAATGAAGATGAACTCGTGGCCGATGTGCTCGCCAAGTTCCTTGGCGTTTTCATCGGAGATCCCCTGAAGCTGATCAGTGGTCTGGTCCAGGAGGAGCTTGTCTATCGCCGCGTTCGTGCGACGGGCGAAGAAGATCCGCAGTTTGATCAACAGAAGAATGTCGGGGATATCCAAGCAGGCTTCCCGGGCTTGGGACAACTGTCCGTTGGCGAAAAACCAGACGGCTCGATATACGGAGGGCCAAGTCTCGGGTTTTTTCAACCCGCCGATGGCTGCCCCAAGCAGCACAACGTCTTTCTTATCGAATGTGGTCAGGCAAAGCTCGAACAAGACGGAGACCTTGAATTCGAGGTCATCAATCTCATAGATCAAGGCACGAGCCAGCTCTGGATCTTTCGGGATTACTTCCGAAGCCATCCTCATGAAGGCACTGTCGCGGTTCGATTCGACGCATGTATGGGCACACCGGATCGCTTCTTGGATGTCAGTATCTTTCAACGCGGTCGTCATGGCTTACCTCGTTTGGTTTGCAGTCGAAGAGCGACCTTGAGACTGACACGAAATCGATCGATTGTCAATCCTTGGCGAAATAAAAAAGCCCCTTCAGGCAGTCAGGGCGTCTTGGCGGCGGGACTCGCGGTTGCGAGCGGCCAGGCGTCCTTTGCCCGTGGGGTCCAGGAGATGGTAGGCGATGAAGAGACATTCGTTCAGGCTGGTCGTGAGCGAGACGGGGTAATGCAAGCCGAACGTCTTGATCCAAACTCCGTGTCCGTAGAGGAAGGTGGTCGCGAACCTGAGGGCGTGTTGCCACTGGGTCACGACCGTGATTTCGGCCGGCCAGGCATCGGCTTCCATGAGCACCCCGACGCTGTTGTTCACGTTCTCGAACGTGTCCACGGACTTATCCTCGGTCAGGATGTAATCTTCCGGAACGCCTTGGTTGATCAGCCAATCCCTCATGATGTGGGCGGCCGGCCTGGTCTGGATCCAGTGCGGGTGGAAGATTCCACCCGTCACGAGGATCGTGTCGTAAGCTGCCATGCGCCAGAGCTTGAGGCCTTGGCGAAGGCGGATGAGCGTGTCTTGCGGCGAGGGAAAATCGACCGGCTGGATGCCGCAGCTTGGAATGAGCAGGATCTTGGGTTGTATGACAAACATGCGTTCCTCCCGTTTGTTTGGGAAAGAGCGTAGGCAAAAAAGGTGGGTTTGTCAACCCTTAGAGAATTACGATAGGGTTATTCGTTCGATACGAATTTATACTTCTGTAAATCAATATAGCCGCTGATTTTGGCGGAATGTTCAACGTAGCAAAATAATTTATCAGGCAAATGATAAGCGTATTCTTCTAATTGCGCGATCATATTCTCGGAACCGTTCGGCTCGTTCTGTAACGATAACCCGTTTAAATTACAAGCCATCAGTTTTTTCTGTTCGCTGCTTGCTTTACTTTCGATGAGGTGGAGATTATCGGGATTTTTAGAACTGATTAGATCCATGGCCGAATCGCAATCAAGGCCGTTGCACCTATTTTCTACGAACAGAAAGTCCTTAGTTTCCGGTTTGAAAATGAATAATGAAAAGATCGATCCTGGCGCATCGGCTGCCGTGAACCACGCGACGGCTTTGGATTGTTTTAACGTGAATGGCCCCTGCATGTAACCCAGGGATGGGATTCCTTTGCGAAGCGTTTTCTCTTCGTAAGGAGGGATGGTTGAAACGGTTTTCAAAGTGTATTCATGTTCAAATTTAGCTTCGTTCCAGACATCTTCGCTAAATAAAATGATGTGCTGATCGGGAAATTCATACGCGGCATAGGGCAAAATTTTACCGCATAAATCAAGGGCAGAGGAGAACGATTTCGTCGAGGTCACGCGCGGAGGGTTGGTTTCAGAGCAGCCGACCTGAGCGGAAACGGTATCTTGTTTCGTAGTGGTCGTTGTTGATTGCTCGGTATTTACCGCGGCTTGATTGCCACAACCTGAAAAAGCCAGCAGGACCAAGGTAAGAATTAGAAGTTTTTTCATAATTATAAAGCTTGGATTAAACCTATTATTTGAAAAATCAAAAAAGCGCCTATCAAGTAAAGACTAAGCGCCAATAAATATTTGTACCACAATTTTTCACTGTGCTTAAAACTTATTTTTCTTTGAATGTAGCGGCTTAAAAAGTGTGAAAAAATTCCAGATGGAATGAGAATGATTTGGATTATTATAATCGGTAAAATAGCCCAAAATAAATTTTCAAAAAAGAATCCGGTGACGCTGCATTTTTCCACCGCTCCAGAGCCGAAACCTCGGGCAGAGCATTTGAGAGTTTCTGAAGTGAAGATGGCGAATAAAATGGGGAATATAAAATAGGCGACCATCAGTAAGTTTATTGAAAGATAGATAGTTATGGTCTGATACTCTTTAATCAACTTTTTTATCATAATGTCGGATATATCAAATTCAATTTTAGGGCTTTTTTATAACCATGCGCTTTCTGTATTCCTCAGAACTCATTATTTTGCGCATATCGGTTATCTTTTCAGTGAATTCAATGCCATTTAAATGATCGAATTCGTGCTGTATTACACGAGCAAGCATGCCATCCGCACTGAGTCTAAATATATTGCCGTTTTCATCGAGTGCCTCGATAGTTATTTTCTCTGGGCGACGGACGGGAGCGAAAAGTTTAGCGTAGGCAACGCTGCCGCAGCCCTCATAAATCACAACCTCTTTTTTAGACGACCAAACGATTTCAGGATTGATATACACGCGCAGCTTATCAGTCTTTAAATTACGATATTTAGTCTTGCGAACTTCGGTCACGAATATCCTGAGCTTTTCGCCTATTTGAGAAGCGGCCATGCCAATCAATCCATGATGACGGACAGAATCAGCCAAGTTTTTTATCACTCGTTTCGTTTCTACCGAATTAACCGAGACAACGAATTTAGACGGTCGGTTTAATATCGGATTACATATTTGAACTATCTCTTCGATTATCATGGTATTTGAATATATTTAATTTCAGCTAACGTTTCGGCTTATACGATGTTTGGCAGGGTTATAATATCGCGAAGCGGTGGCCCTGCCAAATATGGGCAAAGCGACCATCGGGAGCGCAGCCGTATATGCCGTGTTAGCTGATGTATTCCTTTTCTTTTGTTTTCTAATAAGAAAACTTGTTTTAAAAAATTTTCAAATTTCTTTTTCCGTTTTGGGTTTTTGGTAGGGGAGTTAGATGTGAGTACCCAAAGCCAAAAATGTATATTCCCTTTTTAGTTTGTCTCATATATAAACCGTTTAATAGCGTAATGATTCTTCAGCCATTTTTGTTACAACTTCATTTTCAAAATTATAAAGTTTTACAAAGGTTCTAGAAAACACACTGTTGTTCTGTGGTGTTATGACGACAAAATTCATAGTGGTTTTGTTTGGATTATGGTCAATCCATGTTCCTGAATTTGCATAAATACTTTTTTTATTATCATGATTCTTTGACGCGATAATTTTAGGTTCGTGGGTATGGCCAAAGATAACGATCCTTTTATCTGAAGCGGGGTTTAAGAAATATTGTAAACCTGCCTGATTATCAGTTTCGGTACTTGACATTACAGAATCGATTGCATGAGCAGTCGGAATGTGGATAGCTACTTTATTGCGTGTTTGTCGTTCATCCCAACTATCTTGAATTCCCTTGAAAAGATCCAAATTAATAAATCCATCCGGAGATAATTGATAAGGAATCAGGTCATTAATTGAATAATTATCCATGAATCCATTTATTTTTGTATTAATGATTTCCTCATTCAATTTGTTTTTTACAGGAAACATATTCACTGTTGATGCCCATATCTTCCAATATCGAAATAATAAATCCTGGCTTTCACTGCCAGAAATATTTTGAGCAACAATAGGTGTAGTATCGCCAGGTGACGGCTTGCCTTGAATAACATGGAGTGCGGCAATTCTTGTAAAAAAATATCCTGGAGGCAATATAGTGCTTGGAGCAATTTCCTGATTTGAAATCGGATCAGGTGCACAGAAGAAATTGTAACGGTGACCATGTTCAATAGCTATTTTAGGATAATCAACCGGTGAATAAGTACCTAAGCCCAGCGCTTCATCTCGTGCTTGGTTTATGCCTGGAAAAATACTTTCAATATTTGCTGCCGTAATTGTCAAATCGTGATTTCCAGGCACATAAGTCACTGAAATATTTCCTTCTTTGATTATATCGTTAATAGCGTCAATTACACCTTCGTTGGTTTTCGCGACGCGTTGTATAAAATCAATCTGATTCTTTCCCTGATAAGTATCTATTGTGGCTGGAATAAACCATTCATCAATTAAATCACCAGCGATAACAAGTTCTTTGACATTTTGAGATGCTTTTATTTGTTTAAGTAATTTTTCAAGTACTCCAAGATTATTTTTGCACTCAGCATAAGCAAGGTCTGCACCGAGATGTATATCACTAAGGACAACAATCATATTCCTTTCGGTTCTTCCATTTGTGAAAGGGTCTATTGGGATAGCCGGGTTGGGATTATTATAAAACACAAATAAAACAAGAAACACTATGCTAATAATAATTATACTTAAAATAATAATTGAATATTTTACTGTTTTTTTCATAGCATTAATGTTGTATAATTTATTATACCCGTTTTTCACTCTATAATTAAATAAAAAGAAATTTGAAATTTTTTTAAAACAATTTGGCGTTAGCCAAAAAAAGAAAAGGAATATTTCATCTAACGTTTGCGTGTATCTGATGTCCGCCGATTAGGCGGATATGGGCGGTGGCTCGCCGATAGGCGAACCGTAGCCAGATACACGCTGTTATGTGATGTAGAAAACATTTTGATTTTGCGATAGCAAAGATTCGCAATTTTATTCAATAATAAACAATTTATTCGTTCGTTTTTGCCTGCCCCAAATTGCGAGTAACGAGCTCTTTGGCTTCGGCGACCTTTTGTTGCTTAAATTTTATCATATCAGGATGGTTTATGCCTTTCAATATTTCTATTTGCGCTCCTATTTCATCTAGGTCGTCGATATTATCGCCGATATATTTAACTATGTTTGGATTCCAGCCCCATGTCAACTTGCTTTTATCAGTTGGATCTTGAAGCTTTGCGAGCAAGTCATCTGTTGAATAGAGCTCATCTAGTTCAACAGGAAAACCAGAATCAGAAGGATTACTATCCGAAAATGCTCTAAGTCTGTATAGCAAAGCTTCACCTTCAGGTGTGCGTGGGTCAGTAATAGTGCCTTCCTTTAACACCAAGACCGTGTCAACATCGCTATTTGGGGCAGGCAATTTATCAGGATCCATTCTGCTTCCACAAAGGATCATCCCCAATACCTCTGGGCATTGAGCTTTGAATTTTTCTAAGTAGCCCCTCATTTCTCCTACGAGCTTTTTGATTTCATCATTCCTCTCAGAGGTGTCTATTTTTCCTTCACCAAGATTCGGCTGAAGCCCAAGAATACGTCGAGCTTTATCAATATTTTGTGGTGGAATTTCTGTTGGGATATGTTCATATTCGTGAGCAGTCCGTACAATTAGCTCATCTACTTTTTCAGGAGACACTAAAATAGACTCTTCTTTTGTTAAGAAATTTTTGTCAGTAAGGAAGTCTAACATGATTTCCCGTGTCGTTTTTTCAACGGCTTCAGCCGAATCGCTTGCTGCGTGTTCTGTAGGTGGTCTTGTAGTTTCCGTTTCAGGTGTTGGGGGGATTCTTTGTGGTTCATCTTCAATACCCATAATCGTGTTTATTATTGGATAAAATTGCGAAAAAATTCTGAAAGAATTTCATCAAAATGTTTTCTACTTCATATAACGTCAGGGATATACGAAGTTTTGCGACTGAAAGGAGCAAAATTTGGGTTAGGGGCGAGCCGAGTACCGAACCTTTTATCCCGTGATGTGCCCCGAGTGAAGCATAGCGGAATGAGAGCGCAGCGTGGTTCGAGTCAAAGGCGAGAAGGTCAGCTGAAGGGCGTTTTAATCATTTCATCAATTTTTGATTCAACAAACTTTACAGCTTTATTAACACTGTAATCCTTTGGAATATGGATAAAAGCAAATTTTATGTTTTTGTTTTTTGAAAAATCAGAAATCACATACATTGAAAAATTACAAACATATTTTCCAGCATCATATGATATCCAAGAATTATTATCTTTTTTCAATTTAACATTAATAAATAAATGGGCAGGTTTGTTTTTAGAAATGATTTTGGCTTGCTCTTGTTTATTTTCTCTTTTGAGATTGACTGCCTTTCTCTCAATTCTCATTTTTTTGCTTCTTGGATGTTGCCCTAAACCTAAAATAACACCGGGGTTATTCTTACGAATTTTTTCAAGAAATATGTGTTTTTGAAATGCAACTGGAAAGATTATCTTAGTTAAGTCCTTTCGATTTCTGATTTTTCTTATAATCCTTTCCGTAATATTCTCGCTGTAATTTTTGTAAGGACTGAATCCATAGACTAAGATTTTCATAATATATAATCAAAAATTGATAACAATATATAGTTTACGCCCCTCAGCTGATTGCGTATAACTCTTATCTATGCGCAGATATTGCGTATAGATGTCCATATCTTGCCACTTTGCCTAAGAAAAGTATAGGAATCGCGCTAAATTGATTACTGCACCTCCTGTCTACGATTGACAGAGGCCATGAGTTGTGCTAATAACCCTTTCGGAGGTTAGCCATGGCCAAAAAAGTCAAAAGAGATTGGAAGGCACTCACGGTCGCGCTCAATGAACTTCATTCTCTTCTGCAGCAAAAGCCTCGGAGAGAGAAATGTGGTTTTCAGGGCAGCCCAGGCGGCATCTTGAACGCTTACCGGGAAGGCGACGTGACCTTCGAGCAAGCAGTTAGACATCTCAAGGGTTGGGCCAAAAGGCACGGTGCGTCATGGACTTGATGGCACTTAGTATGTTGGAAAGCCGTCGGAGCACGAAGTTCACGGTTCTCTCACGCAAAGCACCTTGGACGGAAAGGGAAGTCGGCCTGCTGATAAATGGTCTCATTTGTGAGGCCTACGGGAGCCCAGCTCACCCAAACGACCTCATTTTGTTCGGTGAGTACACCCGTGACCGGGTCGTCGCCATTATTGGGGAGTGTTTCGAGGAACATAAGAACGTCACGGGCTACGAAAACCCGGAGCTGCCGTTCAGGCCCCCGATCTGATCTTGCGCTACTCAGCCGCTTCAACAGCGGTCTTTTTTATATCATGTATATCTTGCCAATTGACACGTAAGGTGCATAGAATGAAATAGGTGCAAGCAAAAGCCTCACGGAATGGTGGGGATTTTTAATTAGCGAAACGTGTAACGCGAAACGCGATTTAAGAAAAACAACGCTAAATTGTTATGTACCATGCTGAATTAAGGACTTTGATGAATGGATACGTCCATACAGTTTATGGATTAACAAAACATTTCCCAAGAGAGGAGCTCTATGGATGTACTTCTCAATTACGAAGATCCACTTTATCGGTTATTTTGAACTATATAGAGGGATATGCAAGAAAAAGGAATGCTGTTTTGAAAAACTTTTTAGAGATTTCTTTTGGTTCCCTTCAGGAATCTAAGTATTTATTGGAATTCGCCAAAGATGAGAAGTACATAAAAGAAGAAGATTTTGAAAATTTGATCGTATCCGCGGACAGAATCGGAGCTATGTTATGGGGAATTTTAGAAAAGATGTAATTCAACAGCTCGTCGTTTCGCGACCTTCTTTGGTGATTTCCGGCTTCCTCTTGGGCGTGGCTATTCATTCCTTTTGGCCATTAGCCAGGCTTCCTTTTTGGACCTGGTCGATTATTGCAGGAATTCTAGTATTTTTTTGTATTTTAATCCGTCGTTTCGCGTATCGCGTTACACGTTTCGCGATTCTGTTCATGGTCTGCTTAGCTCTCGGTTTATGGCGCTTTGACGTCGCCGTTCCGCCCATAGCAATATCACGATCAGGGGAGTTCACGGCCGTTGTCGCAGAAGTTGAAGACGGATTTTATGGAAAACAAGCAATCATAAAAACAGATGATCTCAGCTTACAAACTCCACTCAAACAAGATGTCCCGCTTGGATCAAAAATTAAATTTACGTGTTCTTTAAAGCCGCTTGAACAGAAAAAAGATGAGCTTGACCGGCGTTTTGCCTACCGCCTGCACCAAGCTCAAGCCCAATGCACGCCTAAAGACCTGATTGTGATCGCCGAGCCGCCATGGTGGGATATTCGCCAGAGTTTTGCCGACCTTCGCGTTTGGACTAACCGCCGTATTGCGACCGTTTTGCCAGGGGAGGATGGGATGCTGATCGCCGGGATGCTTTACGGAGAAAGGGGAATGTCGCAAAAATCCAATGATCTGTTCCGCCGCGCGGGGCTGACTCACTTAATCGCCGTTTCCGGATCAAACATAACTATCGTCGCTTCAATTGTCTTTGCCATTTTGCTCGGTTTTGGACTCTGGAGACGCCAAGCATTTTGGATGACGACCATCATCCTTGGCGCTTACGTTACGTTCACCGGTTTTTCGGCCTCAGTCGCCCGCGCGGCGGTCATGGGTTGGCTGGTTTTGCTCGCGCGCCACGTAGGCCGCCGGCCGCTGACTTGGCACATCCTGCTCGTCTCGGCTTTCGTACTCTGTTTGATTGATCCTTGGATGCTGGCTTTTGACGCCGGCTTCGCTCTTTCGTTTCTCGCGACCATCGGGCTCATGATTTGGTCGCCGATCATGGCGAAAAAGTTGTCGATTGTCCCCGCGGCCGGCGGATTACGTGAAGCGGCGGCCACGACCATCTCCGCCACTTTGATGACCACGCCTTACATGGCTTTTGCTTTCGAAAGAATCTCCCTGGCTGGCCTAATCACTAATTTAATCGCCGTTCCGCTCGTGCCTTGGGCCATGTTGTTTGGCGCTTTGAGCGCGGTTTGGGGACCGTTGCCGGGCTCAAACATCATTTCTTTGCCCGCCTTAGGAGTCGCGAAGCTGATTTTTTGGTCGGCGAGTTTGGCGGATTATTTCCCTTGGCTTTCCCAGGAAACTCCGCGCTTGGATTTTCTTCTGCTCGTCACGAGTTATGCACTGCTCACCTGGATTTATTTTAAACTGCGCGGAAAAAATGATTTTTCCACAGAAACCGAGCTGTTTTGTCAAAGGTGAAAGAACAAATTGC
>JAQTOZ010000106.1 GCA_028713205.1 Candidatus Omnitrophota bacterium
CAAGATTTATCCCGTGAGTTTGGTCGGAGGGCCGAATTACGTGAAAGAGATGCGGGCGACTTTGCCCTTTTTGAAATTGATCGCTTCGGGGGGCGTCAGCCTTGAAAATGCTTTTATCTACTTGAAAGACTGTGTCGCGGTTGCGATCGGGAAAGCCCTTTTCGATCGGACTCTTCTTCGTGCGGACAATTGGACAGAAATTACGGAACGCGCGCGTCAATTGACTCAAAAGTTAGAAGCCTTAAGACTTCCGAAATAACTTTTCCGGATGCTTCTTATAGAAATTACTAGCCCTTCCCGATAAGAGAGCCTTCCTTATTTGAAGGAATCGAATCCATATCCAAAGGTTTATTGATCGAAAGATTTCTTTCTTTCCTCAATGGTTACAACGAGTTAGAGCTTGTGATAGGTATCGATTGGCCGTCCTTCAATTGACATTCGTGAATTCCTGATTATAATAAACCCCTGTCTTTTCAGCTAGTTACGTTAATTTCTAAGCCATTTTAACGCCTGAGATCAACTTAGAACAATGAGGGTGATACACATGGGGCATAAGAGGGGTATCTTTATCCTCTTTTTTATTTTTTTAGCGAGCTTCGGTGCGTTCAAAATAGGGGCCGATACTTTTATCGGTGTGACCAAAACGGGTTTGATCAAGGTCGAAAATTTTCGCTATCCCGTTTTCCTTTTCGTTCCGGACAATCTGAAGCCAGGACGTAAATACCCGATGGTTATTTCGGTGCCCGATGTTGCGGAAACGGCAGAAAAAAACATCGATCGGTGGATCAGTGTCGCCAAGCGTTCGACGGTCTTGGTCCTGGTTCCGACTTATTTAGAGCCGAGGGATACCCCCAATGCTTTGGACCGCTGGTTTTTCGAAGTGAAGAATCTGATGGTCAGCGCTTATCCGGTGAATCCCAAAAAAGTGTTTTTGGTGGGGCAAAAGAGCGGGGCAACTTATGCAGCCTATCTGGGCGTCAATTATCCAGAAGAATTTTCGGCCATGGCTTTACTCAACGGTTCGTGGGTGGGGCAACAAGGTTCTTGGACCGGTGTTTTTGAAAAGCTGATGCGATTGGAATCAACGCCCGAGAAACAGATCCCGATTTATGTTGGGTTGAATGAAGATCAAAAAGACATTATCGAGAAAACGGAAAAAACGGCTTACGATTTTCAGAAGCGGGGTTATTTTGTCGAGGTGAGAAAGTTTCCGGCCGGCGAAGATTTGATCACCCGCGATTACCAGAAGACCTTGATTCAATGGTTGGATGAGCGGAGCGAAGATTGGGCCACGATTGTGCAGAATAGCCAGAAAAATTGGCAGGAAAAGTTTAAGAAATGGGCGCGGGATTTTTTTGCGGTGTAAAAGGATAAAGGCATGCAACTCACAGGAGCGCAAATCTTAATTCGGTGTTTGGAAAAATTGGGGGTGGACTGTATTTTCGGTATCCCCGGCGGAGTTATTCTGCCCACCTTTGACGTCCTTTACGATTCCAAAATCAAATTCATCCTAAATCGTCACGAACAAGGCGCAACGCACATGGCCGATGGTTATGCGCGGGCGACCGGGCGTACCGGTGTGTGCATGGTAACGTCCGGGCCCGGGGCAACGAATACCGTGACGGGACTTGCGACGGCTGCCATGGATTCCGTCCCGTTGGTGTGTATCACAGGTCAAGTCGCGACCTCCGCGATCGGCAGTGATGCTTTTCAGGAAGCGGACATTGTCGGTATCACGCGTTCGGTGACCAAGCATAATTATTTAATCAAAGACGCTCGGGACATCGCGCGAATTGTGTGCGAAGCCTTTTATATCGCTTCGACCGGAAGACCCGGGCCTGTCCTGATCGATTTTCCGGTTGACGTGAGCCGCGCCGTCGTGGATTTTGAGTTTCCTGAAAAAGTTTATATTCGCAGTTATCAGCCCGTGGCAGAACCTGATATCCGGGACGTGAAAAAGGCCGCAGCCTTGATCATGAAAAGCAAACGGCCGTGCCTTTATGTCGGCGGTGGAGCGATCGCTTCCAATGCTGCGGATGAGGTGCGGGAATTGGTCCAAAAAACAGGTATTCCGGTCACAACCACTATTTTGGGGCTCGGGATTTTTCCGGAGGACCATCCTCTGGCGTTGCGAATGCTCGGGATGCATGGGAGCGTTTATGCCAATTATGCGGTTCAGCAATGTGATTTGCTTATTGCCGTGGGTGCGCGTTTTGACGATCGTGTAACCGGTAAAATCGATCAATTTGCGCCGTACGCGAAGATTGTGCACATCGATATCGATCCGGCTTCGATCGCTAAAACCGTCAAGGTGGATGTCTCGGTGCTCGGCAATGTGAAAGATGTTTTGCGGGAGCTCAACAAACATGTTCGTGATAAACGCAAGGCGACCCAAACATGGTTAAACACCATCCAAGAATGGAAGAAAAAGCATCCGCTTCGTTACAACGAATCGAGTCACGATATTTTACAGCAATATGTGATCGAAAAAGTCGGTGAGTTGACAAAACACAAAGCCGTGGTGGTGACGGGGGTGGGACAACATCAAATGTGGACGGCGCAGTGGTATCAGTTCGCGCGCCCCCGGAGCATGATTACCTCCGGAGGGCTTGGGACGATGGGATTTGGTTTCCCGGCGGCGATCGGCGCCCAATTCGGCCGTCCTAAGGACACGGTGGTCTGTTTCGACGGGGACGGGTCATTTCAGATGACCATGTCGGAGTTTGCGACAGCCGCATTTCACAAGGTCCCGGTCAAGGTTTTTATTTTGGATAATGGCTTTTACGGGATGGTGCGTCAATGGCAGGAACTGTTTTATCGGAAAAGGTATTCGGCAAGCGATTTGGACCGGGCCAATCCCGATTTTGTGAAAATTGCGGGGAGTTACGGTGTCCTTGGTCTGCGTGTGACAAAAAAAGCCGAGGTGGTTCCGGCGATTAAGAAGGCCTTGAAACATCGAGGGCCGGTGCTCGTGCATGTGCGTGTTTCGAGAGAAAATAACGTGTTCCCGATGGTGCCGGTGGGGCATGCGCTGGATCAAGTCATGGATATGGCATAATCATCGAATCAAATGAAGGAGAATTGTATGAAACATACCATTTCGGCGTTGGTTGAAAATCATTTCGGCGTATTGGCCCGTATCGCAGGCTTGTTTTCCGCGCGCGGATTTAATATCGACAGTTTGGCGGTCGGAGAAACGGAGGATCCGACAGTTTCTCGTATGACCATTGTGGCTCAGGGGGACGACCGCGTTTTGGACCAAATCATCAAGCAACTCGACAAATTGGTGGACGTCATCAAGGTGATTGATTTGAAACCCGGCCAGTTGATTGAACGCGAGCTTGTGCTCATCAAAGCGAGGGCCACCAGCGAGACGCGCAGCGATGTGATGCAGATCGTCAATACGTTTCGCGCGAAAATCGTTGATGTGAGTCCGGATTCGCTGACGATCGAAGTGACCGGCGGGGAGAGCAAGGTCGATGCGATGCTTGAGTTGTTGCGTCCGTTCGGGATTTTGGAAGTCGTTCGCACGGGATCGATTGCGATCAGCCGCAAATCCGTTTTGAATGCGCATTCCAACGATCCTGCATCAAAAAATTTCAAGGACCGGCGTGTGGGTGCAAGGCGCAAGACCGACAAAGAAGGCAAAGAAAAATTGCGGCAGTCCGGCGAAGGCCGGCGCAAACTGGATTGATCAAACCATTCAATCTTAAAGGAGATATTTCAATGGCTAAAATTTATTATGACAAAGATGCAAATTTGGATTTGTTGAAAAAGAAAAAAGTAGCAATCATCGGTTATGGTATTCAGGGGCGCGGACAGGGGTTGAACCTGCGAGATTCGGGGGTTGAGGTCATTGTTTCCGAGCTGAAGGGAACCAAGAATTACGATCTTGCGTGCGCGGATGGTTTTAAACCCGTGGAAGCCAGTGAAGCCGCCCAGCAGGCGGATTTTATTCAAATGCTGACACAGGATCATCTTCAAGCGGAAATTTATGAAAAGTATGTGGCCCCTTACTTGAAAGAGGGGAAGTCCCTGGTTTTCTCGCACGGTTTCAATATCCACTTCGGATATATCAAACCGCCGAAAAGTGTCGACGTTTTTATGGTTGCGCCCAAAGGCCCCGGTTCTCTGGTGCGTTCCCAGTATCTCGAAGGCGGCGGAGTCCCGTGTCTTGTGGCTGTGCAGCAGGATGCGAGCGGCAAAGCGCTGGAGTACGCCCTTGCCTATGCGAAAGCGATCGGCGGGACGCGCGCGGGCGTGATTCAAACGAATTTTAAGGAAGAGACAGAAACGGATCTTTTTGGCGAGCAGGTTGTTTTGTGCGGCGGACTCTGCGAGTTGATCCGTGCCGGTTATGAAACACTGGTCGAGGCGGGATATCAGCCGGAAATGGCCTATTTTGAATGCCAGCATGAAGTCAAATTGATTACCGATGCCATTTTTACGGACGGTATCGGCGGAATGCACCGCAAAGTTTCGGATACGGCGGAGTACGGGGATTACTCACGCGGCAAACGTGTTATCAATACGCGGAGCCGGGAAGAAATGAAAAAAATCCTCGAAGAAGTGCAGTCCGGAGCTTTTGCGCGTGAGTGGATTGAAGAAAATAAAAAAGGCCGCCCGAATTTCAGCCGTTATCGCAAAGAATGCGACGAGCATGAAATCGAGAAAGTCGGAGCCAAGCTGCGCGAGATGATGCCTTGGCTTCACAAATCTCCGGAGAAGCCGAAAGCCAAAGGAAAGGCTGCGAAAGTTTCTTAAGGTTCAAATTTTATGTCTGAAAAAAAAAGAAAAATTCACATTTTTGATACGACCCTTCGTGACGGTGAGCAATCGCCGGGGGCTTCGCTGACCCCGGCCGAGAAGGTGAAGATTGCCAAGCAGCTGGAATGTTTAAATGTGGATGTCATTGAGGCCGGTTTTCCCGCGTCTTCACCCGGAGAACTGGAAGCCGTACAAATGGTTGCCGCGGAGGTTCGTCGTCCCATCATTTGCGGGTTGTCGCGAATGATTCCAAGGGATATTGATGCTTGCCGGAAGGCGTTGGAAAAGGCCAAGCGGAAAAGATTGCATGTGTTCCTGGCGACTTCTCAAATCCATCGGCAATATAAGTTGAAAAAAGACAAGAAAGAAATATTACAGATGGCGGTCCAGAACATTCAATATGCCCAAAAGGATTTTAGACAGATTGAGTTTTCTCCGGAAGACGCCTCGCGTACGGAGCCTAAATTTTTGGTCGAGACGGTTGCTGCGGCCGTTGACGCAGGTGCAACCTCGATCAATGTCCCGGACACGGTGGGGTATGCGATCCCGGAGGAATTTGGTGATCTGATCCATCTTCTGATTCGAAAAGTGCCCGTGCTGGGTCGCGAGGTTGTGCTCTCGGTGCATTGTCACAACGATTTGGGATTAGCGGTCGCCAATTCCTTGGCCGCGATCCGTGCCGGAGCGAATCAGGTGGAGTGTACCGTCAATGGGATCGGTGAGCGTGCGGGCAATGCGTCTTTGGAAGAGATTGTGATGGCCATCGATACGCGACGCGATTTTATGGATTGCTATACCGATATTTGTTCTCGCGAGATTACCAAAACTTCACGTTTGGTGTCCCATTTGACGGGGATGATCGTGCAGCCCAACAAGGCGATCGTCGGCCGGAACGCGTTTTCACACGAATCGGGCATTCATCAGGACGGTGTTTTAAAGAAACGCCAGACTTATGAAATTATTGATCCGAAAAAAATCGGTCTATCGGGAAGTCAATTGCTCTTGGGAAAACTCTCCGGGCGGCATGCGTTTCGTGAACGCGTCAAAAAACTCGGGTTTGCGCTTACGGAAAAAGAGATCGACAGGGCCTTTGCGCGTTTCAAGGCGTTGGCGGATAAGAAGAAATATGTTTTCGATGAAGATATCGAGGCCCTCTTGGAAGAAGGTGTCGTGCGTGTTCCGGAAACTTGGGAATTGAATTATCTGTCGGTGCGGACGGAATCGGGAAAGCCTCCGCATGCCGAGGTCCGTCTCAAATTCAAGGGTGAGATCCGCGCCGCTTCTTCGGAAGGAGATGGCCCCGTGGATGCATGTTACAAGGCCGTTGAGAGGATTACCCAGTCCGGAGCGAAGCTTATTCATTACGGCATTCAATCGGTGACAAGCGGCAAGGATGCTCAGGGTGAGGTGATTGTCAAGTTGGCGGTGAGTGGCAAGGAAGTGACCGGCCATGGAACCAGTACGGACATCATCGAAGCGAGCGTGAAGGCGTATTTATTTGCCCTCAACAAGCGCTTGTCGCAAATGTTCCCTCAGGGAACCGTCGGACCGTCGCCGGTGTGAAGAAAAAAGTTGATTTCAAGTCATTCGGAATTTTTGGTTTCCCGTTAGGTCATACCCTTTCGCCTGCGATGCAGGAAGCTGCTTTTGCTGCCCTCGGTTTGAAGGCTTTCTACTTGGTGCTGGAGCTCGACCGTCCGCATTTCCATAAAGTTTTCGGGAATATTGAGCGTTTGCGGTTAGGGGGATTTAATGTGACAGTCCCTTACAAAGAAGAAGTGATCCCTTATTTGGATCGGCTGACACCCAGGGCACGTGGGATTGGTGCCGTCAACACTGTTCTTTACCAAGGTCGAAAATGGATCGGGACGAACACCGATGTGGATGGCTTTTTACTCTCACTCGAACGCGATGGCAAATTTCGCCCCCGGGGTAAGAAGACACTTATTTTCGGTGCGGGGGGCGGGGCGCGCGCGGTCGCCTACGGTTTGGCCGACGAAGGCGCCCGGTCCATTGCGATAACGGACATTTATCCTGAAAAAGTCGGAAAGCTTTTCAAAGATTTAAAGCCTCTTTTTCCGAAGACGGAATGGATCACCGTTGCCCAGAATGAAGAGGAATTGAAAACTGTTTTGCGGGATGTCGACCTTGTTGTGAACGCTACGGCCATGGGCTTGAAACCGGACGACCCGGTGATTATCCGGGCATCTTGGATACCCCAAGGGAGTGCAAAAAGGCGCATGCTTTTTTATGATTTGATTTACCGTCCCAGCGTGACACCGTTCTTGAAAGTGGCGCGCCGGCGCGGCCACCGGGCCGTCAATGGGCTTGGCATGTTACTGTATCAAGGTGCCAAGGCGTTTGAATTTTGGACACAAAAAAAGGCGCCGGTGCCGGTGATGCGCCGTGTGCTCGAAAATGCACTGAAGTCAAATCCGTAGGGGGAACGATGGAACACTGGGCGATCGCGGTTTTCCTGTTCACGGTGGGAATATCGTTTGGCAGTTTTTTGAATGTTTGTATCCACCGGTTCCCGCGGGAAGAGTCCATCATTAAGCCCGGATCGCATTGCCCGGAATGCAAAAAATCTATTCTTTGGTACGATAACATTCCGATTCTAAGTTTTCTTTTGCTGCGGGCCAAGTGCCGCCATTGCGACGCTAAAATTGCTCCGCGGTATTTTTTCATGGAGTTGACTTCCGGCGTGCTTTGGGTTGTCCTTTGGAAGTTTTACGGTTTGTCCTGGTTTTTTACGGGCGCGGTCATTTTATGTTCGATCCTGCTGGCCGTTTCGGTGACGGACCTTGAAACCGGTTTGATCCCGGATGAGTTTACTTTTTTTGGTATTGCCGCCGGTCTTTTTTTGAGTGTTGCCCATCCCGAAATGCTGGGGGGAACCGACTGGACCGGGGGCGTTAAACAAGCCGCCTTGGGACTTGTGACAGGCGGAGGAATTTTATGGCTGACGGGAATTCTGGGTAAGTTTTTGTTCCGTAAAGACAGTATGGGGGGCGGGGACGTAAAACTGCTGGCGATGTTAGGCGTCTTTTTAGGGATTACCAAAGTTATTTTGGTCTATTTTTTAGCGCCGGTTTTGGCTTTGCCCGTCGCGCTGTACTTGAAGTGGACGCATAAATCCGAAATCGTGCTTTACGGGCCGTATCTCGCCGCTGCAGGGGTTTGTCTCTTTCTCTGGGGCGACTGGATTGTTTGGTTTATTTATCACTAAATTTGTTGAAGAAATCCAAGCGGTAAAACTTTACGAAGAAGCGAGGTAAATCATGTTACGGACGATTACGACGGGCGAATCGCATGGCCAATATATGGCGGCCATTTTGGAAGGTATGCCGAGCGGTTTGGATGTCGATCTCGATTTTATCAATTCGGAATTGGCTCGCCGTCAGCAAGGGTATGGCCGCGGCGGACGGCAATTGATCGAAAAAGACCGCGTGGAGTTGGTGGGAGGCGTTGTCCGGCAAAAGACGACGGGGGCTCCGATCGGCTTTTTGCTGAGGAACAGGGATTTTAAGATCCGTGAGATGCCGGATGTGTTTCATCCGCGTCCCGGGCATGCGGATTTGGCGGGCGCACTGAAATACGACCAGAATATCCGTCCTGTTTTGGAAAGGGCCAGTGCGCGGGAAACCGTGATGCGTGTCGCGGTCGGTGCCTTGTGCAAGTTGTTTCTTTGCGAGTTCGACATTGAAATTGCGAGTCACGTTGTCCAGATCGGCGGCGTCTGCGTACCAGACAAGGAAGATCTTGCCATCGATGACATCCGCAAGCTTACGAAAAAATCATCCGTCAATTGTATCTCCCGTAAGGCGGAAAAAGAAATGATGAAGGCCATCGACGCGGCGCGCCGCCAAGGAGACACCTGCGGCGGAAAATTCGAGGTCCGGGTGTCAGGTGTTCCGATCGGCTTGGGTTCTTATGTCCATTTCGAAAGGAAACTGGACGGCCGCCTGGCGCAGGTTCTCATGAGTCTGCAAACGGTCAAAGCCGTCGAAATCGGGCGCGGGACCGAACTCGCGGGACTTTCGGGTTCTGCGGCGCATGATGAAATCTTTCATGATAAGAAACGCGGTTTTTATCATAAAACCAACCGTGCGGGAGGGCTTGAAGGCGGTGTGACGAATGGCGCGGACCTAATCGTTCGTGCGACGATGAAACCGATTTCGACGCTCGGGCAACCGCTAATGTCTGTCAACATGAAAACCAGGGTCGCCGAACAGGCTCACTATGAGCGTTCCGATATTTGTGCCGTTCCTGCCGGGAGTGTTATCGGTGAATCCCTGGTGGCTACGGTGATCACGGATGCCATGCTTGAAAAGTTCGGCGGTGATTCTCTCGGAGAAATTGTCCGAAATTACGAAGGTTATTTGACGCAGATCTATGAATAACATTTATTTGACCGGGATGATGGGGTCCGGCAAGAGCGTGACCGGCAAAAGGCTGGCGGTGCTTTTGAAATATCGGTTTGTCGACCTGGATCAATGGATCGAAGAAAAGAATCAATGTGCGATCGCAGAAATATTTGAATCCAAAGGGGAGCCTTTTTTCAGGGATGAAGAGACGGCTGCGCTCGGAGAAATGTGCCACACTCCTTCGTTGGTGATTGCGACGGGCGGGGGTATTGTCCTGCGGCCGCAAAATGTGCGGATGATGCAGGAAAGCGGCAAGGTCGTTTATCTTAAAACGTCGCTGGATGTTTTATGGGCACGTCTCAGAGACAAGAAAGACAGGCCGCTGCTTTTGACGCCTGATCCGCGTGCGAGTTTGCAGAAAATTTACGAGGCTCGCAAGACCCTCTACGAACAGTCGTCTGTCCTTCATATGGATACGGATGGTAAAACCGCGGAAGATGCAGCACGCGAAATATTTGAAGTTTTAACGAGGGAGAATAAATGATGAAACAAATTTGGGTTAAGAGTTCAGGTGGCCGGTATCCGGTTTTTATCGGACGGAATTTGATTGGAAAGGTCGGCCCCTTGATGAAAAGGGGATGGGCCCGAAACGGGTTTAAGAGCCCTTTCGAGAGTAAAATCATGATTGTGACGCAAGACAAAGTGGCCCGATATCATTTGCAAGAGTTGCGGCGATCCTTCAAACGCGCCGGATTCAAAGTCGTCGTTCATGTTGTGCCGGATGGTGAGAAAACCAAATCGGAAAAACAACTCTTCCGTCTCTACCGTGGTTTAGTCAAAAATGATTTTGAACGGCGTGATACGTTGGTTGCGCTCGGGGGCGGTGTGGTCGGGGATCTTGTGGGGTTTGCGGCATCGACTTATTTGCGCGGGATCGCCTTTGTGAATGTCGGGACAACGCTGCTTGCTCAAGTCGATAGCTCGATCGGTGGCAAGACCGGGATCAATCTCGCGGAAGGAAAAAATCTGGTCGGGACTTTTTATCCGCCCAAGATGGTCGTTTCCGATATCGATGTGCTGGCGACGCTTCCGGACCGCGAGTTTCGGGCATCCATGGCGGAAGTCGTGAAATATGGCGTGATCCGCGATGCCCGGTTATTTCGCTTGTTGGAGCTTCGGGGCCATCAAATCATGGCCAGGAATAGCAATGCCCTTTTTGCCGCGATTGAAGCCTGTGCGCGGATCAAAGCCGATGTCGTCAGCCGGGACGAAAAAGAAGTGAAGGGCGAACGGATGATCCTGAATTATGGACATACTTTTGGGCATGCCCTCGAACAAGTGACGGGATATCAAAAAATGATGCATGGGGAAGCGGTCGCTTTGGGTATGATCTGCGCCGCAAGATTGGCCGTTTATTTGGGGATTCTGTCCGGCGATGAGGAAACGCGGCAAGCGCGATTGATTTCCCGCTTCGGATTGCCTGTTTCAATGTCCCGCTTCCGTTTGGTGATCGATGATTTGCTCCGTGCGATGATGCGTGACAAAAAGAAAAGCGCGGGACATCTTAGGTATGTGTTGCCGGAAGGCATCG
>JAQTOZ010000107.1 GCA_028713205.1 Candidatus Omnitrophota bacterium
AAGCCGGCTTGCCCGACGAAAGTCGGGCAGGCGGGCCAAAGACCAAAGTCCCCGGACCAAAGACCCCAGACCTCTTTTAAGTCTGAAGTCTGTAGTCTGCGGTCTGTAGTCTGTAGTCTGTGGTCTGTGGTCTGTTGTCTTTAGTCAAAAAAACGGTATCTGTCCCCTGATGCCTAAGAGTATCCATTCGGAGTACAATTGTAGTCAAAAAAAATTCAACTTGCCAATATTAATTCAACCGGATGACGTCCACGGGGAGACGTTAACAATCTTAAGCGGTAACCTCTCCTCGTGGACGGCGTCCGTTCAAAAGGCGCCAAATCCACGGATGCCATGTCGACCATGCGCGCAGCCGGTACCGGAAGGTATTGAATTCCCCGGGATAATTTTTCGCCAACCACGCAAAACTTTCCTGGCATTCTTTTCTCAGGCAGCATTCATAACCGGTCGCGAACAGAACCCAATAGTTTCTTTTTTCCATCGCCTTTTGGGCCGGCCCGGACGCATGATATTTCACCGCATAATCTTTCCGTATCCGGCATACCGATTTCCTGAAAGCCATGAAAGTTACCGCATTCTTCGAACGCGACATCGACCCGGGGACGATACGGTAACAAGCCAGCGGCTTATCAATGTAACCGAAATTTGTGTGGGCGGCCAAATCGAGCAGCATCGGCTCATCCTCGAGAAGATAGCCCTCTTTCTCGTATTGGAGAAAATCGACATACCGGCGCATAAGTTCCGTCCGTACACATATGAGACACGGGACGATATAGAAATCTTTGGCGATCAGGCTGTCGAACACCCGCCCTTCCGGAATTTTCTTGTTTTGAGATTTCCAGACTTGCCCCACGGTCCTGTCCGCATGGACCTGATTAAAATCGCTATGGACCAGTCCCGTGTCCGGGCGCGCCATCAGATATTTAACGTTTTCCTCTATTTTTTCGGGCAGGAAATAGTCATCGGTCGAACTCATGCTGACGAATTCCCCTTCCGCCATGCCCAGCGCAAACGCCAAGGCTTTGAATACGCCGATATTCTCATTGCGTTTTAAGACGACCTTCGGAAATGCGGCCCGGAGCTTCGGCTCAAAGGATCTGATCTTCTCCCACGATCCGTCCGTCGAACCGTTGTCCAAAAGGACCAGCTGGATATTTTTATGCGTTTGGCTCAAAAGCCCGGCGATGTGATCATCCAGATACCGTTCATGGTTATAACAAAGCGAAATCATGGTCACGAGCGGCGGCGGCGTGGTCATGATCCGGCCTTTCGAGTACCACGCGCCACATTCCATGTTTCACGTAAAAGGGGCACGGGAAACGCGGCACCAGACGCGGGGCACGGCAGACCCAAGACGCAGGACCCAAGTCCCAAGACACGGCGACGCGGCGCACGAATGATCCATTTGTCTGAATCGTCAATCATTGACACCAGCTGACCCATGGCATGATCATATTCTTCGTCCATGGATTTTGCCTGACTTTCGGTCAAATAACCACATCGCTTCGCAATTTCGATCCATACGTGCGTCTCACAGGCTTCTGTTTCTGCATCGCTTAACTTGCTGATAAATGCCGCTTGATAACGTCTCTTTCGCCATGCCTCGCCGATATCGGCACACACGGATCTTGACGACCCGCGTATCTGATCCGTTAACGAAGATTGCTCTTCCCGCAGGAAACCTTTGGTTATCTCAAATATTTTCATAGTTAAATTCATCGCTCTTTGAAACACATCCAGATCTTTATAATTTCGTATATTCATCTTTTCTTTCTTCGCCCTTTCACCGTGTCGCCCTTTCGCCGTGTCGCTCTTCTCTTGCTTCTGGCCGCTTGCCGTATCCAATCTTCCGCACGGGTGCCGCCGCAACGCCTTCCCTCGCATCCAAAATCTTCAGCCTCATGATCAGCGCGGAAAGGATCCAGAGATAACCCGAAATTTCCTGCGAATCAAGACGCGAACCGAACATATTGCTGAGCAAAAGCCCGCCGAGACCTCCGAGCCAGCCCAAAGCCAGCGCCTTCGCAAAGGGATCTTTCGTTTTATAATACAAAGCCGCGGTATTCCATAAGATCAGCCAAATAATCCATAGAAATACGATAAGCGCCGGCAGGCCCATCTCGGCGGCAAGAATAATATAGGTATTATGCGAGTCCATCTCTCCGCCGTCCCAGTAATATTTCACCATATACGGGAACAAGCCGTAACCGACGCCGAAAACAGGATTGTCTTTGATCATATCCAAACCTGCCCGCCATACTTCCACGCGCCGGCGGGAACTTGTATCAATATTAGCTTCACTCAGCCCCGAAGAGGTCTCCCCTGCAGGTGCTTCTTTGACCGTTTGTCCCATGCGATACCGTATGCCCGCGGGAAGCATCCAGGGATTTAGATAAATAATGTAGGTGGCCAGGACCAGCAAAAGGAGCAGAATTTTACTCCGAAAAAAAGTGATGAAATAAGCACCGAGTGCAAACGAAAGATATCCTCCCCGGGAAAATGTCACCATAATTCCGCGGAAGCAGAGCATGAACGGGACCAAAAGCCACCAGTATCGGGCTTTATTCATGTTCATGATAAAGAAACCCAGCGGCAAAAACATGTAGTAATTGAAAAAGGCCGCCAACTGATTCGGTTGTTCCGCGATACCGCCGATTCTCGATTTCTCCATGCTCCCGACATCGCCTTTGTCGATGTAATCATAAATCGCCATAAGCGCCGCGACCGTCGTCGCGATCATGATAATAATGCCCACATTGCGGATGGTGATCCTGTCCTTCACGGTATTCAGCACCAAAAAATATAAAACAATGGGCGTAATCCAGCGTTTGTAATTAATGATGACAACACCGATGTCCCCGACATCCAAATAACTGCCGCGGCAAATGGAAATAAGTCCGATCAAAATAAAAACCATAATCGGCACATTCAACGGCGTTGAAATCCACCTGGGTTCCCCCTGGGCATAACGGCCCGTGAACCAAACCCAAAGGATAAAAATCATCAAAATATTCGTAAAATTAAATGCCGTCGCCAGACCGCCGAAATCACCGACCAGTTCACGGCTGAACGGTAAATACGCAACCAGCGCATAAGTCACAAGCTCCGGCTTCTGGGACCCCTTGAAGAACAAAAAGACACCCGCCAGCAAAGCCATCGCGACCATAATGGGACGCGGTATAATAATTTCTTTGATGACGACCCAGGCCAGAAAACAAATGACGGCCGCAACCCAGATATAGGAACGGTCATCGCTTGCGGGAGCGGCGGCGGGACGGACAGTGCGAGGCGTCATGATGGGCCCCCGGATGAGGAAGCCGCAGGCGATAGGCAGTAAGCAGGAGTCAGTCTAAGACGCATCGCGCGTTCCTCCATTCGTCTTAGACAGCTTACTCCACTCGCAGAGGGACAAAAATAAACTCAATCCGGACGCCAAGACAGCCCAATAGGCATAACGGAAATCCGAAGCGAGGCCGTAAAAGAATAAAAAGGACAAATACATCCCGCCGCTCATTGCAATCAACGCGGCACTGATCGCTTGATGATTCCCGCAACTCACCTGAAACATTCCCAGAACAAACAAGGCAAGGCACAGCAACAAATAAACATAGGGCCTGAAAAACAGCGTGTCCGAGGACATTTGCATATACCGAAGATACATCTCGATGGAAAACCGTTTCATATTGAATGTCAGCCCTAAATCGTTACCGGGTATCCCGCAACGATAGGGCAAATAAGATCGATTTTCGGTCAAACGCAAAAAGGACATGAAACAACGGAACCGGTGCCCGAGATAACTGACCGGATGGGCACGCACGGCCCCGATCCACGCCGTATCCAATTCATGCAGATACGCCGGACTTTTGGTCAGGGGCATCGCCATTTTTTTGGATTCATACATCAACGGAGAATTGGTCTCGGGCGAATACGCGTCTTGAATCATTTTCATATCCACGCCCCGATCCTGGAGATAGACAGGCATCAAACTCTTGTGCTCCCGTACCGAAATACCCGCGAGATCGAATATTTCAAGCGCCTGCCGGATATCCACGCGCTGGTCTTTGGCGACCAGGGCATGAAAGATCAACGACCTGAGCAAAAGCAGCACGGCAAAAAGGAGAAGCCCGGTTCCCGGCCATAGCCTTCTCCCGGATTTTGCGAAGGCCCATGCCGCCAAAAAACAAACCGGAAAGATTGCCGTCACCGCATCCCAGCGTACCGATACCGCATAAAGCAAAGACAGCAGGCAAAGAACCGCCGCAGCCGCACCCGTAACACTCCGGAGCGCCCAGCGGCGTTCCCGGAGGGTCAAAGCCACGGCACAGGCCAGGAACAAAGTGACGCTCATTCCCGTGTCCTTGGTAACCGATCCCAACTGACTGATGACCGGAGGCATCAAAGAAAAAAACAATAATACCAGTCTTGAATATAAACCTCCGGCCAAAAACCCCAAAAGCAAAACCCCCGACCAAAAACAAAGGTTCTGAAACACCAGCATCCCGGCAGGACCGTCGGAGAACCAGAGCAGCTTGTTCCACAACCAGCTCATCACGGGAGGATGCCAGCCGGTATAGTACTGATTCTTGGCTTGGGCATACTGATCGATTTCGTCATTGCCCATAAATCCCGGGTAAAAGGCCCCGACGGTGAGACCGAACAACAAAACAACCGTCCAAAACCAGAGACGGTCGGCTTTCGTGAAATTTTTTAGAATTGCCAATTTTTTTCTCCGTAAACAAATTCGCATAACAGGCGCCCACAAGGGGCGCCCCTACGCTCGATATCAAGGTTCCACGTTCCACGTGTTACGGGAGACGGTTTCTGTAACGGCGTATCGATGTAATTGTACGGGCGGTTCGCGAACCGCCCCTACGGTCGTTACTCATCCCTCGCCCCTCGTCCTGGTCTTGAGACTTGGGTCCTGGGACTTGGGTCTTTCTTGTCCCTTGCCCCGCGTCGCCCTTTCGCCGTCTCGCCCACTCGCCGTGTCACTTTTCCCTCACCTCGGTCTTGGGTCTTGGGTCCTGGGACTTGGGTCTCTCTTGTCCCTTGCTCTTTTCCGTCATAAACGCAAACCCGCGCAAAACACTTTCGGCGACCATCTGTACCAGTGCCCTGAAATCCCCCAGATCTCCTTTGCCCAAAGCGTAATAATAGGCATTTTGATCATCAATCCGTATCATCGACGGCGGATATCCGCAACTCAAAAGCTGGGCCATCATCAAAAGCCGTCCGACCCTCCCGTTGCCGTCGAAGAATGGATGAATACTTTCAAACTCGTAGTGATCGTTCGCAATCTTGGCCACGGGATTCTTGCCGTATCTGCGAATGGTCTTGAGCAGGGCTTTCATCCGGACCGGGACCTGCTGAGAGGAAGGCAGCGCCTTTTCCGTATTGGTCAGATTGACATGACCCGTGCGGTACCGTCCGGGTAATTTGTCGTGAAAGTTGTACATCACGATCGAATGCAGTTTCAGGATAAACTCTTCGGTGATCACAAACCCATCGGTGACCTTATCGAATAGCTCAAGACAGGCATTGCGGTGATTGACGGCTTCGAAAATCTCAAAGGGTTGCTTCCCCTTCACCGGGCTCCCCGCAATCGCCTGCTCGGTCTCCCGCATCGTCATACGGCTGCCTTCGATGGCATTGGAATGATAGGTAATTTCAAGGATCAGGGCTTCCCGCAAAACCGGGTCCGATTTCAGTCTGGCCAACGGGTCCCTCAAACGGGACTTCAACCGATCGACAAACGGCACGAGATTCACATGATCTTTGAAAAGCTCATCGATCCTCCGGCTCTGGGCCGGATGGGGTCTGACCCCTTCGTCAAGCCAGCGCACAACCGTCCGGTAGGTGACGTCAAGTTCGCGGGCCAAGGCACTGCGTTTAAACCCGGCCTCCCGGGTCAGCGCCTCAAGCTTGCGCTTGTCCGTCAGCAAGATTCCTTTGGCATCATCTATCTTAGACATGTGACATATGTCCTATTTTTAAATATGACATATTATAGCATATGTCATATTACCCGCATAGGCATTCTTCGTCCGGGCGGTTCGTTCCGTGTTCCGCATTTCTTCTTGCGCTGTACTAGACCACAGTCAACAGACCACAGACCAAAGTCCCCAGATCAAAGACCCCAGACCAAAGACCCCAGACCTCTTTTAAGTCTGAAGTCTGTAGTCTGCGGTCTGTAGTCTGTAGTTTGCGGTCTGTCGTCTGTAGTTTGCGGTCTGTCGTCTGTAGTCTGTTGTCTGTAGGCCTGGGACTCCCTCGCCCCGCGTCGCCCTTTCGCCGTGTCGCCCCATCGCCGTTTCCCCGTGTCGCCGTCTCGCCCACGCGCCGTGTCACTTTTCCCTCACCTCGGTCTTGGGTCTTGAGTCTTGGGTCCTGGGTCTTTCTTGTCCCCACCGGACGCCGCCCGGTCAACTTCAAAATATGCTATATCATCATTATTTTTATGTGTTTTATTCTTGACCAAACATTCTCTTTCGTTGTATTATTTCATTATGTTTGAACCGTACCGCAGAGACGCCATATCAAAATCGCTGTTCCGTATCGCCGAAATTCTGATTGGTGCCGCGTTTATTTCCGTCTGGCTTTCGCCTGCGCATCTCTTAAATAAAATTGCCACCGGGTTAATCATCGTGATAGTATTTTGTTTGGCATTTAGCCTATGCCCTTCAAAATCACCGGAAAGGAAATAGCCCATGCTGAGTATGGCGGCAATTATCGTTTCATTTATCATGATTGCGCTTGGTGCTGCTTATCTTTTCGACCGTTTCAAAAAGCACACGCATTAATTCTTTAGCCCTGACTTCTTCCTTGCGTTCCAGATTCCACGTTTCTTCTTGCTCTGCACGGGCGGTTCACGAACCGCCCCTACGATCGTTATTCATCCCCGGCCCATTATCTTTTACTTCTTACTTCTTACTCCTTACTCCTTACTCCTTACTCCTTACTCCTTACTCCTTACTTCTGTCTTGAGACTTGGGTCTTGGGTCCTGGGTCTTTCTTGTCCCCACCGGACGCCTCCGGTCAACGGTCAATTGTCGCGCCGGCGCGACAATTGAGGACCAAACGGCCACCGGCGGATCAATGTTGCACGTTAACAGGAAACAATGTCGCTAAGAGATACTTGTAACTGGTAAGCGACCAGGGATTTAAACGGATACTTTCTAAAAGTGCCGACTTTGCATCTTTGGCCCGACGCTGATGCAATCGATCGTATCCCATTGACCGGTAAATATTCGCGTAAGCGCGGCGAATCACTCTCCGGGGAATATTCCCCTTTTGCGCCGCAATGCTCTTCAGTACGGCAAGGCGATTCGCGAAAGCCTCGTCGGCATTCGAGGTCAAATTTCCGCCATGACGGCGGACCTTGACCAATACTGGATTCACGAAACCTATTTGGAAACGCTGACTAAATCTCAACCACAAGTCATTATCCTCGGAAGTTTTCAACTTCTCATCATACCCGCCGATTTCCGTTAAAGCCGGTTTGCGCACAAGCACCGTGACATTGGTAACAAAATTCCTTTCAAACAGCTTATGGAAAACACGACCCGCATAAGGTTTTCGCTCTGCAAAATAAGACTGAGTCTCTAACCGGCCGTCCCGGTAGGATGCGATATCTCCAAAAACAAGATCCACGTGAGGATGACTTGCAAAATAGGAAAGCTGAAGCTCAAGTTTATTCGGAACCCACAAATCGTCTGAATCGCAGAACCCGATAAATTCCCCGCACGCATGCGCAAGGCCCAAATTCCTAGCGGCCGCTGCACCGCGGTGTTCTCCACGAATCAATCGAATTCTCCCATCGCGAACATATGGCGCCAACACCTCACCCGTATGATCCGTAGAGCCATCATCGACAACGAGGACTTCGAAATCCGCACATGATTGCACTAACACACTGTCGATTGACTCACATACGGAATCAGCTCGATTATACGTTGGAATGATGACACTGACTGTGGGCATATAGAGGCTAGAGAGCTTCGACTTTCGCGAATGACTCTGATCCTGCTTTCTTCATCAATAAATTCCGCAGAAAGAATCCAGTAATCAGCAATACACCATAGAAAAACATCGCAATATAAGGGCGTAAAAGCCTATATGTAATATTAGAATGTTTCGCCCATTTGATTCTAAGTCCGACAAACGGGTCAAATAACAACGCCATAAAATAGTTTATTGCAGCCGCTCGATTGTCATGCCGGTCAACACCGTCAGCAGCGAGAACATAATAATAACGCGCGAGACTCCTGTGCAATACATGACGCGATACACCCAGCTTAGGCTCAGGAGAAATCTCTTTTAGCACTTCAATGACTTCGTGATAAGTTCGAGCAACATTTCGTGACAGATTGGTATTATGCCGATGATATCGGACCAAGGGAAATGGGACATATGCGATTTGATATTTTTTCGACAATCTCAGATAGAGCTCATAATCATTTGCAATATGATATTTTACTTTAAGCACACCCAATTCTTTAAAACACCGCTTTCTAACTAAAACGCAGGAAAGCGAAAGTATGAAACAACCGTTTAATAGCAACCCCCGAAATGACACTTCGCCGTCATAATGACTTTTCTGAGACTGGACGACTTGATTCCATTCATCGACCATATCCATTTGACACCCAACTAATCCGATATTCTCCTGTTTCTCCAAAAAAGCAACTTGTACCTCTAATTTATTCGGCAACCACTCATCGTCGTCATCCAGAAAAGCGACATACTCACCTTGCGCTGCCAAAACGCCAACATTACGAGCATTTACAGGGCATGCTCGAGGTTCGTTAATATAACGAATTGGCGCGCCATTTCGGATTAACTCATCGACCAGCGCTTTTGAATGTTCGACAGGCCCGTTTTGCACAACGATAATTTCGTAATCTTTATACGTTTGCGACAAAACACTTTGAATCGCTCGCTTTAGGAATTGCGGCCGATTATATGTGGGAATAATTATGCTAACGTTATACATTTGAACGCGCCACTTTTAAACGACATTGGCTTAGAAACAACATCAGAACACAATAGAACAGAGAAAGATATGGGTAAATCAACTTTAGCAGCACATTTCTCTTACTCATCCACGATATTTGAAAAGAGACCAATGGATTTAGCAAAAGAGCAGATTCATAAAATCGTAACGCCTCTTTATAATTTTTGGATTCGGCTAACTGTGATGCTATGCCAAAAAAGCGCGTCGAACTACGCTTAATAGATTCTCTAATCATTTTCCTCTCTGTTTTGTTTCGCGTTATCAATAGCAAATGTTGCCGCACTCTATTTTCATCCGAATAAATCTGGTAAATATTATGTGTTATATTAGAATCATGTCGCCGATACCTTGATACTATCTCGGGATAAAAGGCAAAAGGATACTTATGCGCTATCCTCAACCACAAATCATAATCCTCACATGTTTTTAACCCCGCTCGGAACCCCCCAAACTCGTCAAGCACAACTTTACGCACTAGCACCGAGGTAGGCAATATCACCGAATCACAAATCAAATCATGAAAAGAATGCGCAGGGTTCCGAGGTGCCATTTTTAAATAATCGTTTTTCACATCGACAACTTCTGCATATCCATACACAAACATAAGCGAAGGGTTATCCTCCAAGTGTTTGAATTGGGATTCTAATTTGCCGGGCAAATAATAATCATCATCATCCAAAAATGAAATGTATTTCCCTTTTGCTGCTTCTATTCCGAGCGATCGCGCTTTTGCAACACCGTTATTACTCGTCCATATCGATCGAATTCTATGATCTTGCTCAATATAATTTTGGAGGACAATTGGAGTTGCATCGGTCGAACCATCATCGACAACTATTAATTCCCAGTCAGTAAATGATTGCGCCATAACACTAGCGATAGCATCCTTAAGAAACGCGACTCTATTAAATGTGGGAATAATTACGGATACAGAAGGTGGCATAGTCAGCTCCTAGCAGAAGCATATTCCTTTTGATATGCATCGAAAAACTTATCCATGCTCGCAACAAACTTATCAATACCATATTTCTCTTTAATCAGCGCATGACCATTCATAGCAATCCGCATACATTTTTCTGAATCCAAAAGGAGTTCCACGCATCGATTCGCAAACTCTTCCGGTTTATCAGCAATCGCAATATGTACTCCATCAATCACATCAAGGCCCTCTGCCCCGATAGCAGTCGATACCACAGATGTTTTGTAAATCATTGATTCAAGAATTTTCACGCGCGTCCCACCGCCATTAAGAAGAGGAACAACGCTAAGTTTTGCATGATCGTAAAAAGGCTTTGTATCATCAACATATCCAATAACATTTATACCCGATAACAATTTTAGTTTTTCGACTTCATCAGTTATCCCTCTCCCAATGATCGTTAATGTCGCATCGGGAATCTTTCTCCGAATAAATGGGAATATCTGACGGCAGAAAAATGACAAAGCCTCTTCATTGGGTTTATAATTCAAAGTTCCGCAAAACAGCATCTCATTTTTCCCATTTTTACGATAATTACTTTCCTCATCCTTATCGATTTTTACAGTATTAGGGACTATATAAACCCAGTTTTAGATTCCTCGCCGCCGCCAACAAAATCCGAAAAGATATTTTCTTATACTAATAGTCTGCATCGACTATCACCGGGCTTGTCCAACAACCGGTTCAGATTGTGGCTCGCTATCGCTCGCACA
>JAQTOZ010000002.1 GCA_028713205.1 Candidatus Omnitrophota bacterium
TACCCGTTTTCCAAGGAGGAGATCAACCCGAAATAATCCTTGATGACCCGGTGCAGGACACTCGGGAAGCGATATTATCATCAGTCATATCAGGTAGCAGGATGAGGGCCGCGGAGCCTTCTCCTGACGGGAAAAATTGTAAGAACGCCTTTAAGTTTGAAGTTGTCAGCAGAGACAAAACCGCGCTGTCCGCTTTTAGCTTAAGGGCGTTTTTCTTTTTTGAAAGGGGCAAGACATCATGGCCACAGTCGTGTTACTGACCATCTCAAACATTTTTATGACCTTTGCCTGGTACGGGCATTTGAAGTACAAGAGCTCGCCCTTGTGGATTGCCATCCTGCTGAGCTGGCTGATCGCCTTGGCCGAATATTGTTTTCAGGTCCCGGCCAATCGCATCGGGCACGGCCTTTTTACGGCGGCCCAGCTCAAGACGATCCAGGAAGTGATCACGCTGGCGGTCTTTTGCGTCTTCTCGGTGTTTTATCTCCACGAAGGTTTGAAATGGAATTATATCGTCGGTTTTGTGATGATGATCGGCGCCGTTTTTTTCATTTTTACGAAATGGTAAATCGTTTCGTCAAAGCCAGGGTTGAAAGAGAGGATATGAAATGCAGTTGACGGTTCGTGAAGTTGCCAAGTTGCTGAACGTGACGGAGAAAACGGTTTACCGCTGGCTCCGGGAGGGGACGATCCCGGCCATGCGGATCCATGATCAATACCGGTTTAATCGTGCCGAGCTTTTGGAATGGGCAAGTACGCGCAAAATGACGCTCGCGCCCGAATTTTTTCAGGAAAATGCGGAAGGCGGAGGTGCGGAAGTTTTACCCAGCCTTTCGGCGGCGCTCAAAACCGGCGGTATTTATTACCGTCTGGAAGGCAACGATGTGCCTTCGGTGCTGCGGGCGATTGTTTCCACGTTGAAGCTGCCCGAGGAAGTCGATCGCGAGGCGCTCCGGCAGGTCTTGCTCGCGCGGGAAGAACTGGCCTCGACCGGCATCGGC
Source organism: Candidatus Omnitrophota bacterium (assembly GCA_028713205.1). Lineage (GTDB taxonomy): Bacteria > Omnitrophota > Omnitrophia > Omnitrophales > Aquincolibacteriaceae > JAQTOZ01. The sequence continues at coordinate 1,002 of JAQTOZ010000002.1, forward strand.
GACGGGATCGCCATCCCGCATGCGCGCAATCCGATCGTGCTCAATGTTCCTTATTCGATGATCGCGTTGTCTTTTTTGAAGCAGCCCGTCGACTTTAAAGCGCTGGACCGCAAGCCGGTGAATTGTTTTTTCACTTTGGTCAGTCCGACGGCCCGGACGCATTTGCATTTGTTGTCCAAACTGGCGTTTGCCCTTCGCGATCCCGCTTTCAAAAAAATCATTTTGCGCCCGGGAACGGCCGAAGAGATTTTAAAAGAAGCCGAGCGCATCGAAATCAATCTTGCGAAGTCCGCGGAACTCACTCAAAAAAAGAGAAAGGAGAAACGCGTTTGAATTTGATTTTGCTTTCGCTGGGGCTCCTTTGTCTGAGCGGCTTTGCCGCGCTCGTGACCAGCGCGTCGCCCCGATGGACGTCGCGGCTGGGGAGTTGGGGAGTGATACTCTCCTGCGTGATCGGATTGGTTCCTGCCGTCAAGGTCCTGGGCGACGGTCCCGCGCAGTTTTTTAAAATTCCGTGGGGGATACCGCTCGGATCTTTTGACATTGCGTTAGACGCCCTATCCGCTTTTTTTCTATTGCCGGTTTTTGTCCTTTCGGCATTGGCCGCTCTTTACGGGCAAACCTACATGGCCGCGTGGGCCGGTAAAAAACCGCTGGGACCGGTCTGGCTTTTTTTCAATCTGTTGGTCGCAAGCATGGTGGTCGTCACGTTGTCCCGAAACGGGATTCTCTTTCTGATGGCGTGGGAGATCATGACGCTGGCGTCCTTCTTTCTCGTGACCTTCGAGGATGAACGCGCCGGGTCACGGCGTGCCGGGTGGATTTATCTGGTGGCCGCGCATATTGGGACGGCCTTTCTGCTGGCGCTTTTTGTGATGCTGTCGCACGGCAATCCTTCTTTGGATTTTGACCGGTTCAATCTCCCGGCCATGCCGGAGTATGTCAAAGGAATCCTCTTGATCCTAGCCGTGATCGGGTTCGGGACCAAAGCGGGTTTTATCCCTTTGCATGTGTGGCTGCCGGAAGCCCATCCCGCCGCGCCGAGTCACGTCTCGAGCCTCATGTCCGGCGTGATGATCAAAATGGGAATTTATGGTTTGGTCCGCATGGTTTCCTATTTGGGCGTGCTGCCGGTTTGGTGGGGATGGCTTTTGATCGGTATCGGGTTGAGCTCCGGGATTCTGGGCGTTTTGTTCGCGCTTGCCCAACACGACTTGAAGCGCCTCCTGGCCTATCACAGCGTGGAAAATATCGGCATTATCGCCCTCGGTCTCGGTGTCGGATATTTAGGACTGGCGTATCAGCTGCCGCTGGTGGCCGTGTTGGGATTTGCCGGCGGACTGCTGCATGTCATCAATCACGCATTGTTTAAAGGATTATTGTTTTTCGGTGCCGGTGCCGTGGCGCATGTGACCGGCACACGCGAAATTGATAGTCTCGGGGGTTGTCTCAAGCGTATGCCTTGGACGGGCGTAACTTTTTTAATCGGTGCCGCGGCGATTGCCGGCCTGCCGCCGTTGAATGGTTTTGTCAGTGAGTTTCTGATTTATTTCGGGGCGTTTCGCGGGGCTTCTTCGGACGGTTCGCAAGCCCTGGCGATGCTGGCCGTGATCGGTGGGCTTGCTCTGATCGGCGGGCTGGCCAGCGCCTGTTTTGCCAAAGCTTTCGGAATTATTTTTCTGGGAGAGCCGCGCACGGACCATGCCAGGGCCGCGCACGAGGTCCCTTACGGCATGCGGATTCCGATGGCCCTGCTTGCCGCCGGCTGTGTCGGCGTCGGTCTGGGCGCGCCGTTGGCGGTGAAAATTCTCATTCAGGTTTTGCCTGTGGCGACCGGTTTGAGTTTGCCGGTCATCCGCGGGGTGTTTCCCGAAGCTGTTCATCCGCTCAATTTCATTGTCCTCCTTTCAGCCGTTTTGATTGCCCTGGCTTTTTTTATCTTTCTGCTGCGTCATGCCATGCTGACCGGACGGCATGTGCAGAAAGCCGGGACCTGGGATTGCGGATATGCCAAACCCGGCGCGCGGATGCAATACACGGCTTCCTCCTTTGCGGATCCGTTGACCGGATTTTTCGGGTTCTTCTTACGGACGCGCCGGCATCTGGATGCCCCGTCCGGGTTTTTCCCCAAAGAGGCTGCCTTTGAAACCAAAACGCCGGACATCTTTATGGAAAACCTGCACCGGCCGGCGGTGGAAAAAATTTATGCCGGGCTATCGAAATTACGCTGGTTCCAGCACGGGCGGTTGCAACTCTATATTTTGTACATCGTGATCACCCTTTTGGCTCTGCTGGTCTGGAAGATGAGGTGATGAGGTGATCGCAGCCTGGCTCAACTTTTTGATCGTTTTGTTCGCGGCACCGTTCCTCCTCGGGATCGTCAACCGGACCAAGGCCTTTTTCGCCGGCCGCCGCGGACCACCACTGTTGCAGCTTTATTATGATTTGGCCAAGTTGTTGCGCAAAAGCGCGGTGATCAGCCGTACGACCGGTTTCATTTTCTGGCTGGGTCCCGTGGCCGGATTGGCGGCGGTTTTTTGCGCGGCCATGATGGTCCCGTTTGGCAATGCGCGGGCGCTGGTGGCGTTCAACGGGGACCTGATCTTGTTTGCCTACCTGCTCGGACTCATGCGTTTTTTTACCGTGATCGCCGCGTTGGACACAGGTTCCGCCTTTGAAGGGATGGGCGCAAGCCGCGAAGTCCAGTTTGCCGTCCTGGCGGAACCGGCGCTGTTTCTCGGACTGGCGGCGTTGACCCTCCAAACGGGCCATTTCTCTCTTTCGGACATCTATGCTTCCCTGACATGGGAGACCTGGGGCAAGGCCGGTCCCACGCTGGCGTTGATTGCCGCCGCGTTGTTGATCGTTTTTCTTGCGGAAAACTGCCGCGTACCGGTGGACGATCCCAAGACCCATTTGGAGTTGACCATGATCCATGAAGTGATGGTGCTGGACCACAGCGGTCCCGATTTCGCGGCGATCCTTTATTCGGCGGCATTGAAGTTCTGGATTCTCGGCATGCTGATTGTCCGCCTGGCGGTCCCGGTGACCTTGGGCCATCCTTTGCCGGACGGGATCCTGTTTTTGTCGTCGATGGTTGTCCTGGCGGTTTTGATCGGCATCATCGAATCGGTCATGGCGCGGCTGCGTCTGACCAAAGTCCCGCAACTGTTGATCGTTGCGATCGCGTTTTCTATTTTAGCTTTGATTCTCGAGATGAGGTGATGGGATGCAGGAGTTGACGGAAATCGTGATGGTGTTTCTCATCCTGGCCAATTTGTGGTTGCTGGCCTCAAGCCGGTTGATGGTGTGCATTCGTATTGTGGCTTGCCAGGGAATTGTGATCAGCCTGCTGCCTTTTTTGATCAATCGGCATCTGTTGCTGACGGAATTTCTGGCCGTCGCGGGCGTGACCGCGGCCTTAAAAGGTTTTGTCTTCCCGTGGCTTTTAAGGCGCGCCATGCGCGAAGCCAAAGTGCGCCGGGAGATCGAAACCTCCGTGCCTTATTCGGTTTCGGTTTTGATCGGGATTCTGATCTTGGCGATTTCGCTCTGGATCAGTTCGCGGTTGCCGATGCCAAAACCCGAGCTGACGGAACTGATCGTGCCGGTTTCGTTCTTCACGATCCTGGTCGGGCTTTTTGTGATCGTCAGCCGCGTGATGGCCTTGAGCCAGGTGCTCGGTTATCTCGTCTTCGAAAACGGCATTTATGCTTTTGGCGTGGCCCTGCTCCTGGAGCAGCCGCTTTGGGTGGAACTGGGAATTTTGCTGGATGTTTTCGTCGCGGTTTTTGTTATGGGCATTATGATTTTTCATATTAGCCGGGAATTCGACAACATCAATACGGATCAACTGAGTGAATTGGCGGACTGGAATTCCCCGGAGAAGGAAGGTCGCCGATGATTTTGGCCGCCTGTCTCATCCCGTTCGCCGCAGGACTGCTGGCTTTCTTTGTCCCGTGGGACAAACCGCGCCGCGTGCTGCTGATCCTGACGGCGCTGGCGCATGCGGGCTTGGTGGCGGCGTTTTGGTTTATTCTGCCGGAGCCGAGGGTCGGCGGGTGGTTTGAGCTGGATACGATCGGAAAATATTTTCTGAGTATCACCAGCCTGTTATTTCTTGCCGCCGCGTGCTACGGCGTGGCTTATCTTTCAGGCGAAGATCGCGGGGACCGTACCGACGTGGAAGAAGGCTTTATTTTTCAAAACGCACCGGAGGCCGTGTTCACGGGATGCCTCCTGATGTTTCTGGCGACCATGACGCTGGTGCTGATCAGCCAGCATTTCGGCATTCTCTGGATTGCGATGGAGGCCACGACCCTCGTGAGCGCTCCGTTGATTTATTTTCACCGTCATCACCGCTCAATCGAAGCGACATGGAAATATTTGCTGATTTGCTCGGTGGGCATCGCCCTCGCGCTGTTGGGAAATCTTTTTTTGGTGATTGCCGGTTCTATCGAGGGACAAAAGGCCGTACCGCTTGTGCTCAGCGAGTTGATCGGCAGGCACGGGGAATTAAACGTCCTCTGGCTCAAGGCGGCGTTTCTTTTTTTGCTGGTCGGTTACGGCACCAAAATGGGCCTGGCGCCATTGCACACCTGGTTGCCGGATGCCCATAGCGAAGCGCCGTCGGTCGTCTCCGCGCTTCTTTCCGGCGCGCTTCTGAATTGTGCCTTGGTCGGTATCTTGCGGACGCATCAGGTCTGCGCGGCGGCGGGATTGGGTGAGATGAGTTCGGAACTGCTGCGCGGGTTCGGGCTTTTGTCGATGTTTTTTGCCGCGCTGTTTATTCTAAGACAGCCGGATTTCAAGCGCATGCTTGCGTACTCCAGCGTTGAGCATATGGGAATTGTGGCGTTGGGGATCGGGCTGGGCGGCAGCGCGGTGTTCGGCGGTTTGTTTCACGCCGTGAATCACTCTTTGACGAAGGCCGCCTTGTTTTTCATCGCCGGAAATATCATGGCCGCTTACAATACCAAATCGGTTTCCGGCGTGCAGGGTTTGCTGCGGATGCTTCCGGTGTCTGGGATTTTATGGATTGCCGGATTTCTGGCGATTACCGGTTCGCCCCCATTCGGTTCTTTTTTAAGCGAATTTATCATTTTGAAATCGGCCCTGGACCAGGGCCATTATTACGCGGCCGTGATTTATCTCGTGGTGCTGGCGGCGATCTTTGCGGGCATGGCCATGATTTTTCTGAACATGGCGCAGGGCGTTCCGGCTCCGGAAATGAAAATGAGCGGCGCTCGAAAGGAATCCGTCATGATGGTTTTTCCGCCGGCGGTCTTTTGCGTGCTGGTCTTGCTTTTGGGGATTTATATCCCGGAGTTTTTACGGGAAACTTTGCGGGAAGCCGCGCGGTTGTTGGGAGGCCTGGGATGAGCGGCGCTGCCTTTCTTTCGATCAGGAACGGGGACATTCTCCGGCTGAAAGATGTCCCGCATCTGGCTCCGGCGGAATTCAGAGACCATATTCTCCGGGGCGTCGACAGCGGCTGGCGTATCGTGAGCCTTTTCGGGAAACCGATTGCCGACCGCTATGTCCGTTTATACGCGGTCATGGCCAATGACCGGCAGGGTTCTTTGTCTTTGTGCTCGGCGGACGTGACCGACCAATATCCGGCCCTGACGGGTGAATGCCCGCAGGCGCACTGGTTTGAACGCGAAATCGCCGAACAGTGGGGTGTTATTCCGAAAGGACATCCTTGGCTTAAGCCAGTCCGCTTTCACGAGGTTTATCGTTTCGGTACGGATGCCTGGGGACGCGATCCCTCAAAAAAAATCCTCCCCGGTGTCACGGATTTTTTTCAGGTCCGCGGTGAAGAAGTTCATGAAGTCGCCGTGGGGCCGGTACACGCCGGTGTGATCGAACCCGGCCATTTCCGCTTTCAGTGCCACGGCGAAAAGGTGTTTCATCTCGAGATCTCATTGGGCTATCAGCATCGCGGCGTGGAGCGTTCTTTGATCGGTGCGCCGGCCAAACGGGTTTTTCATTACATGGAAACCCTGGCAGGGGACACGACGATCGGACACGCGACGGCCTACGCGCAGGCCATGGAAACCTTGGCGCGCTGCAAGGTGCCGGCGCGTGCGCAGGCCCTGCGCGGCGTGATGCTCGAGCTCGAGCGTTTGGCGAATCACGCCGGTGATTTGGGCGCGCTGGCCGGTGATGTGGCTTATTTGCCGACGGCCTCTTATTGCGGACGCATTCGCGGGGATTTTTTAAATTTGTCCGCGCTGATTTGCGGCAGCCGGTTCGGGCGGGGCATGATTTTGCCGGGCGGCGTCCGTTTTGATTTGGATGAAAAAAATATTGCCGAATTGCTCAGCCGGTTGAACGGTATTTACAAAAATCTTTGCGGCGCCGTGAATTTGTTGTGGGACAGTCCGTCCGTCATGAACCGTTTTGAAGGTACCGGGACCCTTTCGGCGGAGGCCTGTGAAAATTTAGGGCTGGTGGGGATCCCGGCACGCGCCTGCGGCCTTGAGCGGGACATCCGGTTTGATTTTCCGGCGGGGATTTACCGTTTGGCGCAGTTACCTGTATCCACGTATACCTCCGGCGATGTCTTCGCGCGCGCGTATGTGCGCTGGCTGGAGGTGCAGCGTTCCGTTGATTTCCTGCAAAATCAACTGGCCACGATGCCGGAAGGCCCGGTTTCGGAAACGCTCGCCCATCCTGCTTCGGAGACGCTGACGGTTTCACTGGTCGAAGGCTGGCGCGGCGAGATCTGCCACGTGGCCATGACCGACAAACACGGCCACATCGCCCATTACAAAGTCGTGGATCCCTCCTTCCACAATTGGATGGGGCTGGCGATGGCGTTGCGCGGTGAACCGATTTCGGATTTCCCGTTGTGCAACAAGAGTTTTAATCTTTCCTATTGCGGACATGATCTTTAAGGAGATTTAACGTGTTCAAAGTTTTGTGGACCCGGTTACAGCAGAAGCGGCGTACCGTTTCTTTTCCCAAAGGGAAGGTGAGCCTTCCGGAAAGATTCCGGGGCTTGCCGCACATTGATACCGCGCGCTGTCCGGACCACTGCCAGGAATGTGCCAAGGCCTGTCCTCTGGATGCCGTCCGCGTCGACGGCAAGAAATTTCAGTGGGACCTCGGGAAATGTTTGTTCTGCGCGGATTGTATGGAGGCCTGTCCCGCGCACGCGATCAGTTATTCCCGCGACTACCGGCTCGCTGTCCGGAAGAAGGAAAATCTGATTTTGGACGGGCCGACACTCGAGCTTGCGCAATCTCTGGGGAAGGAAATGAAACGTTTGTTTAAACGGTCGCTACGGCTGCGCCAGGTTAGCGCGGGCGGGTGCAATGCCTGTGAGGCGGACGTGAATGTGCTGACGACGGTCGTGTTTGACCTTGCCCGGTTCGGTATTGATTTTGTTGCCTCGCCCCGGCATGCGGACGGGCTGCTCATTACGGGTCCGGTCACGGACAATATGAAATTGGCCCTGGAAAAAACTTATCAGGCGGTCCCGCATCCCAAGCTGGTGATTGCGGTAGGGGCCTGCGCCATTTCCGGCGGGCCGTACCGGGACCATGCCGAAACGCATAACGGTGCCGACAGTGTTGTCCCCGTGGACCTCTATATTCCAGGCTGTCCGCCGCACCCGTTGACCACCTTGGACGGACTGCTCCGGCTTTTGGGCCGGCTGTGATCTGTGCTTCCGGGCGTAATAGGATCTCTCGCAAGTTGTAATCCGGTCTTTTTGAATTGCGAGGAATGTGTCATTTTTGATCACGGGGGGTCCCCTTTGAATTTTCTCGACGTCGAGAAAATTGGATATCAGCTGAATTTTGAAGTCGACTGCAGAATTGAACAGCCCCCACCCCCGACAGGCCGGTAAACCGTAGCGCTTTTGGAGATGTTCTGATAATCTGTTAACTCATCATGAATGAAAACCTAACTGCCCAATCCCGTTGCCCCGTCCTTTATCGCGATCAGTGGCTCTTGATCGTCAACAAACCGGCGGGCATTCTTTCGCATCCAAACCCCGTTCGCTCCGGCAAGGGAGCGCCACCGAAAGGGAAGCCGGCGGCGGCCGCGTTTCAGGGAAATTATCATTTTGAAGATCGCCGGTTTGACACGCCCGCAGGGCCTGTTTGGCTGATTCACCGGCTGGACCAGGACGTCTCCGGCGTGTTGCTCGCGACATTGGACCGCGAGACGGCACAAAGCTGCCGCGCGCTTTTTGAAAAACATGAAATTCAGAAGCGCTATCTGGCGCTGGTCGCGGGACGGCCGGTACCCGCCTCGGGAAAATGGCGCGATCACCTTGCGGAAAGGCGGCAGGCTTCGTTCGTGCGCGGTTTTGTCCGCTCCTCCGCCCATGCGAACGCGGAATTGCGGTACCGCACCCTGAAATTTTTCCAGCGCGAGCAGCTGGCGCTTTTGGAGATCGAATTGATTACGGGCAAGACGCACCAGATCCGGGTGCAATCGGCTTTTCACCGGCATCCGGTTATCGGCGACGGTGTGTACGGAAATTTTATGCTCAACCGTAAACTTCGCAAGGACCTCGGACTCCGGCACATTTTCCTGCATGCGGCCCAACTGGGCCTGAAACATCCCAAGACCGGCCAATTCCTCATGATCGAGGCCCCGCTGCCGGAAGAATTGCAGAGCGGCCTGGATCGCGCCTACTGATTCCGGAACAATACGCTGTTGCGCATGCGCGTTAAGATTGATAGAATAACCGGCTTTTTGAGGGAATTTTTCGAATATTTTTCTACGAGTTTGAAACACACGGAATATCAAAGGGGTATTTATGAGTGACGGTTCGCCCAAAGGGAAAAGCGTCGGTCTTTTGACGGCATTCACGCCCGAAATTTTCAAGAGTGAGTATTTCACCCGCATTATTTCCGGGATCATCGACGCGCTGCGCAATACGGAATTTTCTCTGAAGCTCGTCATGGTCAAGGACGAGGAATACGCGGACCCGAGCCGCAAGATTTTTCGGGAACATTCGCTGGACGGCCTGATGTTGCTGACGTGGCGGATTCATCCCAAGTATATCGAAGAGGCCATTGCCGGGTCGGAACTCCCCGTCGTCATCATCAATGACTACACGCCGGAACTCAAAGCCAATATCGTGTATTGCGATAACAAACTCGGCGTCCGGCTCGCGCTCAGGCATTTGATCAGCCGTGGCTTCCGCAAGGTGGGCATTTTGCAGGGGCCGGACGAGGCCTCGCTGGACGCGCGCGAGAGATTGCAGCATTGGACCGAGCTCCTGCGGGATTGCGACATGACTTTCGACAGGGAGCATTACCGCAAATGCGATTATTTTTTTGAAGAAGACGGTTACCTGAAAATGATGGACATCATTCATCACTCCAAAAGCCTGCCCCGCGCCATGCTTTGTTTCAACGATGACATCGCCATCGGCGCCATCAAGGCGCTCAAGGAATCCTGGATCCGTTGCCCCGAGCAGGTGGCCGTGATCGGCTACGACGGGATCGATAAGGGCCGGTATGTCGATCCGCCGTTGACCACCATTCGCCAGCCGCTGGAGCGCATGGGTGCCGAGATGGTCAACGTGATGACCGGCTTGATCGAAGGAAAACTGCGCGGGCCCGTGCAAAAAATGTTTCAACCCGAACTTGTCGTCCGGCGTTCGTGCTAAAATAGACCCAAGTCTCAAGACCCAGGACAAATGGAAGCAGGATTAAGAAGAACTATAGGGACGCCCCTTGCGGGCTCCCGTCATTCGCAGGGTTGCCCGAATATTAGGGCGGGCAGGTACAAGACTTGCCCCGACCATGGCAGGATGATTTTTCTTTATCCTACTCACGGGTCTATCATTCCGGAACGGTTGAACACACTTTTTCTATGACTGAAAAAACATACGATGTGATCGTGATCGGTGCCGGGGCCTCCGGGATCATGACGGCGATTTGGGCGGCGAAGGCTTCGCTTCAGGTGCTGCTCCTGGACAGCCGGGACAAGATCGGTTCCAAAATTCTGATTTCCGGCGGCGGCCGTTGCAATGTGACCCATCGCGACGTGACCGAAAAAGATTATGCCTCCGGGAACCCGAGAACCTTGCGCAATATTTTGAGGACTTTTTCTTCCGCGCAGGCCGTCGATTTTTTCCGGGAAGCCGGGCTCGAATTCGTGACGGAGGAAGACGGCAAGTATTTTCCGAAAAGCGGGTCGGCGAGGACCGTGCTGGATGCCTTGACGGGGATGCTTGAAAAAGTCCCGGTGACGGTTGAGACCGGCCGGAAAGTCGTGCGCGTCACGTTTGACGGGAAACTTTTCCTTGTCGAGGGCAGCGGTTTCGGATTTTTCTCCCGGACGTTGGCCGTTTGTACGGGGGGATTGTCTTACCCCGAGACGGGGAGTGACGGGGCGGGATACCTGATTGCGTTCGGGTTCGGCCATCGCATTGTGCCGACGGCGCCGGTCTTGACACCGCTGACGACCGACGATCCCGATTGGAAAAATTTATCGGGGATCGCGCTTCCCAGCCGGTTGTCCTTTTGGGCGGGCGGGAAAAAGGTGGTGGCCTCGGAAGGAAATTTTTTGTTCACACATTTCGGTTTTAGCGGTCCCGCGGTGCTGGATATCAGCCGTTGCTGGGTTTGCGCCGAAGCGGAAGCCAAACCGGAACTCCTGGCGGATTTTCTGCCGGAGGAAGAGGGTGAACATTTGCGCGAAGATTTTATAAACGCAGCGCGGGATTATCCGAGGCGGAGCGTCGAACGGTTTTTGTCCGCGAAACTGCCGGAGCGTTTCGTCGGGGTCCTTCTCAAGAAAACCGGGGCTTCACCGGACATGACGTTGGCACAACTCAGGAAAGAAGACCGCGAATATATTATCCGGTACTTGCATCATTGCCCGTTGAAGATCACGGGCGCTTTGGGATATGAAAAGGCCGAGGTGACCGCCGGCGGAGTGGACCTCAACGGGGTCGACTCCAAGACATTGGAATCCAAACTGCAGCCGGGACTTTATTTCGCGGGGGAGGTCCTGGATGTGGACGGCCGTATCGGCGGCTTCAATTTTCAATGGGCGTGGTCCAGTGCCGTGGCCGTTGCGCGCGCCATAGCCAAACGGTTGGGATAGAGTTATACTGGTGCCGTTTATGCATCCCAAATATCGCAAAATGCTGAGCGTGATGAAGCTGAAGGAAAAAAAGCGGCGGCGTAACAAAGACTCCGAGCTGTGGCATCTTTATATCCTCCGTTGTCAGGACGGGTCGCTTTACACGGGAGTGACGAAAGATTTGGCGCGGCGGTTCAAAATGCATAATGACGGCAAGGCCTCACGATATACGCGCGTGCGGCGGCCGGTCGAAATGATCTATCATCAGGAATGCGGGAGCCGGACGCAGGCGTTGGTCCGGGAATGCGCGGTCAAATCGCTTCCGAAAAAAAAGAAATTGGAAATCGTGAATGCTGGCAAAGTGAACGTTTCTCAAGGAGGTTAAAGCAATCGATGAGTTCAGCCGTGGACACACTTACCGAACAATTAAGAGGCAAAGCCCTGGAGACGGTCAAGCGCCACAAGGCGTCCTGGATTGAGCTGGGGCAATACCTCGTGACGATCAATAAAGACAAGCTTTACAAAACCTGGGGTTTTTTGGCCTTCGACGCTTATTGCAAAAAAGAACTGCACATCAATCCGGCGACGGCGGCGAAGATGCTGAAATCCTATGCCTTTCTGGAAAAGGAAGAGCCCAGGATCGTCGCGACCGAATTCCCGCAAACGGAAAATCCCCGGGCGATTCCGAATTACGAGTCCGTGAATCTTTTGCGGCTGGCCAAGGAGAACAAAGCCATCACCACACAGGAATTCGCCGGTCTGCGGGAAGCCGTACTGAACGAGGCCCGGGAACCCAAAGACGTCCGCGCGCGCGTGAAGGAAATTCTTTCGGACAAGGATGAACGCGACGAAGTGGAGGTGCGCCGGGCCCATCGCAATACCGTGATCAAGCGTTTGGTCACGATGCTTGCCGGCGCCAGGCGGGAATTCGAAAGCGAGAATCTTCTTCCGGATTATCTCCTGAAGCAAATGAGCGAGCTGACGAAAAAACTCGAAGATCAGATGGAATGAAAAACGAAATCCGGTCCAAAGCGGAAAGTTTTAAGGCAAAGTTCTTCGGTAATATCCGCCGGACATCTCCTTTATTGGTCCTGAGACTTTTGACGGCGATCATTGTCCTTTCGCCGTGGCTTGCCTTTTCGCTGTTCATGAGCTGGCTGAAAATGAATCACTGGCGCAAACCGAAGGTCTGCCGCGATTTTGTGGAGCGGCACAAACTGGCCTTCGAGGGCGTGGACCCGGCGACGCTGACGGTCGAGGCGCGCTCGGGCGGAGTCAGCAATTCCAACGAGATTTGGCATTGCCGGAAAATCAGCGGCGAGGAAACCGGGTATTTTGTCAAAATTTTCGTTTCGGTCGGAAGTTTTTGGGCCAAACATCTTTCGCTGGTCAGTCCTTTTCCCCCGATTTACGGCGGCCGGACACATGAGCGGTTTATCATCGACATGGTCAGCCGCGTCCAACTTGCCGAGTGCGGAATCCCGGTGCCGAAATTGATCGTGTATGATGCCGTCGCCAAAGTCATGGTGACGGATTTCCTGCGCGGCGAAACGGTCGATGATGCCCTGAAGCGGATCGCGGGCAAAGACGTGGTGGACCCGGACGACGTGGATATTATCCGCCAATGCGGGATTGGTTTGGCGAAAGTGCACAGGGCCGGGTTTTCGTTGATCGATACACAACCCGCGAATTGTATCTGGGTCAAAGCGGAGAAAAAGGTCTATTTCACGGACCTCGAGTTTTGCACGCGCCAGGACAAAAGGGTTTGGGACGTCGGATTTTTTCTTTGTTTTCTGGCGTTACGGTTGACGGGGAGCGTCAAGAAACTCATTCAGGAAATCTTTCTGCAGAATTACCAGATTGAGCGGCAGCTGAATTTGACCGAGGTGGCCGAAATTCAGCATCAGATGCGCGAATATTTGCCGATCTTTCAAACAGTGCTGGATTTGCGGCAGTATACGCCCGAAGAGTTGTTGACCGAGCTGGTGAGCGGGTAAATCGCTGCTCCTGATCCGATAAAGGCCGTGTCTTTGCCAAACTCAAAGAGCAATCTTGAAACATGAAATGTGAAACCATAACCTATCCGGTCCTTTTTGCCTTCCTCCTTTTATCGCTTCCGCTCCTTAGCGGCGCCAAATTTTTCGAGATAACCGCCGACCCGCGTTTGAATGAAGAAGCAACCGCGCAAAAAAAAGAGCGACAGTCGGAACAGTTGGAAAAGGCCCGACTCAGCCAACTTTTTCAAGCCATCACCGAAGAAAAATTCATTGCATTCAGCCGGGTGTATCAATGCCACCCGGAAAGGGCGACGAGTTTCGGGGAGATCTCCAGATTGAGCAGTTTGACGCGCGCGGATATCATGCTCATCCTCAAAAACTTCGATGTGATCAATAAAAAGTATGCCGATGTCCCTTTTCAGTGCGAGGACGGACTTTCGGTCCCCTGTCTGCCCCGTGAAGATGTTGAGATGATCAAATCGAACTACAAGAACGGCAAGCCCGAACGGGTCATCGCGTATCAGAGCGGCAAGCTGAACGGTGTGAGCAAATTTTTTCATGAGAGCGGAAAGCTCCAGGAGGTGCGGGACTATAAAGCCGACAAGCTGCAGGGGCAGGTCAAGACTTACAATACGGACGGAAAGCTCGAGGAAGTCCGCAGTTACCAGGCGGACCTCCTGGACGGTCCCAGCAAGACCTATGGTGCCAACGGGATGCTTGAGGAAATACGGAATTACAGGAAAGGCCTCCTGGACGGCCAAAGCCGGTTTTATCGTCCGGACGGAAAGCTCGAGGAAACCAAAACTTACCGGCAAGGTCTCTTGAACGGTGTCAACCGGATTTACGGACCGGACGGCCGTTTGGAAGAAGTCCGTTGCTATAAAAATGATGTGTTGGACGGGGTCTGCAAACATTTCTACGAGACCGGGAAGTTGGAGTGGGTGATGCATTACAAAAACGGCGTCTTGAGCGGTTTGAGCAAATCTTATAATTTCTACGGCCGGCTGGAACAAGCGCGGCGTTATGACAAGGACCGTCTGAATGGCGTCAGTGAATTTTATGATGAATTGGGGCGCTTGCGGGAAATCATAACGTACAAGGACGATCAATTGAACGGACTAACCGAATTCTATAATCCGATCGGGCAGCCGGAATGGTCCATGAATTATAAGAACGGAAAATTGGACGGTCTGGTCAAACGCTACAATGCATACGGCCGGGAAGAGCAGGTGATGACTTATAAAGAAGGCAAGCTCAACGGCCAATCGACGGCCTACTACCGGGACGGCTCCCTCAAGGCCGAACTCAACTATAAAGATCAGGCCATGGACGGTCTGGTACGCTACTACCGGCTTGGCAAATTGATTGCCGAAGAAACTTATCAGAACGGAAAGTTGATCGGCAATACGAATTACCGTCCGCAGCATTGATGAAGCGATCAGCGTTCTGCTTTCAGCCTTCGGCCAAAGAGGATCCAGGACGCGCGACGACAGACAACCGACCACCGACTCCAGACCTAAAAAACAATCGGCAGGAGGCAGTCGGCAATTTTGGACGCAGCGAGACGAAACTCAAGTCCCGAAACTCAAGTCCCGAGACTCAAGTCCCGAGACTCAAGTCCCAGGACTCAAGACCCAAGACCTGCCTGCCGGCAGGCGGGCGCAAGACCAGAAGAACCGTAGGGGCGCCCCTTGTGGGCGCCCGTAATCCGAATGGTTGCTCCTGCCTTCCGTCTTTGGGCTTGATCACAGGATATGGATTAAGATAGACTGAAGCCTTGTCGTATATATATATGGGCATCATTCCTGGTCTTACGACGACGTCAGCTAGAAGATTTCTTTTAATCACGAAGGTTTTTATAACCACGCTCTTATTTGCAGAGCTTAGGATATTATGAGTTCATTCCAGTCCGTGATCGATAAAGCTCGCCAGAAGCTGCTTGCCCAAAAGGATCAAACCGAGGGCCGGAATCCGCCGGCTCCGCCAAGTGCAGAACCTCAAATCTTCGCCGGCTGGAATCATATGCTGGGGGAACTCGGCTTGTTGCTGGAGTCCTTTGAATCCGTGATTCAAGAGATCGATTCCGAGAAATCCTTTATTCAAAAAATCCGGAATCTCGACGGGAAAAGTGTCCCGGCCTCCCGTTTTAAAATGGAATCCCTGCGGAAATCGCTGAAGGATGCGATCTTTACCGCGGAGGCCCTGGCGGCGCTCGAAACCCGCCAGATTTTGACCAGCCATAGCCGTTTGGAATCGGCCGAGGAGGCCGTCCGGGATTTGGAGAAGAAACTTGGCGAAAATTCGTTTGGCTCGACCCGGGAGGTCGCGCAACTGCGCGAGGAGCTGAAAAAATCCCGGGAACAAACGGATGATTTGCGCCGCCGGCTGGCGGCATCGGAAACCGATCAGCGCCAGGCCAAAGACCAGATGACGGCTTTGGAACTTCGCAAAAACCGTTTCGAAGCCGAACTCCAGGAAATTCGCGGGCAAAGCGGTGACTTCGAAGAAAAATCCGCCGAACTTTTAAAGCAAATCGAAACGCTGGAATCGGAAAAACACGAGCTTGAATCCAAACACACCCGGTTGGAATTGGAGAAGGCCGAGCTCAAGAGGTCCTTGCTTCAGAAGCAGACGGAGTATGCGCGTTTTGTGGAAGACAGTGTCCGTTTGCGTCATGAACTTGAAGCGGAGCTTGGCAAGGTGCGCAATGAATCCATTAGCCTGAAAAACGAAGCGAAGGGCTTGCGAGCGCTCCTGGATATTGTCGAAGCGGACAAACGCGGTCTTGCGGAACAAAAGTCGGCAGCGGAAAAGCAAAAGGCCGAAATCGAAAAAGCCTTTGCGGATAAAGAACAGGAGTACCGCAGCCGGATGGACGAGAGCGCGCGTTTAAGCGGCGAATTTGAAAGAAAGCTTCTTGCCAAAGAAAAGGAATACGGGGAACTCGTCGAAGAGAGTTCCCGCACCCAAGGTGCGCTTGAGGCCGAGTTGATTCCGTTGCGCCAGGACATCGAGAAATGGAAAGCGCGTGCCGGAGAACTTTGGATGCAAGTGGAGACGCTGGAAAAGGGCAGGCAGGAAACCGATTCCACCCGCGCCGCTCTTGAAAAAGAAAAAGCGGATATTCAATCCGAACTCTTCCGGTTGCGTGACGAGGCCCGGACTTGGCAATCCAAGCATGATGAGATGGCTAACCGCATCGGACTTTTGGAGGTTGTCCGCAGGGATCTCGAAGCCGGTCAAGCGGCGGTTGCGGAAGAGAAGGGCAGGCTTGAAGCGATGCTCAAAGGGAAGGAAGCCGAGTGTCAGGGGTTGACGGAAGAAAATGCGCGCATGCGGGGGGAGATCGAGTCCGGGCTGCATGAATCCCTGGATAGGGTAAGGCAGTGGAAGTCTCGGTCCGAAGAATTGAGCAAAGAACTTGAGTCTTTGGAAGCGCAGAAGCGCGAACTCGAGGAGCAGCGGATCAAATTTGAATACGAAAAGGATGAGCTGCTGCAAAGGTTTAAAATTAAAGACGCGGAATACCGGGAAGTCGTCGAGCGCAGTGCCCAAATGCAGGGACGGCTTGAAGAAGATCTGCTGCGGTCGCGTGAACAGACCGGTGTTTGGCAAAGCAAGGCCGAAGAACTTTTAAGACAAATCGAATCTTTGGAAAAGACAAAACTGGAAATCGAGGCGAAGCTTGCGGACGCCCTCCGAGACAATGAAGCGCTCGCTCAGCAGCTGCAGGCGAAGAATGCCGAACATCAGAATTTGGTAGAAGAGAGCGCGCGTATCCGGACAGAACTTGAGCGTGCTCTCGGGGATTCCCGGGAGGAATGCGGCAGCTGGAAAAGCAAGGTCGAAGAGCTGGTCCGGCAGCTTGAGGCGGAAGATGTGCTTAAGCGGGAAATCGAAGCCGATCGTTCTGCGAGAGCTCGGGAGAAAGAGTCCTTTGAGGAAATGCTCGCGGCCAAAGATGAGGAATACCGGCGCACGGTTGAGGAAAGCGCCCGTTTGCGGGCCGAGTTTGAGGCGGAGCTCCAGAAAACGCGCGAGGAATCCGGAAACTGGAAGATGAAAGCCGAGGAATATGTTCAGCGGCTTGAACGGATCGAGATCCAGGAACGTGAAATCGAAAAGCAACGGGCTTTTATCGAAAGCGAAAAGGCCGGGATCGATGAAAAACTTCTGGCCAAAGATTCGCAATATCTGCGTTTACTCGAAGACGGGGCGCAGGGGCGTTCTGCGCTCGAAGACGAGCTCCGGCAATCCCGGGAAGAGACGACGGAATGGAAGGGCAAAATCAACGGTTTGGTCAAACAGCTCCAGGCCGTGGAATCCGCCAAGCGGGAGCTTGAAGAAAAGAAGTCCTTGATGGAAAGGACCGCGGCAGCCGCGGAGGCCAAGTTAGCCGTTCGCGAAGAAGAATTCCGCCGTGCGGGAGAAGAGAGCGCAAAACTGCGCGGGGCCCTTGAAAATGAATTATGGCAAGTCCGCCGGGACTCGAAGAAATGGGAAAGCGCGGCCGAGAAAGTGATGGTGGAGCGCCGTTTGTTTGAGCTCGAGAAACAGAAGCTCCAGCGTATCCTGATCAAGGGGCACCAGACGATCGAGGAGTGGCAAAACCGGTATAAAGAGGCCGTGATCGAGCTGGAGGCATTACGGAAGAATACGGCACCGGGACGGGAGCGGGAACAAAATCTATTTGATGCGCAAAACCGTGAAATCAACAAGTGGAAAGAGGCCTGCCAAGTCCTCGAGAAAAAGATGGCGGTCGCGCGTGATTTGTTCGTGCAACGTTTAGGCGATTGCGCCGAGGAGATTGATTCTTGGAAGCGTAAGGCCCAGGCGGCGGCCGATGCATTGCAAAAGGCATTGGAAAAAGAGAAGCCCCAGGCGGGCCAGGCCGCCAATGAATTCCGGCCGCGACCGGCGCGGGAAAATGTTTATGTGCTGACAGAATCAGCGGCGGTTAAGGAAGCGAAGCGGAAGCTTGCCGAGAAAACAGAGAAAGAAGATATCCATAAGATGCAGCCGGTGGCGCCCAATGCGGATTCGGACAAAGGCAGCCGCAGCAGTATTTTTGAATTGCGCCGCTTTCAGGATATCATCGAAGGGGAATAACCGGACGAACGGTTTGTCCTCATGCCCTCGAATTTCAAATAACCGACAACGTATGACCAAAACTTTTTTTCTGATCTATTTGGCCCTTTTTCTTTTCAGTTCTGCCGATTTTGCTTACGGCGGTGCGGCGGACCCGCGGCGGCTCAAGGCGGCGAAAGAAGCTCGGGCCCAGGCGGCTTTGATGCGGGCGCAGGCGGCGCAGGGGCAGCTTTCCCCGGAAATGGTGGCTGCGTATCAGGCCCAAGCGCAGGGGGGCCCCTCCACCGGGGGTGCGGCGACAGCCCAAAAACCCGGGACTTATGAATCACGTGTTTCGGGGCTTCCCAAACCTTCGGCTTCTTCGAAATTTCAAATGACGCCGGCGAAACCGGCGCAAAAACAAAGCTCCTTCCCGGTCGCAAAGACAAGTTCGGCTCCGGTGACCGTTTCTGCGGCACCCAAAGTGACAGTCGTTTCACCCTCTCCGGCGAAACCATCGGAAAGTACCGAGCCGTCTCCTTCGAAAACACAGCAGGTGATTGTCATCCCTCGTTCGGCCGGTTCTCCGGCCGGTTCGGGTGCGGGAACGCCGACGCAAGCGGTTCAACCCGTCACACCGAAGACGATTGTGTCGGCCTCGAGTCCGGCGACCGCCGCAAAACCCATTCCGGTGCCCAAGCCGGTGTCTCCCCCGACGTCTTCCGCGCCGGACATTGCCAAAGCGGTTCAGCAAATGAAAGTTACGAGTACCAACTGGGGACGGATTCAAAGTCAGGAGACAAAGACGGCCATTGCGGGCTATTTCATCGCGGAATACAAACGGCGGGGCGTGATGATCAAAAACACACCGGAATATTACGCCGGTGCGATTGACGAAATGACGCGGCAAAACCCGGATTTTCTTTCACAACCCTTCGACAAACTCCTTCGGTTTGTGTCGGTCATCGACTACGATTATGACAACGGGCAAGACAAAGATCAGATGGTGTTACAGTTTCTGGGTCCCGAAGGTGCTAAACGTAACCGTCAGCGGCTTGGCTTGGAGTAAGGCGGTCCGGTCAATTCGATAGTTTGCACACGGACACTTTGATGAGCCCGGACCGGGTGTCCGCGATTTTTTGGAAGGCCCCCTTGGTCAAATCAATCAACCGGTTGAGACGTCTTGCCGGTCCCCGGTCGTTGACGACGCAGATCACCGATTTCCCGTTTTTCAGATTGGTGATTTTCAGGCGGGTCCCAAAAGGAAAATTCCACGAAGCGCAAGTCATCCGGGAATCGTCAAAAATTTCCCCGTTCGCGGTTCTCAGGTTGATCATCGGATCGGATTCGCTGTACCAGGAAGCGACCCCGTAATATCTCCGGACGGGTTTTACGATTTTGATGATCTTGGGTTTTTCGACTTTTTCCGGAAGCATCTGGATTCGCGGTATGGGGGGTAAGGTTTCCTGTAAAACGGAAATCGGTTCCGCGGAGACAAGCGGAACCGCGATCAACATCATTGTTGCCAACGATCGTTTGATGCCAACTTTCACGAAAAGTTTTCCTTTCCGGCAACCCAACCTCCCGCACACGAGATGTTTTTCGTGTGGTAGGGATTGTGGCTTTGCGTCTCCTGATTTCTCAGGATTTGCCCTTAATTAAAACTTAACATAAGATTTTAACTTTAGCAAATATCCGGGGTAACAAAACGGTTTATCTTTGAAAAAAGTCATGTGTTCTTTCGATTTTAAAGATCTTTAGTGTCAGGAGCGGGGCGCATGACTGACAGCATGGGACGTTGGTTTTTCATCCCGGCAGACGTGCCGGGAGATCCGCTTATTCGGGACTGATTTCCATGAATTCGCTGAGGCCGTCATGTCTGTATCATCATTCATGATCATGAGATACGTGAACAGATGGCCCCTCAGAGTAGATATTTCCCTCACGAAAATAAAACAGACTTGAAGGCCGGTGGAAGCCGGCATCGGCCATGTTAAAATCAAATCTGATATTAGAACTCCTTTGTGGTAAAATCCGCAACTTATGCCGCATCAAAAGCGAAGAAAAAATGTCCGCAACATCGCCATCGTCGCGCATGTCGACCACGGTAAGACTACGCTTGTCGACGCCCTTTTAAGGCAATCCGGGGCCTACGAGTTTAAAGAGGGCGAAGTGACGGTGATGGATTCCAATCCTTTGGAAAAGGAGCGGGGCATTACGATTTTTTCCAAGAACGCTTCCTTTAGTTATAAAGACACACTTTTCAATATCGTGGATACTCCCGGCCATGCTGATTTCGGAAGCGAGGTCGAGCGTATTCTCAAAATGGTGGACGGTGTGTTGCTGTTGGTCGATGCCTTTGACGGCCCGATGCCGCAGACGAAATTCGTATTGCGGAAATCCCTGGAACTCCATCTCAAACCGATTCTCGTCGTCAACAAGGTGGACCGGCCCAATGCCAGACCGCATGAAGTGGTGGATATGACTTTTGATCTTTTTTGCGAGCTCAATGCCAGCGATGAGCAGCTTGATTTTCCCATTGTGTTTGCCTCGGCCAAAGAAGGGTGGGCCACCCTCGAGATGGATGAACCTTCCAAGGATATGAAGCCGCTCTTGGACACCATTCTTCACCGTGTCCTTCCGCCGATCGCGGACCCCGAGCTGCCTTTTCAGATGTTGGTGACGATGCTGGATTATGATTCTTATGTCGGGCGTATGGCCATCGGCAGGATTTTCCACGGCAAAGTGCGTGTCGGTGATTCCTTGGCGCTGGTCAAACGCGACGGTAGCCTCGGCCGCGGGACCGTCACGAAAATTTTCAAATACCGCGGGCTCAAAAGAGTGGAGGCGGAATCCGCGGAGGCCGGCGATATTGCGACCATCACCGGCGTGGAAGATGTGCGCGTTGCCGATACCCTGGCCGATCCCGAAAAACCGGAAGCGATTTCCGCCGTTAAAATTGATGAGCCCACGATTTCCATGAATTTTGCGCACAGTACCAGCCCTCTCGCGGGAAGGGACGGGGGACGTTTTTTGACCTCCCGGCACATTCGCGAACGGCTCATGCACGAAGCGATGATGAATGTCGGAATCCGCGTGGAAGAGGTCGCCGGCGAAGACCGCTTCAAAGTTTCGGGACGCGGCGAGTTGCATCTTTCGATCCTGATCGAAACGATGCGCCGTGAGGGTTATGAGCTTGAAGTCTCGATGCCGGAGGTGATTATGAAGGAAGTGGACGGCGAAAAACTGGAGCCGGTCGAAGAGGTGGTGATCGAAGTCGATCCCGGTTATCAGGGGGCGGTGATTGAGGCCCTGGGCGTGCGCAAGGCCGAGATGAAGCAAATGCAGACGAGTGCCGTCGGGACGATACGCCTGGAATTTCTGATCCCTTCGCGGGGCCTTTTGGGATTTCGAAGCGAACTCCTGCTGATGACCCGCGGGACGGGGATCATGTGCCAGAATTTTTATGACTACCAGAAATTCAAGGGAGAAATTACGGACCGCCAAAAAGGTGTGTTGATTTCGCAGGGGTCCGGGAAGACCGTGGCCTATGCGCTTTGGGGATTGCAGGAACGCGGGGAAATTTTTATCCATCCGGGCGATGAACTCTACGAAGGTATGATCGTCGGTGTCAATAACAAGGGGCCGGACCTTGTGGTCAATGCCGTTCGCGAAAAGAAACAAACCAACATGCGTGCGGCCGGTTCCGATGAGGCCATCCAGCTCATCCCTCCGCGCGAAATGACTTTGGAGTTTGCGCTCGAATTTATCACGAAGGACGAACTCGTCGAAATCACTCCTAAAAATGTACGGCTTCGCAAACGGTATCTCACCGACAATGAACGCCGCATCAAGGCCCGCGGCGGGCACAGCCGGATGGGGAAGCCGTGAAGTCCGCCGGAAAAAAATTTCAAACGGGCCGGTGAGGATTTAACCGGGTACAGAATCTTGCGGGCCGGACGATAATTTCAACATGCGGACCCTTTCAAAACGGACACTGGATTCATTCATCGTTTTTCTTGCCCTTTCTTTGATCGCATCCGGTTGCGTGACCTACAAGCCGCATGCGCCTTCCGAAACCCCGTTTATGGAGCGGGCGCAAACGCAAACCGACGGGCAGGTCCGCGTGAC
Organism: Candidatus Omnitrophota bacterium; assembly: GCA_028713205.1. GTDB lineage: Bacteria > Omnitrophota > Omnitrophia > Omnitrophales > Aquincolibacteriaceae > JAQTOZ01. The sequence goes on from JAQTOZ010000002.1 coordinate 23,258, forward strand.
CGCCGCCGTCTTGAGCGACAAAGAAAGCAAGAAAATTTTCGGCGTGGCCGTCGCGAAAAAGGGCATTCAGCCGGTTTGGCTCGAGATTGAGAACAAAGAAGCCATCCCCTATATCTTTGTGCCGCGCAGCGTGGACCCGAATTATTATTCCTATGAAGAGGCGGCCTACCGCAGTCATCTCAAGAAAATGAAATATTTTGTGGAATACGGCATTCTCGGCATTTTGTTTTTTCCGCTTCTCCTCGGGATTCCCATCAATATGCTGAATGTCAATTCCAAAAATAAAAAGATGGACCGCTTTTTTAAAGAGCAAGCCTTCCGCCAGAAGGTCATCATGCCGGGTGAGAAAGGGGCGGGATTTATTTTTGTCACCCTGGATGAAGGGACCAAGATTGTGCCGCTGGAGTTGTTCAGCTCCAAGGGGGTCAGAAATTTTCGCTTTACCATCAATGTGCCCGGTGTGACACCGGATTATACGACAAAGGATTATGAAGCCCACTATGCCGAGGAAAAAATAGAGAATTATGACGATGAGGGACTTTACCAGGCCTTGCTCAAAATGCCTTGCTGCACGACCAATAAAAAGGGGAACAAGTACGGCGATCCTCTGAATGTTGTGATGATCGGTGATATTGAAAACGTGGTGGCGGTCCTTGCGACGGCGAGATGGGACCAGACCGAATCGTTGTCGGTCCGGTCGGGGACGGCCATGGCCAAGGCGCTGTTCACGGGGGGGGAGAACCGCTATTCGCCGATCAGCCCGCTTTATTTTGACGGCCGCAGCCAGGATGTTTCGTTTCAAAAAGCGCGCGAAACGATCAATGAGAGATTGCACATGCGTCTATGGTATACGCCGCTGCGTTACCATTCCAAACCCGTATGGTTGGGAACCATCAGCCGTGATATCGGGGTGCGCATGACGTGGCGGACCTGGTATTTTACGACACACAAAATCGATTCCGATATTGATGATGCCCGGGACTATCTGCTCGCAGACCTGGCCAGTGCAAGCAACGTCGCCCATTACGGATTTATCCGCATCGGGCACGCGGTCCCGCCCAGCCATCCCTTCAAGAATTTAACCGGCGATCCTTACTTCACCGATGATTTGCGGATTGTTCTTGATATTTCACCTCAGGATGTTCCGATGACAACCTTCCCCTGGGAACACTCGATCGAAGATGTGAGCGCCGATAAAGCTTGAGCGCTCAAGTCCGCAAACCTTGATTTCCGGTCTTCCGCAATGCTACTCTATGGCACACTCCTGTTCACGCGGAGTTCATCGGATGTACGGAACCGTGATCAAAACCTTGAGCGAGACTGAGAAAGTATGAACTACGCTGTCTTATCCGCGATGGTCAATGGCATCACCAGCCTCTCGGTTGCGGTATTGGTATTCGCAAGAAACCGCAAAGACCCCATTCACCGTTGTTTTTTCGTTTTTGCTTTCAGTGTCAGTCTTTGGGCCTTCGGTTGTGTGTTGTGGCAATTGAGTACGGCGAGGGAGAGTGCCTTGTTCTGGATCCGTTTTGCCACGGTCGCGTCGATCATCATACCGGTCGTCTTTTTTGAATTTATCCTCAGATTGCTTGATTTGACCGCGTTCCCGGCTTGGCTTCGCCGGGTCAATTATGGTGTGGCGGGACTGATTGCCGCCGTGTCTTACAGCCCCTGGTTTATTCAAGACATCAAACCTGTTTTGGATTTCCCGTTCTGGCCGGTACCGGGCATTGCCTTTTATTTTTTCCGTGTGTTTTTCGTTGTGAACATACTCGTGGCCTATGTCCTGATGGCGGCGAGATGGAAATGTGTTCCCCCGCCGAACCGGGAAAAAATATTGTTTGTTTTTGTCGCGACGGCCATCGGTCTGCTCGGGGGCATGGCCAACCATTTCCTGTGGTTCGGGGCCAAATTTTTCCCGATCGGCAACGTCGGGGTCACCGTCAGTATTTTGATTTTGGCCTGTGCGGTCGCAGTCCATTGCCTCCTGGATATCGAGTTTTTCATCAAAAAGTCCCTTGTCTTTGCGGGATTGTTTGTCGGGATGATGGGCGTCGTGGCGATCGTGACGGCGGTGACGCAAGGGCTTCTGGGGCGGTATTTCCAGATCCCTTCGCTGGTCTCCAGATCGATCAGCGTTTTGATCGCCATTCTGCTTTACGATCCGGTGCGACGATGGCTGGTGCATTTGACGGAGGACGTCCTGTTTCAGCAGGAGGTTGATTATGAGGCGATCGACCATGAGATTGCGGACCAGATCCAGATCACGGACCTCGCCCGGCAGGTGAAAAACATTGTCGGCAATTTCGAATCGGAGTTTGCGCTTGAGAATGCGGCCATTTTTATTTTTGACGAGGGGAAAAAGGAATTTCGCCTGGCCCATGGTATCGGCTACGACGCGGATTTGGAGGGGAGCGCTCTCCCCGGTCATCATCCGTTGGTTGCGTTTTTGAGTGAACATTCCGAGGGGGTCCTTCTCACAAGCCTATTTTCGGAGAACGCGCCGGCGGTGGTCAGAGATTTTTTCGCGTTTTGGAAAGCGGAAGTCTGCTGCAAAATCCCTTTCAAGGGCGCCGTGATCGGTATCCTTTTATTGGGCAAGAAAAAATCCGATCGTGATTTTACGCAAAAGGACATGGACTTTCTCGACCGTGTGGTGAAAAATCTCGGGGTCTCGATCAACAACGCAAAGTCCTTTAAATTCAAGGAAGATTATTATGCGTTGATGGCCGAGAAAAACAAAACGGATGTCCTGGCGCGTTTAAGCGAAGGGATCGATCATGAAATCAAAAACCCTTTGAATGCCATCAAACCGGCGGCGCAACGGATCCAATCGATTCTGGGAAAAGGTCCCGCGATGCAGGACCCCGAAGCGCAAGCGAAGGTCCGGGAATATTTGGAGATGATTATCCGCAATACCGACCGGATCAACGGGATCATGACGCGCCTCAGAAATTTTGCCAGGCCCGTGCGGACCTCGGACGGATTCAAGCTGGTCCCGATCCGTTTGCGGGACCTTGTCGAAGAGGCCATCGGTTTGGGCAACGCCCGGCAGTTCGAGACCGATGGGATTGTGATTGAAAACAATGTCCCGGAGGAGATTTATATTTTTGGGGATCACGCCTCGGTGGTCCAGGTCTTTTGGAATTTGATTGTGAATGCCTATCATGCCATCGATCAAACGGGCCGGATCACCATCGCGGCCCGGTTTTCCGAGGCGGACGGCAAGGTCCTGGCGGAAGTGACGGACACCGGAAAGGGGATTGCCTCCGAAAATATGGACAAAATATTCACTCCTTTTTTTACGACCAAACCGACCAACGTGGCACCCGACGGCGGGATGCGTTTTACGGGGACTGGGCTTGGTTTGTGTTATGTCAAACAATATGTCGAAAATTTGGGCGGTCATATCCGGTGCGCCAGTCAACTGAATGAAGGGACGTCCTTTTATCTAAAATTTTTGAGGGCCGATGCACCCAGAACCTAAAAGCAAAGCCAAAATTTTGATCGCTGACGATGAACCGGACACGCTCACTCTTTTCCGCGACGCGTTCGAGGAGGAGGGCTATCAGGTTTTTACCGTGTCCAATGGGACCGATGCCCCGCGGGTGATTCAGGCGGAAAGACCGGATGCGATCATCCTGGACCTTAAAATTCCGGGGACGGACGGTGAAACGATTCTTGCGGATCTCTTGCGTGAAAAGCCGGTCCAAGCGGCAAAAGTTTTTATCATGACGGGATTCAATGATTTTGATGTCACCAAAACGCGGGTCCGGAATCAATTTGGAGCGATTATTGCCGATTACTTAGAAAAGCCCGTGGATATTCATCAGGTCGTTGCAATGATCAAATATCACCTGGGAGGGGAAAATCAATCATGAAGCGAATTGTCATTATCGATGATGAACTCGATAGCTTGCAAGTCATGCGGGATGTTTTGGAAGAATATGCCTGCCGCGTCTACACGGCGACGACGGGCAAACAGGGATTGAAATTGGTCGAGGAAGCGCAGCCCGATCTGGTTTTTCTCGATTTGCGGCTTCCCGATACGGACGGTGAAGAACTCCTGCCGAAGATCAAGGCCAAATATCCGCAGGCGAAAGTCGTCATCGGGACGGCTTACGGTGACCAGGCGAAGCGCGAAGCCCTTCTTTCGGGCGGGGCCGACGGTTTTTTCGATAAGCCGGTCGACCTTAATGCCTTTGAGAAGAAGGCACATGAACTCATCGGGCCTTTGAGCGAGATCAACCTGCTGATGATTGATGATGAACCAGAATTTTGCCAGACGTTCAAGGACATTCTGGAAAATGAGCCGCGCACCCAATGGCGGGTGTCTGTCGCCCCGAACGGCGTCGAAGGGGTCCATCAAGCGGAAACGTTGATGCCGGATTTGATCTTGCTGGATATCTCTCTGAATTTGGAAGGGGATGTGCGGCCGCTTTCGACCGGTTTGGAAGTTTATCGCGAGCTCAAACGGCGCGGTTCTCAAATCCCGGTGATTGTGCTGGCCCCCTTTATCGATTCTTCGAATGCGGATGACCTGAACAAAGAGGGGTTGGGAACGATCTATTCCAAGTCGGACCTGATGGGTTTGGAAAACATGACGCATTTTTTAAACGTCCTCAAACGGATTGCCCTCCGGAGCGGTCAAAGTATTCGGAAGTAATATAGGAGTCGCATTCCGGGCGTCCCAGGTGTTATATTAAAGTCCATGCCTGACCGACGTCATATTCTTCGTTCTCAAATCAAGGCCACGGCGGGGGTATGGTCCGATATCCAAAAGGAACAAGGGCCTGTCGACCGCTGGCTGGCCAATTATTTCTACCGGTTCCGCAAGCAGTTCGGTTCCCGCGACAAAAAATTTATTTCCACGGTCATTTACGCGCTCTTCCGCCACAAAAGTTTGCTGACGGCGTGGGCCGGGAAATTTTCGGAAACTTCTGCCGGGGAGCCCATCGTTATTTTGACCGCGGCCGCCGAGAATTGTATCTCGGAGAACGATTTCCGAAGTGAAATAACTCCTTATTGCCGGAAAACGCCGTTTCATTCCGGGATCTATTCGATGCTTCAGGCCTATCATTTGCCGGACACGGTCAGGTTCGATTCCCCCGAAGAGGAAATGGCGCTCAAATTCTCATTCCCGCTCTGGCTGGTCAAACGCTGGATCGCCGCTTTCGGCCTGCAGGAAGCACGCCGGATGTTGGAGGCCTCACAAACGCGTCCGCCCTTGGTGGTCCGTTCCAATCCGCTGAAGATCACGAGGGAAATGTTGATCGAAAGATTTAAGGGGGCCGGATTTGATATTTCCCCGACGATGCGTTCGCCGTTCGGGATTGTCTTTCGCGAGCGCGTCAATGTTTTTGACTCGGACGAGTTCCGGAACGGTTTTTTCGAAATTCAGGATGAAGGCAGCCAGCTCGTTTGCGTGACGATCGATCCGAAGCCCGGTGAAATGATTTGGGATGTCTGCGCCGGAGGGGGCGGTAAAACGCTTTTGATGGCGGCCCTGATGCAGAATAAAGGCCGGCTTGTTGCCACCGACCTTCGGTCCTGGAAACTCGGCGAACTCAAAAAACGCGCGCAACGTGCGGGCGCTTATAATATTTTCCCGGCGGACCTCAATCGCATGGACGAGATCAATGCCGCACGGCACGGTTTTGACAAAATCCTGGTGGATGCCCCGTGTTCGGGGACCGGGACGCTCCGGCGGAATCCCGATGCCAAATGGAAGTTAAGCGATGCGGAGTTTGAACTCAATCATAAGGACCAAGTCGCCATCCTTGAAAAATCATTGCCTTATCTCAGAGCGGGCGGAAAAATTTATTATGCGACCTGTTCGGTCGACCCCGTTGAAAATGAAGGGGTGATTCAAGAAGTTTTAAGCCGGCATCCGGAGCTTGCGGTGGAAAGAATTTCCGACCGTCCGGACGGCCATTTCCATTTATTGCCGGCTAAAGACGGTACGGACGGTTTTTTTATGGCGGCCATGACTCAGCGTTCCGAAAAAATATAGTTCTCCGGGCTATTGTAATTCGGGAGGGGATTGGGTAAAGTTAAAGTAGGAAGAAAAAGAGAGAAGCTTCGAAAAGGCAGGCTGTTGGTGAGTTAAAAAAGCTAATGAGTGAGTGAGCAATCACAAACTCAAGCAACCCGGAAAACCGGGGAACAACTCAAACAATAGGTTGCCTTTTTTGTTTATCGAGCTGTTTTGAGAGCCGTTGTCCCTTCCAGTTAATGGAACCGAACGCAAGACTGCATGAGTATTTCTCCGTTGTCTCCCGCCTGCCGGATCATCCTGTCATGCCCGGATCGCTTTGCCGGCAAACAGGTCGGACATTCATTATCGCGATACCCACCGAATACTTGCGGGAATGGCTATGCTTAATCGATTTCCGTCGCTGGTATCGGGTGAGATGCCGACTGTGCCTGGTATGACAAAATGCCGAAAAATCGCAATAACCCACCGAATCTTGCCGGGGAGGGACGTCCGGTTCCTCCCTGAGCCCCCTCAGTAAATTCTTGTAATTTTTTTCCACTTACGGATAATAATACCCCTGCTTGGAGGATGACGGGCTTGAAAGAGGTTTGGTGCCGTCCAGGTAGGATAGAACCCGGTCTCAATATTTCCAGGGGATATACGATAAATTCAATTGTTAAGCTTGGTTGCGCAATGGTCGTTCTAAAGGGGCATGGTGTGACGGGCTTCTTAAGATAAGGAGAAACAGCAATGGTTTCGTACAAAGAACTTGGTTTCGTGAATACGCGTGAGATGTTCAAAAAGGCCGTGACGGGGGGATACGCCATTCCGGCATATAACTTCAATAATATGGAGCAAATCCAGGCGATTGTGATTGCCTGCGTGGAAACCCAGTCACCGGTCATCATGCAAGTATCGAGTGGGGCACGCAAATATGCGAATCAAACCCTCCTCAAATATTTAGGGCAGGGTGCCGTTGCCATGATGAGAGAGCACGCCAAAGAAAAAGGCCTCAAAGAGATCCCCATGGCGCTTCACCTGGACCATGGCGACACTTTCGAGTTGGCCAAGTCCTGTATCGAATCCGGATTTTCATCGGTGATGATTGACGGTTCTCATCATCCCTATGATAAAAACGTCGAATTGACCAAACAGGTGGTTGATTTCGCCCATCAGCATGATGTCACCGTCGAAGGGGAACTTGGCGTCCTTGCCGGGATCGAAGATGATGTGAAAGCCGAGATGTCCACCTATACCCGTCCCGAAGAGGTCGTGGACTTCGTCAAGAAGACGGGCGTGGATTCCCTGGCGATTTCAATCGGGACCTCGCATGGCGCGAACAAATTTAAACCTTCTCAATGCACGAAGAATGCGGACGGCATTTATATCCCGCCGGAGCTTCGCTTTGATATTTTGAAGGAAATCGAGAAAAAGATCCCCGGATTTCCGATTGTGCTTCACGGGGCTTCGTCGGTCCCGGTGGAGGCCGTGAAGATGATCAATGAATGCGGCGGTGCGCTTAAAGATTCTGTCGGGATTCCGGAAGAACAGATCCGCCGGGCCGCAAGCTCTGCGGTGTGCAAAGTGAATATCGATTCCGACGGCCGGCTTTGGATGACGGCTTCGATCCGGAAAGTTTTTAAAGACAAACCGGCGGAATTTGATCCGCGCAAATATTTGGGGCCGGCTCGAGATGCGTTGATTACCATGTATAAGCATAAAAACGAGCAGGTGCTCGGTTCGGCCGGTAAGGCTTAAGGGATGGCCGGTTTTAATCAGAAGGAACAACTGAAACAAAAAGGAGGAAGTCATGAGAGCACTCACTGTGGTATTGGTTATCTTCGCAATCGTTCTTGCTCCGGCGTTATCGTTTGCCGCGAGTCCTTGGACCGAGGAAGATACGTACGGTAAGCAAATTGGTTCGAAACTTCAGTTCGGGTTGGTCAATACCCTTCTCGGGTGGACAGAGATTATCAACGAACCGAACAGGGCGTTGAATGAGAAAACAGACAGCTTGACCGGTCTCGGTAAAGGTGTCTCGAATGCATTGGTGGATACCGTGGGTGGTGTTCTGCATCTTGTGACTTTCCCGATTCCCCAATTGGATATTCCGCTTCCCAATAACGGTGTCAATATTGGGAAAAAGGCTTAAACCGTCAGTTTGATATGTTTGAGGGGCTTCGTTTGATCGACAAGCGCAGCCCCTCAAATCTTTTTTGGACATTCCGAATACCAAGCCTATTTTGATCACAACCTTATTTCCCATGCAAATTTCAATCCTTCTCGCACATCCCGACAAAAATAGTTTCAATCATGCGATTGCCAAGACGGCGCGGCAGGTGTTGCGCCGCCTGGGTTATCACGTCATCTATCACGACCTTTATGCGGAGGGTTTTGATCCGGTTTTTACAAAGAGGGAATTGTCCGGAAAGGGGCCACTTGCTTTAGGGATCAAAACCCATTGTGAAGAAATTAGCCGGGCTGATGGCATTATTGTTGTTCATCCGAATTGGTGGGGGCAGCCGCCGGCGGTTTTAAAAGGCTGGGTGGACCGCGTTTTACGGGATGGGGTCGCCTATCGATTCAACGAAGGGGACAATGGCGAAGGTGTCCCTGTCGGGCTTCTGCGGGCAAAGACCGCTATGATTTTTAATACCTCCAATACTCCCATCCAAAGGGAAAAGGACGTGTTTGGGGATCCGCTCGAGCAGCTGTGGAAATACTGTATTTTTCATTTTTGCGGGGTATGCCATATTTTCAGAAAAACCTACGGCGTGATTGTGACCAGTACCCCGGCTGAGCGCAAACGATGGTTGGAAGATGTGGGCCGAAGCATTGCCGAGCAATTCCCGCCTGTGAAATCAAATAAAAAAAGACAGCCCCGAAGATAAAATCAACGGCCTGCATCCCGCACGGCCGAAACCGAATGCTATCTTCGAGGCTGTCTTCTTCAATCCATTCCGTTTAAAGGGTCAGATTATTTCTTCACGTAACGCATGGCGTCGTGTTTCTGCACAACGACGGGTTCCGGTGTCATGACCACAGGCTGCGTATTGGCAACGCTCGGTTGCGGTGCTACCATCACCGGAGCGGGAGCAATTTCCTGCGGCTGTTCTTCGCACAAGAGGCAGTTGGCATAGGATTTATTCACGGGAAACCCGTTGAATCCGGGAACCCAGAATGTTGCCACATCCAATGCACCGGAAAGGGCTCGAAGGCTGGTGCAGCCGATACCGCCGCCTAAGCCCGTGAGTGTCCCAAGGAGAGGCGGACCCTTCTTGGTCCCTTCGACCGTTTGAACCAGAATGTCAACAAAGCAGGTTACGCAATTAAGCAATCCGCGACCAAGCATGCCGCCCACTTTTTGGCCGTAGCGGTCAGATTCAGCCATCTGCCATACGTCCGCGGCAGAGGCAATCGGCATCGCAACCAACAATAGTGCGGCAGTCAAAATAAGAAATCTCTTTTTCATTACCGAGCTCCTTTTCGATGTAACTTAAGGTTCGTTATCGTAGCGGTTATCTGAAATTCTCAATAATAGGGTTCACTCTAGCGTACAGAAAATGGCATAATACACGCGTAAAGAATATTACATTTGAGTTTAAGAATCAAGCAAACTATTTCATGGGCCGAACCGGATTTTGACGGGGTATTGACGGGTCTGAATGCTTTTTTCAGTTTGCCGACCTTTTTCATTTCAACGCAAGGGATATCAAAAAATGATAACGGTGCGTAAATCTGCGGAACGCGCGCATTACAATTACGGGTGGCTGGATACCCGGCATACCTTTTCTTTCAATGAGTATTATGATCCGAGTTATGTCGGATTCCGGAGTCTGCGGGTGCTGAATGAAGACCGGATCCAAGGCGGGACCGGCTTCGAAGAACATTCCCATCAGGATATGGAAATTATTACTTATGTGATCGAAGGGGCGCTGAAGCACCAGGACAGCACGGGGTTTAGCACGGTGATTCGCGCGGGGGAGCTTCAGAGGATGAGCGCGGGGCGCGGTATTACGCATAGCGAGTACAATGAGTCGAAAACCGAGCCCGCCCATTTCCTGCAAATATGGATTATCCCCGACCGACAAGGACTCGAACCGAGTTATGCCCAACACGCATCCCTGTCAAAAATCAAGCACGGACGGTGGGAATTGTGTGCGGCACCCGGCGGCTCCAAATACGAGAATGCGCTGGTCATTCACCAAAATGTTTCTCTATGGTATGCGCGGCTCAAAGCCCGCGAACATTTGATGTACCGGATTTGTCCCAAACGCTGCGTTTGGATTCAGGTCGTGCGCGGCGGCGTCGGTTTTAACAAGCTCTTTCTTGAGGCCGGTGACGGTGCGGCGATTTATGCGGAAAACCGGCTCGATATTCAAAGCGGTCGGGAGGATTCGGAGCTGTTGCTTTTTGACCTCGCATAATGCGCGGTCCTTAAATGGAGTTGAAGTGCGCGTCAAAATTTGCCGATGAGTCAGCCGCGGACTCCGGGGAGTTTTTCCGGAGGCCGGAGATCGGTGATAAAAACGCGGAAAGGTCCGATATGAAAATTCTGTATGCTGGGGATAGCGACGTTGGCGGTTCCGCCAATTATCTTTTAAGTATTTTAAATTTCCTGAAAGCCGATTTTTTGCATGTCCCGCCTTTCCGGACACTGAAACCGAATGTGTTCAGCAAACGATTTGATGCGATTGTGCTGAGTGATTTTTCAAGAAGGAATCTTCCCCTTCCAGCGGAAAGGGCGATCCTCCGGCAGGTCGAAAAGGGAACAGGCCTTCTCATGGTGGGCGGGTGGGGCTCTTTTTCCGGGCCCTTCGGATATTGGCACGGTTCGGGTATCGAATCCATTCTGCCGGTTCACTGTCTCGGCCGTGATGATCGGGTCAATTTCCCAAGCGGCGGACTGATGATCCCCAAAATGAAACATGCCGCCCTACGGGACGTCCGTTTCGAAGCGCCGCCGGCGATTATGGGTTTGAATCAGGTACGGCCGAAAAAAACAGGGCTTACCGTTTTGAGTGCGCAAAAAATACGGGCGCGTCAAAAATCAAAAAGGTTGTCCTATGCCGTGACTTTGGACAAGAGCGAATACCCCTTGCTGGTCGTCGATCGGGATCCCGATCGAAAAGTCGCTGCTTTGACCACCGATTTGGCGCCGCATTGGTGCGGCGGGCTTGTGGATTGGGGCGGTTCGTTGATGACACTCAAGGTCAACCGGACAGCTTCCGTCCAAGTCGGTTATCTTTACGTGCGTTTTGTTGCCAATCTGCTGAAGTGGTTAGTGCGGACTTGAGATTTATTCACTGTGCTTTTCCCGTTTTCTCCGGAAGGGAAAATATCGGAGCGACTCAAAACGAGCCGGCAGGTTATTAAAAATAGAGGAGGCGATCATTTGATTCGTGAAGAAACGATTAATTCCGAAACCGTCAGGGATGTGGCCCGCAAAATGTTAATGGCGGCACGTACGGCTCCCAAAGGCCGCGGGGAAGACAACATGGTCTTAGCGCTGGTCGAGGGAGATGAAATCAAACGGATTTCTCAGAAATTAGCGGAAATGGGCAAGCAATATGATATGCCCGGTTTCAAACGTGACGCGGAAAATATTTTGTCCGCCGCGGTCATGGTTTTGTTCGGCACGCGAATTAAATCCATGGGACTCAGAAAGTGCGGCATGTGCGGTTTCGCGAATTGCGATGAAAAGAACGGGCACCCCGATATTCCCTGCGTCTTTAACCCCGGCGATCTGGGGATTGCGATCGGTTCAGCGGTGAGTGTTGCGATGGATTGCCGTGTGGACAATCGGCTGATGTACAGTGTCGGGCAAGCCGTCCTGGCCCTGGGCCTGCTGGGCCCGGAAGTGAAAATTGCTTATGGCGTTCCTTTGAGTGCGACGGCTAAAAACCCTTTTTTTGATAGAAAACCCTGAAACACCGGTCATGCGTCAATATTTCCCCGCTTGTTATCTGATTGTGGCGCTAGCGATGGGCCATTGGTGCGTAAGTGCGGCCGATGTGCCACAAAACCCTGCCCCTGTCCACGATGCTTCAAACCAATCTAAAAATTACAAATTCACAGCGGATTGGGTATCCTCGAATGTCCCGGTTTGGGAGAAAGTGCTTGCCCCTTACAAGGGGGCGCCCGGTGTGAACTATTTGGAAATCGGTGTTTGGGAAGGGCGGTCGGCGATCTGGATGCTGGAAAATATTTTGACCGACCCGTCATCCAGGATGACGGCCCTTGATATTTTTCCGCCGGAATCTCACGCCCGGTTTCTCTCCAATCTGGAAAAGTCCGGGGTTAAAGATAAAGTCACTGTGATCAAGGGATATTCGCAAATAGAGCTTCGAAAGCTTCCGCTGGATTCCTTCGATATTATCTATGTCGATGGCAGTCATATGGCAGGGGATGTCCTTGCCGATGCCGTTTTGAGCTGGCCGCTGTTGAAAAACGGCGGGATTTTGATTTTCGATGATTATCAATGGGAACGTCCCTATCCCGATGATTTGTTGCCCAAAACGGGTATCGATTCGTTTATAACAGCCTTCCGCCTCCAAACCATAATCGTGCACCAGGGGTATCAGATGATTTTGAAAAAAAACGCGAATTCCGTCGAATTCACGGATACCTTTCGCATGGGGCCGTATATCTATTTTTGGAAAAAGGGAAAGCTGTCACTGGCCAATCCCAGGAGACCGGTCCCCGTGACCCGTCAGGAAAAAAAATATATTAAGCGGTTAATCTTATCAAGGCCTTATGGCGTGTCCCGAATTCCTTACAATGAAGCGTTAAAGAGTCCCGATGCGGCCTATGCTCTTTTTGTACGGCGGTTGTTAAAGGGAGAATTGAAGGTACAGGAACAGCCGGAGGCTCAAAAAACAACCGGCTAATCCGTTTGGGTGATTGAAAAACAGGGGCTTTGCTGAAATTCAACATAGGATTCCAACAGAGGGCTTCTCCGAGAGAGGATGCGATGATGAAAAGAATTCTTCAAAAACTTCGGTCGGTCAAGATTCAATTTGCCGCTTTCTTGGTTTTGTTTGCCGTTTATTTGGCATGGAAGGACGAGGAACCGGTTTTCCTTCTGGTGATGCTGCTAGCGATCGCTTCGTGCCTGCTTTTTGAAGCGGTTTTCAGCTATTGGCGGGAAAAGAAATGGGACATTTCCAGCAGTGCCTGGATTACCGGATGTATTCTTGGATATGTGCTTTCAGCCGATCAACCCTGGTGGATTTTTCCGGTTGCGGCTTTTCTGGCCATCGTTTCCAAGTTTTTGATTCGCGTGAATAAAAAACACCTTTTTAATCCCGCCGCTTTAGGCACGTTTTTGGTGATTGCCTTTTTGGGGGCCACGACCCAATGGAGGGGGACCTATCTTTGGTATATCCTGGCACCGTTTGGGTTTTATTTTGTGTATAAATTCAGAAAATTGGAATTGCTGGCAAGTTATGGGGTGGTGGCGCTTGCTCTTTTTGCAGCGCGTGCCTTGAGTCAAAAGGTCCCGCTTTGGGACATTTTCGGGTATCTGAGCTATTTTTTTATTTTTATCATGCTGATCGAGCCCAAAACAACACCGGTAAAGCCTTTGGGAAAGATGATTTTCGGGGCCGGTGTTGCGGCGCTGATTTTTATCCTGACTGAAGCGGGCGTTCAATTCGATGCCGAGTTGGGTGCTTTGCTGATTTTTAATCTGACCGTGCCGCTTTTGAACAAATTGCCGGCTTTGAAAGGAGTCAAATCATGAGAAAATTTTTAATTTTCCTTACTTTGAACATCGTTTACCTATTCACGGCTATTGCGGTCTATGCCCACCCGCCTGTGAAGATTGACTTGACGTTCGCCCCGGCAACGGAAACCTTAACAGCTGTGATCTCGCATCCGGTCAGTAATCCCGAGGTTCACTACATCGAAAAGGTGGAAGTCAAAAAGAATAACCAGGTTATTGCGAAACAAGAGTTTACAAAACAAGACAATCATCAGACCCAAATTGCCAGCATCCAAATTCCGGATGCAAAGAAGGGTGATGTTTTGACCCTGCAGGCTTTTTGCTCGATCAGCGGGAGTTTGAAGAAAAAGCTAGCGGTTCAATAGAGGAACTGCGTGGCAATAGCCTGATTGCAGGAATCGAGATTCGGGTGACTTGTGGCAACCTGTCATTCAAATATCGGGCTAAAGTGTGGTGCATAGTTTTGTTATGCCCAGATTATCCGTTCTAGGTTTTGCCTAAAATTTATAGTGCAAATTATATTTTCCGTGGGTAAAATACGGTTCGCTAGGTAAATTGGTTGGCGACAAAAAAGGATATATAGTTCCAGAAAGTGTTGCCGATAGGTATATGGATGTTTTAGTGTTGAGGAACTTGATAGAAACTGCAGATTTCGGTTTTTCAACTCAACAATAGGGAGGAAAACAATGAGGAAATTTCTAGCGCTAGCGATTTTGCTATTTGTAGCGATTACACCGACGCTTGCTTTTGCCGCAAGTCCTTGGACGGAAAAGGAGACTTACGGTGACAGAGTGGCAGGCAAACTAGAATTCGGCTTGAAGAACGTTCTGTTGGGCTGGGTGGATCTTGCTTATGAACCCAACAAGGCGTTGACCGACAATAAGAATTTGTGGGGAGGCCTTGGCAAAGGCATTACGGATACGGTCATGAATGAAGTCGGCGGTGCTGTTCAGCTCGTGACTTTCATGATTCCCGTTGATCTTCCGCTCCCTGACAATGGAGTTGATTTGGGATAGTTTTTAAGCAGTCAGGTATTACAAAAATAGCCACCGGTATTTCACCGGTGGCTATTTTTTTGTCTCGAGATCCATGATCAAGATGTCCCGCGAAACACCTTGTGCTACACCGGAACCCCACTGAACGTCCGACCTCCCGCTGCTCAAGTTACGGTCTTGTTTTCTTGAGTGCCCCCGCGCTTAGCTCAATCGCCAACGGGCGTCACGACTTCCATATATTCTGTTGCTGCCCCTATTCTTTGATTGCCAAGTGATTGGGGGAAGGTTAAAATACCGCACGTTTTGGTCCAAGGGAGGCATGGGCTCGTCTTTCCTTACATTCGCCATCTCCCCATGCAGAATAAAATTCTCACACGGAGGTTATCAATTTATGAGCGGCGTATTCGGGATTGTTTCCAAAAGTGATTGCATCAATGACCTTTTCTATGGGACAGACTACCACTCGCATATGGGCACTGAATTCGGCGGGATCGCGGTCCTGGGAGAGGAATTCACCAGGCAGATCCATAATATCAGTCAAAGCCAATTCAAATCAAAATTTTATGAAGAGTATCAGTACATCAAAGGGAATAAGGGGATCGGGGTTATCAGCTCTTTTGATGAGCAGCCGATTTACGTCAGATCCAAATTCGGCGAATTTTGTGTTGTGACCTATGGCCTTATCGATAATGCCGATGCGTTGGTCCAGGATCTATTGAAAAAAGGAGTTTCCTTTACCGAAGTCAGCCACAAAGGAGCGGTCAATTTGACAGAGCTTGTGGCGAAGATGATCAATCAGGGAGATGATTTAATTGACGGCATCGAGAAGACGTTCAGCAAGATCGAAGGGTCCTGCTCATTGCTGCTTCTAAACCGGGATGGTGTGTATGCTGCCCGCGACCGTTTTGGTTATACGCCCCTTGTGATCGCGAAACGGGAAGATGCCTACGCCGTGGCGTCCGAAACATCCGCGTTTCCCAACGGCGGATTTAAGGTGGTCAAGTATTTAGAACCGGGCGAGATTGTTCTTATTCGTGAAAACGGTATGGTGTCGAAAGCTCCCGGAAGACCGACGAACCAGATCTGCTCATTCCTTTGGATCTATACGGGATTTCCGGCTTCCAGCTATGAAGGGATTAATGCCGAAATTGTGCGTGAACGGTGCGGACGCTTTCTGGCCAAGCAGGACAAAGATATCGAGGTGGATGTGGTGTCCGGTGTCCCGGATTCGGGTACCGCACATGCCATTGGTTATGCGATGGAAAGCGGTAAGCCCTTTCGGCGGCCGCTCATCAAATATACACCGGGTTATGGACGAAGTTACACACCCCCTTCCCAGGAAACGCGTGATTTGGTCGCCAGGATGAAATTGATTGCGATCAAAGAGATTATTCAAGGGAACCGCATTGTCATTTGTGAGGACTCCATCGTGAGGGGAACCCAGCTCAAGAATTTTACGATTCATAAGATGTGGGATTGCGGCGCGAAGGAAATCCATGTCCGGCCTGCCTGCCCCCCTCTGATGTTTCCATGCAAATTTTGTTTGTCCACGCGCAGCATCAGCGAGCTTGCCGCGCGCAAAGCGATCCGCCATATTGAAGGACGCGATATCGAAGATATTTCGGAGTACGTGAATCCGCGCTCTAAAAAATATCAAAAGATGGTTGATTGGATTGCCAAAGATTTGGAAGTGACGACTCTTCGCTATCAAACGGTCGACGATATGGTCGAAGCTATCGGACTGCCGAAAGAACAATTATGCCTTTACTGCTGGACGGGACAGTGTCCGAAGTCGGACCATGCGTCGTCGCAGAAGAAAACGGAAGCGTTGTGCCCCGCGGGCACTTGAGTTTCGCCATCGTTTTGTCGTGAATCCGGCGTAAAAAGCCCGTGGATCGGTCTGCTTGCCTGGGTGAGAGGGACCGGTTTCCTTCATTTTATCATTATGCCTTTTCACGGCAACTCTGATTTTGTTTACTCGGAATGATCCATAAGATCTGGCTTGCGCGCCGGGGATAAGCCGGGGGCGTTGAAGGACAGACCGATGAATAAACATTGTGCGATTTATGCCCGTTTGAGTTTATTCCGGTTAGTCGCAAGTCTTGCTTTCGCGGGCTTTTAGTGTTTACCCCCAATAGATTGATTTATTGTCTTTGGCTTGCTCAATACAATGGGGTGCGGATTCGTAATTCTGATCGAAAGGGGGGATCTCGTTAGATCGTCAAATCAAATAAAGCATTTTCCCGTAAAAAAACCTATCGCAATTGCTGCTTTTGTAATATATTATACTTCTGTTCCGGCCTTAATTCTTTAGTAATTTCATTCTCTTGTAGTCAAAAAGCAACATCATTTTCGATGTGTGGTGTTTTTTAGTCAATAAGGAGATCAGCGATGCCTTGGTTTCGAGGGAAAAAGAAGGCCGGTAACGGAAATAGCGCAAAAAATAAAAAAGAAGGCAAAGAAGTTCCGGAAAAGAAAGAAACAGTCAATAAAAGAAGTTTGGCTTTTAAAGCAGCCACTCGCCAACCCAAAAGCATGCCGCCTTCGCCCCCTGCGAAGAAACCAGAAAAAAAAGCAGAGGAAGCTTCTGCGCCGCGTGTCGCTACCACACAAATGGAAATGCCCAAGCGCGAGCCGCTGAGTGAATTGCCGTGGAATTACGGCGACAATCAAATTTACTTGATGGTGAGGGACCCCTACTGGCTTTTTTCCTATTGGGAAATTCAGAAAGATCATCAGGAAAAAAAGTTGAAGGAACTCGGCGGAAGTTGGGATGGGGTTTGTTCGGTCGTGCGTGTTTACGATGTCACCGAGCAAAGAAGAAACGCTCCGTTTTTCGACATTGTGCTTCAGGGGAACGCGCACAATTGGTATGTCAATGCTCAACCCAACCACAGCTATTTTGTTGAGATAGGTTTGCTCCATCGCGACGGCCGTTTTGTCGCACTTGCCCGATCCAATGAGATCACCACGCCGCGGGCCGGGATGTCCGAAGTCATCGATGAACAATGGATGGGCATCGATTTTGACAAGATGTATGCCCTCTCCGGCGGATTTGAAGTCGGAAAAAGCTCCATGGAATTGAAGCAGCTCATGGAAGAGCGGCTCCGGGGGGCGATTTCCTCAGGGTCCGGCGGTGTGATTTCAAGCTTGGCCAGTCCGGTCAAGATCCATAAGAAAAGAGGCTTTTGGTTTATCCTTGATTGCGAACTGATTGTGTACGGAGCCACGGAACCGGATGCCAAAGTGACGGTGCAGGGTAAGGAAGTTAAATTGCGGCCGGATGGAACATTTACGCTACGATTTGCCCTTCCCGATGGCAAATATGTCATCGATGCGCACGCTGAATCAGCGGATGGAATCGAAGAGCGAGTGATTATTCCGATTGTTCAGCGGCATACAGAAAGACCAGCTCCCATTTTTAAATCGAAAGACAAGAAATAATTCCGAAGCAGGTCTCGAGGTAACACAAAATGGAAAAAGGGTTGTTGTCTCTTGTTTTGCATGCCCACTTGCCGTTTGTCCGGCATCCGGAGCATGAATATTTTCTGGAAGAAAACTGGCTTTACGAAGCGATCACGGAAACCTACATTCCGTTGATCCATATGTTCGAGGGCCTGCTGAAAGATCATGTGCCCTACCGCATCACGATGTCGCTGACGCCTCCCTTGATTTCGATGTTGAAAGATCCTCTTTTGCAGGAACGCTACATCAAGCATCTGGACAAACTGATCGAATTGGCCAACAAAGAAATTGATCGCACCCGTTTTCAGCCGGCCTTCCATGAAGTTGCGCTGCACTATTACTGGCAATTGACGCAGGCACGGGAGACTTTCGTAAACCGGTATTTCCGGGATCTTACCTGGGCGTTCAAAAAGTTTCAGGATTTGGGACATCTCGAAATTATCACATGTTCCGCGACGCACGGTTTTTTGCCGCTGATCAATCGTACCGAGGCCGCTGTGCGGGGACAAATTGTCACCGCGGTTAAACAATACGAGGGTGTTTTTGGGAGAAAACCCCTCGGTATTTGGCTTCCCGAATGCGGTTATTTCCCCGGTGTCGACCGGTTTTTGAAAGATGTCGGTATCCGCTATTTCCTAACGGACACACACGGGATTCTCCACGCATCGCCGCGTCCGAAATTCGGCGTTTACGCGCCCATCTATTGTCCGTCCGGAGTGGCGGCTTTCGGGCGCGATATGGAATCCTCCAAGCAGGTTTGGTCTGCCGTGGAAGGGTATCCCGGTGATTATGATTACCGCGAGTTTTATCGTGACATCGGTTTCGACCTCGATTACGAATACATTCGCCCCTATATTTCCCCTGACGGATTGCGTATCAACACCGGTATCAAATATTACCGCATCACGGGTGATACGGATGACAAGCAGCCCTATGTGCGGGCCTGGGCGCTTGAGAAAGCGGCGTATCATGCAGGGAACTTTATGTTCAACCGTGAAAAGCAGTGCGAGTTTTTGCATGATTTTATGGGGAGAAAACCGATGATCGTTGCCCCGTACGATGCCGAGCTTTTCGGGCACTGGTGGTATGAAGGTCCCGAATTTCTGAATTTCCTCATTCGTAAGATGGCCTTTGATCAAAAAACGGTCCGGTTGGTGACCCCTTCGGATTATCTTAGGATATATCCCGTGAATCAGGTCTCAACCCCTTCGATGTCGAGTTGGGGTTGGAAAGGATATGCCGAAACCTGGCTTTCGGGGGCTAATGACTGGATCTATTTTCATTTGCATAAGGCGACCTTAAGGATGACAGAATTGGCGAACCGTTTTCAGGGGCAAAACGGCGTGGTGCAACGCGCGTTGAACCAAGCCGCCCGTGAATTATTCCTGGCCCAATCCAGCGATTGGGCCTTCATCATGCATACCGGAACCATGGTGCCCTATGCCGTGCGAAGGACCAAAGAACATTTGCTGAATTTCCTTAGGTTATATGAAGATATGATGAATAACCGGCTTGATGAGGGCTGGTTGAATTACCTTGAGAGTAAGAGCAATATTTTCCCGCATATGGATTACCGGTTGTTCCAGGAATAAACCGGATACCCCGGAAGCGGGTTTCACAACACCCAGATAGGAAGGAGAAAGATCGAAATGCTTGAACAATACTACGCAATCGGCGAAATGGCAGGGAAAATTTATAAAACGCTTGAGAAAAACGGTCCGACGACCATGGTGAAATTGCAGACCGAAACGGGGACTTCGGATGAAGCTCTTTTTAATCAAGCCTTAGGTTGGTTGGCCAGAGAAGATAAACTTAGTTTTACAAAATCGGGTCGGACCACCAAAATTTCGCTTTTGACGGCCAAAATCGGATAAATCGAATTCCGATTTCCCTGAATTCGGCGAGATTGTCTTGCGACCGGATATCCCGGTTGTTTCGCTGGAAAAGCTATTTTATAAACGGCTGTTTTTAGTTTGGGATGTGAATCCAACTAAAGACAGCCGTTTTTTCTTAAGAGATCACCGATCGCAAGGTGATTTAGGAACGGTGGCTTGGGAATCCGTTGCCGTCCGATAGATCCCGAACCGGCGGGGCGCAGGGTCCTCAGGCCCCTAACGGCAGGCATATGGTTTTCGTCCGGTTCCCTATAACTTGTTCTGGTATAATACCTTGGCGTTTGCCGCGATCTGCTATGAGAAGTTTTTCCGGGTTTAAGCCGATATTATTATTTACGAGTTTTAAAATACAGACTATATAGAGGGAACCTGACGGGGATACCATGATTCGAAAATATCCGCATTTGCTGCAAGTGAATGCCTCTTTTTTGCTTTCCAGGATGAAAGCGAAATATGGGCAACCTCTTCTTACCCTGGCGACGATCCCCGATGAAGAATGGGAAGCGTTTGCCGACGCGGGTTTCGATTTCGTGTGGCTCATGGGGATTTGGGAGCGCAGTCCGAAAGCGCGAACGCATGCGTTGACGGAACCCAATTTGATTCAGGCTTATAATCTGCTTTTGCCGGATTGGAACCAAAATGATGTGGGGGGATCGCCTTATTCGATTTATGGATATCATCTGGATCCTTTTCTGGGTGATACCGATACGCTTGCGGCACTGAAGACGAAACTGCATTCATTCGGATTAAAGCTTATTGTGGATTTTGTGCCGAATCATCTGGCATTCGATCATCCATGGACTTTGACGCGGCCGGGTTGCTTTGTGCGCGGAACGGCCAAACAGGTGAAAGCCCATCCGGAGTGGTATTTTATGACGGAACGCGGGGTCTCTCTGGCGCACGGACGTGATCCCTACTTCCCTCCTTGGATCGACACTGTCCAGATCAATTTTTATGCTTCGATGGCCCGCAAAATGCTGATTCACGAACTCCTTAAGATCGCGAAAATCGCGGACGGAGTACGTTGCGATATGGCGATGCTCGGGCTGAACGGTATTTTTGAAAAGGTTTGGGGGCGTTTTATCCGAAACGGTAAATCCAAAACTGAATTTTGGGACGAGGCGATCCCTGAAGTGAAAAACCAAAATCCGGACTTTGTTTTCATTGCGGAGGTCTATTGGGATCTTGAATGGGATTTGCAACAACTCGGATTTGATTTTACCTACGACAAACGCCTTTATGACCGGCTTCTTTTGGCCAAAGCCGCGGACGTTCGCGGGCATCTTAAGGCCGACCTTGATTTTCAGGCGAAAAGCATGCGTTTTCTCGAAAATCATGATGAAGACCGTGCCATCACGACCTTTGGTTATGAGAAATCAAAAGCGGCCGCGGTGGTTGCGGCGACGATCCCGGGACTGCGCTTTTTTCAGGACGGACAACTTCAGGGCAAAAGAATACGAATGCCGATTCACCTGCGCCGTGAAGCCGTGGAGCCCGTTGATTCCGGCATCCTTGATTTTTATACGCGCCTGATGAAGTACGCCGGTTCACCCGCGTTGCACGATGGGACCTGGGAACTGTTGGAACTGGCATCTGCGTGGGAATGGAATCAAAGTCATCAGAACGTCATGGCCTGGTGTTGGCGATATCCGCATGATTGGAAAATCATCGTGGTGAATTATTCCGATGCGAGATCCCAGGGAAGGGTCAAGATCAAAATGGCTTGGGATGAAAACGAGAACTACATTCTCTTCCGTGACCGGATGACCGGGGAGATTTTTATGCAGGACCGCAACGAGCTTGAATCTTTCGGGCTTTATGTGGATTTGGCCCCCTGGCAAGCTCATTTGTTTGAGCCCACGTGATCGCAACCGTTGCGATGGGACACAAACCCGGCAGGCGGTTCCGAGCTTGAACAAGGGCGGCCTTTTATGGTTGCATGGGAGTTTTAAAGGTGATACCTCTTTACCAAGAAAAAACAAATATTACCAAACACGCACGAAAGATCCTGAGATTCCTTGAAGCGAAAAAGGAAAGTATCTCGCCGCTTCTGATCGTCACCCACGATTATCCGGACCCCGATGCCTTGGCGAGCGCCTTTGCGCTTCAATATCTTGCGGAGAACTTTTATGGGGTCGCTTCGAAGATCGTTTATGGAGGGATCGTCGGGAGGGTTGAGAATCGGGCGATGGTGGGCATTTTAAAAATGCCGGTCCATAAGCTGAAGGCGGCGGATTTTAAAAAATACAATCGCGTAGCCTTGGTGGATACGCAACCCGTTTTTGAAAATAACGCCTTCCCGAAAAACCGGAAAGCGACCCTCGTGATCGATCAGCATCCATCCGTGGAGAGGCCTGCGGCGGAGCTTAGCATCGTGGATACCGAATGCGGTGCGACATCCACGATCCTTGCGCAATGTTTGCTTTTGCTGCGGATCGAGATCCCCGTCAGAATTGCAACCGCGCTGGCCTACGGGATTTTGACGGACACCATGAATCTCTATCGCGCAAAGCATGCCGAGGTGATTGACATTTATCTGGACATTTTGTCACGGAGCGATCTCTGGGTTCTCGCGCACATTCAAAATCCTCCCCGCTCACGGCGTTTTTTCATGACCTTAGGGCAGGGGATACAGAACGCCGCGGTGCGAAGAG
>JAQTOZ010000290.1 GCA_028713205.1 Candidatus Omnitrophota bacterium
AGATCCGGCTCGATTATATTCGAATTCGCTCTCAATTTCAGCTTGAAGGAACGCGACTGGATCGTCTCAAGCAAATTGGAACGGTTCTCGACAAGCAGACAGAAAATCGTCCGCGCCGGCGGTTCTTCCAAAGTTTTCAACAATGCGTTCGCCGCTTCCAATGTCAATCGGTCCGCTTCCGTGACGATAAACACCTTCCACTCACCCTCATAGGGCTTCAGATACACCCAGTTTAGCATGTCCCGGACTTCTTCGATCTTGATGCTTCGCGCACGTTCTTCGGCCTTGCCCAGCCAACGGACATCCGGATGATTCCCGTTCAGGATTTTCATACAACTCGCGCAAGCACACGACTCAAACGATTTTTTTTCCTCACAATTCAATGCACAAGCCAACGCCTGGGCCATTTCTTCCTTGCCGGACTGAACATCGCCGGACAAAATATAAGTTGCCGCAAGACGTCCCGTCTCAACATGCGTTTTCAAAATACCTGTCACAAATGGCTGCGTCTCGATTTTATCCCAAATCACGTTGAAGCCTTTCCCGAATGATCTCGGAAACTTTGTCCCGCGCCTGGGAGCTATCGATCACCACAAAGCGCCGCCGATTTTTTTGGGCCAACTTTAAAAATCCTTGCCGGACCTTGCGATGAAATTTCATGGATTGCTTTTCCATACGGTCCGATCGTCCCCCTCGCTTGAGCCCGATTTCGGGAGCAATGTCCAAAAGGAAAGTCCGGTCGGGAACCACTTGACCTCGAACAAATCGGCTGATCCGGTCAATCATTTTCAAAGAAAAATCTCTACCGTAGCCTTGATAGGCCAACGTCGAATCTTCGTACCGGTCACAAATGACAACATAACCTTGGTGAAGGGCCGGCAAAATTTTCTCATGAACAATCTGGCTTCGTGCGGCAAGATAAAGTAAAAGTTCCGCCTCGGGTCTCAGCTCATTGAACCGTCGGCTCAATAGAATTTCACGAATCACCTCGCTGATGCGTGTCCCACCCGGTTCTCTCAAAATCAGCAAACGATGCCCTAAGCTGCGCAAAAACGCGGCGGCTTCTTGAATTTGAGTACTTTTGCCGCTCCCCTCCGTGCCTTCAAAAGTGATGAAATACCCTTGCTTTTTATTCATATCTTACTTGTCCCACACCCGGCGTTTCTCTTTCAGGGTCGACGGTTCTCCCGGCCTGGCGTCTTTGACCAACCAGCCAAGGCTTTCGATCCTCTTCCTCAGCTCATCCGACTTTTGCTGCAACATTTTGTCCCGTTTGAATTGAGGATCGTACCGCACCTCTTTGCGCTCACGGAATAAATCGGAAACTTCTTGAGGGACTGCGTCCGAACGCGCAATATCCAATCCAAACAATCGATCGATACCCTGAATAAACTCCAGAGCCGCTTTCATGTTCATCTCATCGGCAGCACCTTGCGCAACGGCCTTATTAATTTCGCGAACCGCATCGAAGAGTTCTGCGAAAGCCGCTGAAATATTCAAATCCGCGCTCAGATGGGCCAACATTTTCCCCAGAATTTGGTCCAAAAACATTTTTAATGGAACCGTTTCCGCTTTCGCGGCGAAATCTTGTTTGACCCCGATGGTACCGGCATAGCTCAAACACTGAAAATAACAGTCGTCCAACTTTCTGATCGCTTCACTCGCCTCTTTGAGTCCGTCCAACGTAAAGTTCAACGGCGTCCGGTAATGCGTTCCAAGGAGCGCGAACCGCAACGCCATCGGGTCATAACCTTTGGCCAATAAATCCCGCAGTGTGTAGAAATTGCCTTTGGATTTGGACATTTTGTGTCCGTCCACCAGCAGAAACTTACAATGCAACCAATAACGCACAAACGGTTTACCGGTTGCCGCCTCAGATTGAGCAATCTCATTTTCATGATGCGGGAAAATCAGATCTTCGCCGCCCGCATGGATATCAAAAGTTTCACCGAGGTACTTCATGCTCATCGACGAGCATTCGATATGCCATCCCGGACGGCCCTTTCCCCACGGCGAATCCCATGACGGTTCACCCTCCTTGGCCTTCTTCCAAAGGACAAAATCAGCGGCCTCTTCCTTATCGTACTCATCCACATCCACACGAGCGCCCTGGATATTCTCCTCCAGTTTTTTCTTTGATAGCTTCCCGTATCCCGGAAATGCCGCAACCCGATAATAAACTGAGCCTTCGCTCTCATACGCAATCCCCTTGTGAATGAGTTCGCGGATCAATTCAATCATTCCGCCAGCGCAGGAAATCTCCTGCGTGGCACGCGGTTGCTTCGTCGGCGTCAAAATATGAAGCGTATTCAAATCATCCTGGAAGGATTTGATATAAAACTCGGTATAATCATTCAAGGCTTTCCCGTTTCGAATGGCACCGGCGATCGTTTTGTCATCGACATCCGTAATATTCATGACATGACGGACTTGATATCCCGTAAACTCTAAAAACCGGCGAAGAAGATCTTCAAAAACGAATGCGCGAAAATTCCCGATATGCGCATAATCATAAACCGTGGGACCACAGGTGTAGATACGCACTTCACCGGCGTGAAGCGGCTGAAACTCCTCTTCTTGCCCCGTCAACGTATTAAAAAAACGTATCATAGCTCTCCTGGCTGATTAAAGTTGAATCGATCGTTCCAATCTCTTCAGGATCCTGTC
>JAQTOZ010000108.1 GCA_028713205.1 Candidatus Omnitrophota bacterium
GGTGGAGACTTTTGAACAAGATCCCGCGATCGAGGTCGCGACACTGGCGGTGCGCCGCGAGGACCGGGCGGATTATGAAAATCCGAATGTGGTCAAGGTCGTCTGTGACCGATCTGGCAATGCCCTTTATTTTTCTCGATCGCCGATTCCTTGTTATCGGGATCAAACATCACAGCCGTTTTCTTATTTGAAACATCTCGGGATTTATGGCTATCAAAGGGATTTCCTGCTGAAATTCGTGACGTGGGAAATGGGGGTATTGGAAAATAAAGAAAAGTTAGAGCAACTCAGAATTTTGGAGCGAGGTTTTTCGATTCGGGTCATCGAAACCGCCCATGATTCCTGGAGCGTTGATACCCAAGAAGATCTGGATATCGCCGAAGCGAAGATCAACCTGCTATCTCAAAAATCTGGAGCTTGCTAACATGCCAAAATATATTTTTGTCACAGGGGGCGTTGTTTCGTCCTTGGGAAAGGGAATTGCCTCGGCCTCGATCGGTAAAATTCTCGAGGCCAAAGGGCTCAAAATCACGATTCAAAAACTGGATCCCTACATCAACGTTGATCCCGGAACCATGAACCCGTATCAGCACGGTGAGGTCTACGTGACCGAAGACGGCGCGGAAACGGATTTGGACCTCGGCCATTATGAGCGTTTCACGCATACAGTGGTGGGCAAGGTCAATAATGTGACGACGGGCCAAATTTATCATGAGGTCCTCTCGAAAGAAAGACGCGGAGAATTTTTGGGCGCAACCGTGCAAGTCGTACCGCATATCACCAATGCGATCAAAGCCAGAATCCGTGAAGTGTCGAAGGGCAAACGATATGATGTCGTGATCACCGAAATTGGCGGAACTGTAGGCGACATCGAATCCTTGCCGTTTCTCGAAGCGGCGCGACAATTCCGCCATGAAGTCGGCCGCGAAAATTGTCTTTTTGTGCATTTGACCTTGGTCCCTTATATCCGTGCGGCCGGTGAACTGAAGACGAAACCGACCCAGCATAGTGTCGGTACTTTGCGGGAGATCGGTATTCAACCGGACATTTTGATTTGCCGAACGGAGAAAAAACTGACCCAGGGGTTGAAGGAAAAGATCGCCCTTTTTTGCAATGTGGACGCGGCGGCCGTGATTGAGGCCCGTGATGTGAAATCGATTTACGAAGTTCCGATTTGCTTCAAACAACAGGGATTGGATGCCGTGATTTGCCAGTATCTTAAAATCGAATATAAGGCAGGGAGTTTGCACGAATGGAAAAAGATGGTTGTGGATATCACGCTTCATCCGAAGCATACGGTCAAAATTGCGGTGGTCGGAAAGTACATCGAGCTTCAGGATGCCTACAAGTCCATTTACGAGTCTTTGCATCACGGCGGGATTGCCAATGACACCGAGGTGATCATCAAACGTATCAATTCCGAGAATCTGCGCCGTCAGACTGTGGCAAAATTCCTGAAGGATGTTTCCGGTATTCTGGTGCCGGGTGGATTCGGCATGCGAGGGATTGAAGGAAAGATCGAAACGATCCAATATGCCCGTGAAAACAAAATCCCTTTTTTGGGGATTTGTCTGGGGATGCAATGTGCGACGATTGAATTTGCCAGGAATGTCCTCGGTTGGAAAGGCGCCCATTCCTCGGAATTTAACAAGAAAACGCTTTATCCGGTGATCAGTTTGCTCGAGGAGCAGGAGAAGATTGAGGCTTTGGGCGGCACCATGCGATTGGGCGCGCAACCGTGCGTGCTCAAGAAAGACTCGCTGGCGGCGAAGGCCTATAAGACCGAAGAGGTTATGGAGAGGCATCGCCATCGTTATGAGTTTAACAACAAGTACCGGGAGGATTTTCAAAAGAAAGGGTTCCGGTTCACGGGTTTATCGCCGAACGGAAAGCTGGTCGAAATCATCGAGCTGGAAAATCATCCGTGGTTTTTAGCCTGTCAATTCCATCCCGAGTTTAAGTCCAAACCGGATCGTCCGCATCCCATTTTTCGGGAGTTTATTCACCACGCCCTGGAGTATCAGAAAACCAGTCCCGTGAGCAGCGGGATGTCGAAAGAAGAGATCAAAAAAAGTTCCGAGGTCAAAGAAAAAGAAATGATTGCAGAGGAGGTTCATTAACCCTATGCCGATTCAGCCCGTTTCCATCGGTTCTGTTGTGATCGGTGACCCGAAGCAATTGGTGCTTATCGGAGGCCCCTGCGTGATTGAGACCGAGGAACATACCTGCCGTCTCGCGGAAATGATTTTGCGCGTGACACAGGATTTGGAGATCCCTTTTGTCTTCAAGGCGAGTTATGATAAAGCCAACCGTTCGTCTTCAAAATCGTTTCGCGGTCCGGGGCTTGAAAAAGGCTTGAAAACGTTGGCCCGAGTCAAAAGAGAGTTCAAAATACCGGTTTTAAGCGATGTCCATTCGGTGGATGAGGTCAAACCGGCCGGAGAAGTGTTAGACATTATTCAGATCCCGGCTTTTTTATGCCGCCAGACGGATTTGATCCTGGCTGCCGGCAAGACCGGTCGTGTCGTCAATGTCAAAAAAGGCCAGTTTCTTGCGCCCTGGGATGTTAAAAATATTGTCGATAAGCTGGAGGAAGTAAAGTGTCATAAGATTTTGTTGACGGAACGGGGCGTTTCTTTCGGTTATCAATATTTAGTCAATGATTTTCGCGCAATCTCGATCATGCGTGGTTTCGGATACCCGGTGATTTATGACGCCACACACTCCGTACAGCTTCCCGGCGGCAAAGGGACGGCTTCGGGCGGTACCGCAGAATTCATTCCGATGCTGGCGCGTTGCGGCGTGGTTGCGGGAGCGGACGCCGTTTTTATGGAGATTCATGACAGTCCCGCGAAAGCGTTTTCGGACGGAGCCAATGTCCTGGAGTTTTCCAAACTGGGCGGTTTGCTTGAGATGTTGATGCAGCTGAAACGGGTCATCGCCGCCGAGGAGAAAGTGCTGGCATGAAAAAGGGGATCTTGAAAACAGGCCGTGAGATTTTGAAAATCGAAATTCAGACACTCGAACGTTTAACCCGGCATATTCGCGGAAATTTTGTCGAAGCCGTTGAGATGATGGTGCGGTGTAAAGGGCGGATCATTTTGACCGGCATGGGCAAGCCCGGATTTATTGCCAGAAAAATTTCCGCCACGCTGGCTTCCACCGGCTCCCCGAGTTTTTTTCTGCACCCGGCCGAGGCGATTCACGGCGATCTCGGAATGGTGACCCCGGACGATATCCTGATTGCCATTTCCAATAGCGGGGAGACCGAAGAGATCGTACAGCTTTTGTCCCCGCTTAAAAGAATGGGTGTTCCGATGATTGCGCTCACAAGCAATGTGTGTTCGACGCTGGCCCGCCATGCCGACATCGTGCTGGATCTCGGGGTCACGCGGGAAGCCTGTCCTTTGAATTTGGCACCTTCGGCATCGACGACGGCCTCGCTGGCGCTGGGCGATGCGTTGGCCTTGTCCCTTCTCAAGGAAAAGGGTTTCAAAACCGAGGATTTTGCCATGCTTCATCCGGGCGGCAGTTTGGGCAAGCAACTTTTGAAGGTCAAAGATATTATGCGTTCGGGGAAGAACAACCCTTTGGTTCCGGACAACGCAACGGTGCGGCAGGCGCTCTTGAAAATTACGGGAGCGCGCGCGGGAAGCTGCACGTTGGTTGATCGTCGTGGAAAAATCCGCGGAATTTTTACCGACGGTGATTTGCGTCGGCATATGAAGGAAGACAGCGGCTCGATTTTGGATCAACCGGTCAAAAAGTTCGCGACGCAAAAACCGATGACGATTCGCCAAACCAAAATGGCCGCAGAAGCCGTGCACCTATTGAAAACCAAAAAAATTGACGAATTGCCCGTGGTCGATGACCAGAACCGTGCGGTCGGGCTTTTGGACGTCCAGGACCTTTTGAAAGCAGGATTTGTCTAATGGCAAAACGCAAGCCTTACAGAATTATTCTCTATTTCTTCTTCCGTTTTGTCGCGGGCTTGCTTTATCTATTGCCGCGACCGGTTCTCATGAAATTGGCCGGTGGGCTTGGGGAGTTCGCGTATCATATCGTGGCGCGGCAACGTGAGAAGGCCTTGGATAATTTGAGAAAGGCTTTCTCCCGTGAGAAAACCGAGCATGAAATCAGGGAGCTTGCCAAATCCATGTTCAAGCATATAGGCTTCACCGCGGCCGAAGTGCTTCAATTCCCCAAGCTTGATGCCAAGAGGATCGAAGAACTTGTTGAAGCCACGGAGGCTGTTCGAGTTTATAATGAGCTCCTTTCCGAGGGCAAAGGTTTGATTTCGATAACGGCTCATATCGGGAACTTCGAACTTTTAGCCGGTGTTTTCGGCGTGAAAGGATATCACGGTGCCGTTCTGGCCCGCCGTATTTATTACGAACGCTACAATCGCTGGATTGTGGGATTGCGATCGGGGATGAATGTAAGGACGATTTATCGCGATCGTGCCTCACGCGAAATTCTGGATCTTTTGTCGCGCAATGAGATCATCGGCCTATTGCCGGATCAGGACATCGATAGCCTCAAAGGAGTTTTTGTTAACTTTTTTGGCCGCCCGGCTTATACTCCGGTGGCACCGATCAGGTTAGCCTTGGCGAGCGGGGCTCCTATTCTGGTGAATTTCTTGATTCGGAAACCGGGCGGGCGGTATCAACTTGTGATCGGAGAGGTCATCCGGCCGGTTGTGGAAACGACGCGTGACGAGACCGTTCAGATTTGTACGGAGAAATGGATGGCCTGCTTTGAAAGAGTTATCCGGCAATACCCCGAGCAGTGGGCGTGGATGCATGACCGGTGGAAAACACAGCCGGAACAAAAAAGCGAGAGCGTGCTTGACTCTGAAAAACACGGCTCGTTGATTTCTGGTTAGGGAGAGGCGGAGAAGGCATTGATATGATCAAACGAATTATTTTCGTCAGCTTGCTTTTCATTTTGCTCTATACCTTTTTTGTGCAGGTGCAGGTCCTTTTGGAGCGGCGGCATCGCGGGGCCGGACAGCGGGAGGGGGAGTCGGGAGAAGCAAAACACAAGGTCTATTTCTTTTCATTTACGAAGTATACCTCGGACGGTGAAAAAGAAATTGAAATCGAGGGTGATTCGGCCAACATTTTGTCTCGTACGGTGGAACTTATGAATGTGGTGGCCAAGGCCTATGCGTCGGAAACGCCGGTGACGATCACGGCCGATGAAGGTTCTTATGATAAGGTGGAAAACAAGGTGCATTTGAAAAAAAACGTTGTGGCAACCACGGAAGACGGTGCTCGTTTGCTGACGGAGAAGCTGGACATTCACCCGGAGACCAAATTGCTCGAGACGCAAGAACAGGCCGAAGTCAAAAAGGACAATATCAATATTGAAGGGAAAGGCGCGCAAGGGGATTCGCGTTTAAAACAAGTGCGCTTCAATAAAAACGTTACCGTGGTGGTGCAGGACACCGAAAAACAAATGCAGACGCCGACCGTGATTACTTGCGACGGTCCTTTGAATATTGATTATGATAAAAATATCGCGTATTTTAAAGACAATGTCGTGGCGGAAGATGAGCGCGGAAAATTAAACGCCGACGCCATGGATGTTTATTATAATAAAGAGAGCCGTCGCGTGTCGAAGATCATTTGCCGCGGCAATGTCGTGATCGAAAATCCGGACGGCAATAAAACCTACAGTGACAATGTCGTTTACTTAGCCGAAGAGGGCCGTATCATTCTGGGCGGGGATACGGAAGCCTTATATCAAGGTCAAGGCAAGAACAAGGAGAAATTCGATGGCCAACTCTTCTAATACGTATTTATTGGAAACCCGGCATGTGACCAAGGCTTATCGGGGGCGGACCGTTGTGAACGGGGTTTCGATTCAGATCAATCGCGGCGAGATTGTTGGGCTTTTGGGGCCAAACGGGGCCGGGAAAACGACAACCTTTTATATGGTGGTCGGCGTGATTCGTCCCGATCAGGGAAAAATTATTTTTCGCGGGGAAGACATCACGGAACTTCCGATGTATCAACGCGCCAGGTTGGGGATCGGTTATCTCTCGCAGGATCCTTCGATCTTTCGCAAATTGACCGTTGAAGAAAATATCATGGCCATTTTGGAGACATTGGATATTTCTCACGACGAAAGAGACCGGCGGCTGAAAAAGTTGCTGGAAGATCTGGATATCTCCTATCTGGCCAAGAACAAGGCCTACACGCTCTCCGGAGGAGAAAGACGGCGTCTTGAAATTACGCGCGCCTTGGTGACGAATCCCGCATTGATTTTGCTCGACGAACCGTTCAGCGGTGTGGACCCGATCGCGGTTTTTGAGGTGCAGAAGATCCTGCAAAAATTGAAGGCGCAGGGATTGAGTATCCTGCTGACCGATCATAGCGTCCGGGAAACCCTTTCGATTACGGACCGTTCTTTTTTGGTTTGCGATGGCAAAATCGAGGTTTCGGGAACATCAAAATTTCTGGCCTCGGACCCCAAAGCCCGTGAGCTTTATCTGGGCGAGAGATTTACCTTGGCCTAGTGATTTTGACGAAAGAAGGCGCAAGCGAACAAAAAGTTTGGAAGGAATAGTTTTTAAAGTTTGCTTCAGATTCAGTAAACAGGGAGACAATTCATGATGGAAATACGGGTGACGGGAAAAAATATTTCGGTGACCGAGGGCATGCAGGACCACCTCCAAGAAAAGCTTTCAAAATTGGATCGATATTCGCCAAAGCTGGTGGAATCCCATGTGGTTCTCGAAAAACAAAAGTATATTTTTCGGGCCGAAATTACGCTTCTCGCGAAGCATTTGAGGGCCTATGGGGAGGGGCGAAGCAAGGAAAACATCTATACCGCCATCGATCAGGCTTATGTGCGGATCGAAAAACAACTCAAGAAATTCCGGGAAAAAGTGAAATCCCATTACAAGGAACACGGGGAAGATGCTGTTGCACCCAAAATTCGCGTTGCTCAAAAAATCAGGCAGGAAGAAAGCGGCCCTGAGACGTTGGCACCGGAAAAGGGCACGATCGTTCGCACAAAAGAGTTTGCCGCCAAACCGATGTCGCCGGATGAGGCTTGTCTTCAAATGGGGCTTTTGGACAAACCGTTTCTTGTTTTTATGAATGCCTCGACCCAAAAAGTTAATGTGATTTATAAGCGGGATGACGGGAAATACGGACTTATTGAACCGGCGTAACCGGTTTTAACGTTTTTAACGGAGTGGTCGTTCGGAACATGCAATTGTTTGATGTGAGGAGGAGTCAGTGAAATGAAAATTACAGAATTTCTCGACAAGCGTGGTATTAAGATCGGTCTTGAGTCGGTTGAGAAAGAGGACGTGCTCAAAGAACTTGTGGACATCCTGGCGGAGGTCAAGGATATCGGCGATAAGAAGAATATCGTGAAGTCTCTTATCGAACGCGAAAGCCTTGGTTCGACAGGGATCGGGCAGGGGATTGCGATCCCGCATGGAAAAACCGATCGTGTCAGCGAGATCGTTGCCGTGCTCGGCATCAGCCGCAAGGGTGTGAACTTTGAAGCGCTCGACGGAGAGCCCGTTTATATTTTCTTTCTGCTCGTGGCACCCAAAGAAACCGCGGGACCGCATTTGAAGGCGCTTGCCCAAATTTCCCGGTTGTTGCGTGATAGCTACTTCTGCGAATTGATCAAACGTTGTAAAACGCCGGCAGAAGTTTTTGAGTTGATCCGCAAAGAAGAAGATAAAAAACATTAAGCTTGCAGCTGCTCCGGTTCCGGTCAAGATCAGGGGCAGAAGCGATCATGGGCTTGCTCTGTGCGGGCGGGGATTATGACAACAACTCCTGAAAAGAAAATGCAATTTTTTAAGTGGCTTTATCCCGGAATCGGGATCAAACGATGGATCATTCTCTGTCTGCTCGGGATGACGCTTGTCGTTGTCGTAGGCCTTTTTGCGGTCAAGGCGCTTTCAAAAACAAGTGTGATGCTTGCTTCTTTTGCGACGGCGACGCTGATTTTTGGAATCTTTCTTGTTTATATGGCGATCAAAAATATGCTGCGGATTTTTGTCCGGGCGCTGATGCCGCCCAACCGGGACGATCAGCTTGTGGACCTCGTGTATCAGCGGCGGCAAAGCGATTCACTTTCGCGTGGGCCGCGTGTCGTGGCCGTCGGCGGAGGGACCGGTTTAAGCGCGTTGCTTTCAGGGATCAAACTGTTTACGAGCAATATCACGGCCATTGTGACGGTGACCGATACCGGCGGCAGTTCGGGACGTTTGCGTGATGAAATGGATATGCTTCCTCCCGGAGATATTCGCAATTGTCTCGTTGCCTTGGCCGATGCCGGACCGCTCATTCGCGATCTTTTTCAGTATCGCTTTGAGGTCGGAGAAGGCCTTAAAGGGCACAGCTTCGGAAACCTTTTTATCACGGCGTTGTCCAAGGTGACCGGCGATTTTGAAAAAGCCGTGCGGGAGTCCAGCAAGGTTTTGGCCATTCGCGGACGGGTGATCCCGTCCACGTTGGAAAAAGTAACTCTGGTGGGTGAATTTATGGATGGCACTTACCTCGAAGGAGAAACCAATATCACCGATGCGCAGAAACCTTTGCGGAATATTCGTTTGAAACCGGAAGATTGCAGCCCGACACCGGAAGCCTTGGATGCGATTGAAAATGCGGATTTGATTATTCTGGGTCCGGGCAGTCTTTATACGAGTGTGCTGCCGAACCTCCTCATCCATGATATTTACAATGCGGTCCTGAAGTCGGATGCTTATAAAGTGTATATCGCGAATGTGATGACGCAACCCGGTGAAACGGATCATTTCAGCACCTGGGACCATCTCCGGGTGCTGATCGAACATACCGATCCGAGGATTGTGCAGGCTTGTTTCGTGAATGTCGATCCGATTCCGCCCGAGATGATCGAAAAGTACCGTGAAAAAACCGCTCAACCGGTAGAACTGGATCTGGATGTCATCCGGTCAAAAGGTTATGAAATCATCGAGGGGACCTTGATTAAAGTCGACGGTCAGGTGCGGCATGATTCGGAACGGTTGGCTCATTTGATTTTTGATCATTATTTTAAAGTGGCCAAAATGGCCAGGGTTTAATGGTATGACGGACTCGAAAAAAGAAAAAGAAAAAATAGACAAAGTTGTGAAAGAAAAAGACCCCAAACTTTTCTGTGAGAAGAAGTTTGTGATCCAAAACAAACTGGGGTTGCATGCGCGTCCGGCGGCGCTTTTTGTTCAAACGGCCAATCGTTTTCAATGCGACGTGGAAGTGCGCAAAGGCCGTCTCAAGGTCAATGGCAAATCCATTATGGGGATTATGACGTTGGCGGCGGGCGTTGGCACCTCGATCATGGTCCGGACTGAAGGTGCCGATGCGGTCAAGGCGATGAACGAAATCACCAAACTCATATCCGGTGATTTCGGAGAATAGGGATCGAACAAAGGATCGAAAATCGATGGACGAAATGAAAAAGTTAAAAGGTATTCCCGTATCCCCGGGATTTGTCATCGGCAAGGCGCTGGTGATCCGGAGCGAGGATTCTTTTTATATCCCCTTGCATAAAGTGCCGCAAACGGCGCTCTCCCAGGAGATCGCGCGTTTTGAAGACGCGATTACGCGCACACGCGCGGAAATTTTAAGCATCCGGAAAAAACTGACGGCGCAAATGGGGCGGGAGCATTCCGATATTTTCAATGCCCACCTGCTGATCCTCGAAGACCGCACCATGATTGAGGATGTGATCGCTCAGATCAAACAGGAAAATGCGAGTGCCGACTCCGCGTTTTCGATTGTGATCCAGCGCTATTTCCAGGCCTTTTCACAGATGGATGATGAATATTTGCGCGAACGCGTTTCGGACATCAAAGATGTCGGGCGGCGTTTGATTCAGAACCTCTCGGGGCAGGAGAACCGGCGCTTGGACAAGCTGGATGAAGATGTCATCCTGATCGCCCACGATCTTTCGCCTTCGGATACCGCAACCATGGACAAAGAACGTGTCCTGGCTTTTGTAACCGAAATCGGCGGGCCGACATCGCACACCGCCATTTTGGGACGTTCCCTGGAAATCCCGGCTGTGGTCGGTTTGGAGCATGTCACGACTGAAATCAAAAACGGGGATGCCGTGGCCGTGGATGGGACCCATGGGGTGGTGATTGTGCACCCCGATGAATCCGTGATTCAGGAGTATCTCCAACAGGAGCGGCGTTTTACCGAACTGATCAGCGAGCTCGACAAATTAAAGACCTTGCCTGCGGAAACGCTGGACGGGCGACGGATATCTTAGGTGGCCAATATCGAATTTCACGATGAAATTCCATCGGTGTTGTCACATGGCGCCGAAGGGATCGGGCTTTACCGGACCGAATATTTCTATTTGAACCGCAGTGATTTACCCACTGAAGAGGAACA
>JAQTOZ010000291.1 GCA_028713205.1 Candidatus Omnitrophota bacterium
AAAATGACTTCGCGTCCGCTTTTTTTTGCAGTCGCTAAGCTGGCAAATCGAACAGCTTGGAGCATCAATGTTTTTGCTCCGACAGTTGGTCAAGAAAATCCATGATCAATTTCCACTGTTTCCGAAGTCCATGCATTTTTTTGCTTTTTTTATTCATGGCACGCCTCCTTCTTTTCCATCTGAAGCATAATCGCTTGGTG
Organism: Candidatus Omnitrophota bacterium; assembly: GCA_028713205.1. Classification (GTDB taxonomy): domain Bacteria; phylum Omnitrophota; class Omnitrophia; order Omnitrophales; family Aquincolibacteriaceae; genus JAQTOZ01. The sequence goes on from JAQTOZ010000291.1 coordinate 201, forward strand.
TCAGCCTGGAATGACATTTACGTAAAATCCGTGTAAATGCCGATCCGGCTGACCCCGCAATGGGCATCCGGGGCAAGGCCTGAGCGGATCAGCCATGCCGTCCACGCAAGGTTTGACGACAACCCCGCCACGTTTTCCAATGAGAACCCGCCGGCCGGCTGTTTCACGGAATGCCCCTCCTCCGGGGAAAAACCGTTTGAGTGTCCCCTGTCCAGTTGTCTCAAAATGTTTGCTGCGATACCGCTGTGTTCGATCATGGTCGCATCTCCTTTTTGATAGGGTTCTGCCTACGGTTCATTGCGTCGAAACGCCGAAACCGGCATAATTGAAATACTCATTTTTGATTTTCCGGAGTTTACGCAGATTGCGGGCCACCAGTTTTGTTCTCTCGTCGTAAAAGCTGCAATCGCCGTATTCGAGGCCGTTTTTCTCTTCCAAATCTTCGATCAGCTCACTGAGAAGGTTGCTTTGCTTTCGAAGTCCCGAGATCATGAGTTTTTTCTCAAACATACCCCACCTCCTTTTTTGAGAGAAAGTCTAGGGAATGGATGTAAAGTCCCGATGGGCGCCATGCAAAATGTAGGTAAACGCAAAGATGGGAATTTCCGGACAAACCAAAGAAATTACCTTGGGGCAAGACAAACCGAGCAATCTCGATGGTCAACAAAGAGTCGGCGCGCAGATTTGCTTAAAAGACAGGCACGAATACGCAGGGAGTACGATTACTTATTAATAGATGGCGGAGGTCAGGAAACCGTATTCGGATTCCTTGGGGTGCTTTTTGATGTATTCCTCGATAAGACCGGAAAAAAGCCGGACACCTTTCCGGTTTTCGGCCATAAAGCAGGCGTGTTCGGCTTCTTCAATCTCCGAAAGCCAAAAATGATTTCGACCGAAGGTATGCGCCTTCAGGAAATCCTGGCAGGCATCTTCATAGACAGGCTTGCGGCCTTCGTACGGGATTTTTTTGTGTTTCATTTCCGTCGCTTGCCGCATTTTGGTAAACGCTTTTCCCAAATAGATTTTGGTCAGCAAATACTCTCTGGAACAACCGACGGAGGAAACGGCCAGAAAAATAGACAGGACACAAAAAGCCATGCAACGTTTAGGGTTTAAAATAAGATCATTCATGCGATCGTTTTTCGCTCTTAATTTCAAAATCCGTTTTTTTGCCATCAAAAGCTTATATCAAATTTTAGCACATCCGGAATCAGCGGTCGAATCGCGCCGCACGCCTGAGAGCAGTAACATATTCATCGACAATGACTTAGATTTTCTATAGGAATCTCTCCGAAAATGTTTCGCATGCCTTTTCCGTAGCGAAACAACTTAGACCATCACCACACCGCACGATCGTCAAAACTCCGCGCCGGCCCGTCAAATCCATTAATGAGAAGTTTGACTTGCGACGATACATAACTTATGTAAAACTGGCCACGACCGATGGAACGGACACACCGGCAATTCCGGGAGGCATCAAGGTATGGCAAATAAGAAAGTTTACGGCCTCGTATGCTTGGGCGGCGGCGCCCACGGCGCTTACCAGGCCGGTGCACTGAAATACATCCATGAAAAGTTCTCGCATGATCATTTAAGCCCCTTCAAGGTTTTTGCCGGCGCTTCCTGCGGCGCGCTCAACACGACCTTTTTTGCGTCCCAATCCCATGATGCCCTGGCCAAAAGGCTTTGGCTGGAGGAATTATGGCTTTCCTTCGACGTGCCGGCGTATCGTGCCAACCGGTTTAAAAATATTCTCTACGCGCTTTACCACAAATGGATGAAACCGCGCAACTCCCCCGTTTCGATGTGGTCCCTCATGAATCCGAAACCCATGACGGACATTATCCGCAAAGGCATTCTGCGCGAAGATCTGGAACGCGCGCTGGCCCTGGGAACGACGGAAGGCGTGGCCGTGGCCGCCACGGAACTTTTATCGGGACGCACCTGCTGGTTCATGGAAGGACAGGCCTGCCGTTATTGGAATTACTACCATTCCACCGGAATGCTTGACCGGATCCAGCATAATCATGTCGCCGCCAGTTGCAGTGTCCCTGTTTATCTTCCGCCGGTCAAAATTCAAGACCGGTATTATCTGGATGGGTCCATTAGTCTCGCCCGCCCGCTGATTGCCGCCATCAACATGGGGGCAACGCATATTCTTCACATTGCCACCGACAAACCGGCCCCGATGACTCTGCCCAACTATCCCGCAGATTTCAAACCCCGCATGTCGAATGTGATCGGAATGCTTTTTGACCGCCTGGCCCAGGATGCCGCCCAGGATGAAATCGCGCTCATCGACAAGATCAACCAGATCCATCAGGAAACATCCAAAAAAGCCTGGATCCCCGGTTTTCACCGTTCGCTGCCGTTTCCCGAAGTGGGGCTTCCTTCGGTTTACGCCCCTAAAAAGGTCTTTGCCCTATCGCCGTCCAAACATGTCCGGGAATCCTCCGGCA
>JAQTOZ010000109.1 GCA_028713205.1 Candidatus Omnitrophota bacterium
TCCATTGGTCAGTTCTCTCTCCTATATTCTTGGCCAATGCGTATTTTACCAGCCAAGACGAGAAATAGCAGGTTTTGAATTGAGCCTTAAATTAAGAGCACTCGAGTCATTATCAAAGGGATCTCTTTCAAAATATTCATCTCGACAAATACCCTAGAAATAACTGCATTACGAAATAAGAACATATCAGAACAGATAATCGTGACTGCCTGAATCTAGAATCGGATAACAGGACATTAGGGATTTTCGCTACGTTTTCGCTACGTAAACATAGTCTGAAACCCAAATCCTCAACTGGGGTTGCCTTGAAGCACCTTGAACGACCTTGTATTGTAACAGGAAGATTCTAAAGAGGTTGCGGCAGAATTGCTGTAAGTTTTGGCTGGGCTTGGAAGATGGAAAAAAGGTATGGAGCGGGATACGGGAATCGAACCCGTCTAACTAGCTTGGGAAGCTAGGACATTACCACTATGCTAATCCCGCACATTTCTCCATAGGAAAGATATTTCCGGAAAAGACAGCATGATTTTACTTACGGATAAAGATGTTGTCCACCGGAAACACATAAATTTCAAAGAATCAAATCAGCGCGCTGCGAATCAATTCCTCAAAAAGATCGATAAGCTTCGGGTTGTGGATGACCGTCCCTGCCCGGAAATATCCGATTTTTAACTCCTCCGCCGTTTGCCGTAACCGGTCATCGAGGTCATACAGGATTTCGACATGGTCGCAAAAAAAACCCACCGGCGCGATCAACATCCGCTTTTCACCGTAATGCGCCAATCTCCGTACGATGTCGGCGATGTCGGGCCCCAGCCACTCCCCTTCGGCGGCTTCCGGTATTGATTGAAAAACAATCTGAAATCGAGCGTGGTTGAGACGTTCGGCAATCTTCGTACCGGCCGCACAGGCTTCGTCCAAATAAGGACATCGTGAGTTCGAACTGTTCCGCTTGACCGGCAATGAATGAAATGAGAACAGAATGGTCGTCACCTTCCGCCCGTCTTCCCCGATTTCAGCCAGCGTATGAGATATCTCGTCGGCTTGCGCCTCAATATAAAGCGTGTGCGAAGACCAGCCATCGATGAAGCGATGTTCCAAACCCGCCAGCCTCAGCGATGACTTCAACGATTCAAGGTTCTCCTGATAACCGGCTCCCGCGGCAGCCGATCGATAAGCCGTTAACGGAATGGCCAGGCCTCGCTTGCGTCCTTTGGCCTGAATGTCCTCAAGAACATCTTTTAAAAAAGGATGCCAATATTTCATTCCGGTAAAAACCGGCAAGCCGATGCCGTGTTCGCGAAGCATCTGTTCCAATTTGTCCGCAAAACCGAGTACCTGCGCATGATACGGTGACGAGCCGCCGATACTTTCATAATGTCCGACGATTTGTGCGAGACGCAATTCCGATACTTGCTTGGCTGCGGTTATCGCTTCCAGAAACGGCATAACCTCATCGCGTTGCCGCGGGCCACCGTGTCCGACGAGCAGGACGTGATCATATTTCATCGTTGAATCTCCGGTAAAGCGGTTTGTCGGACGGGTTTCGCCGTGTTTCCTTTTAAATACTCAAACATCGCTTCCGCAGCCGATTCCGCCTGCTTCACGCAATCCGGAACGCCGATGCCGCGAAAGGCATTCCCGGCCAGATAGAGTCCGGGAAATGCGGTCGCTTTGGACTGAATCGATCGGACGAGGTCCAAATGCCCGACCCGATATTGAGGCATGGCATGCGGATACCGGCGGATCGAAGAAAACCGCGGCGCTTTTTCAATTCCAAGATAATGGCGCAATTCGTCCCGTACGATTTTTAGCATCGTTTCATCGTCCGATTCATATACCTCGCGATGCAAGGCCCCGCCCACAAAAGCACGCAACAAAACCATGTCCGCGGGCGCCCGCCCCGCGAATTTGACGCTCGAGAAGCTGCAGGCCACAATCTTGCGGCCCGTGTAGGCGGGCACGACGAATCCGAATCCGTCCAAGCGATGGGGAATGTCCGAACGCGGATAGGCCAAATTGATCGTGGCCACGGATTCGTACGGGATCGAGCTTAAGTCCTGCGCAAGTCCGGATGAAACCGGCAGAAGAAGTCGTCCGGTTTGATATGCCGGAAGCGCGATACCTACGGCGTCGGCATTCAAAGATGTTCCCGATTCGAGACCCACTTCCCAAACATTCCGGTATTGAATACGCGTGACAGGCGATGACAGCATGATTTTGACTTTCACCAGACGCGCGGACAAATTCCTGATCAATGTCTCCATCCCCTCTTGAAACGAGAGAAACAAACTGTACCGGGGCCCGCTGGCCTCCGCGGACGAATTTCTTGCACGCAGGGCTTTCCGGGCCAGCAATCCTTTGATCACGCTCCCGTAGCGGCGTTCCAGTTCGTGGAACTGGGGCATCGTCGTCGCCAGGCTCAAATATTCGGGGTCGGCCGTATAAATGCCGCCGATCATCGGCTGCGCGATTTCCCGAAGTGTGGTTTCACCGAAACGCCGGCGGACGAAACTCGCGACGCTTTCGTCGGCCGAAGAGTCGCGTCTTGAAATGAACAGCTCGCATCCCATGCGCAATTTCGTGGACCAATCCAAAAGGGGTGTCGCCAGAAAAGTTTTGATTTGGGACGGGGCGATCAGATAAAAGCCTTCCGGGACGGGGACTAACTTTCCTTTTTTATAAATGAAGCTGCGCCTGAATTTTTCATTCGTTCCGAGGATATCACCGGAAATGCCCAGACGTTTCGCCAATTCACAGGCCGCGGGCTTCTCCGAGATAAATGAATCCGGCCCGCCTTCCAGGAGAAAACCGTTTTGGGTGCGGCTTTCGATCACCCCGCCCAATCTCGGTTTTGCTTCCACCAGCACGATTTCAACCGGCGTATGGGCATACCGGCTGAGTTCGCTCAAGCGGAAGGCTGCCGCCAGACCCGATATGCCGCCGCCGATGATGATGACTTTTTTGCGTTTGCTCATCGATCCCCTTCATGTTCCATCGCACTTAATTCATGGACCAGATCAATCAGGCGTATGACATTTTCAACCGGCGTGGCCGGCAAGACACCGTGTCCGAGATTGAAAATATGCCCCGGCCGCTGATGCGCCTGCTTCAGAATCGTCATCACATGTTTCCGCATATCCCCGGCGGAACCGCAAAGCAGTTCCGGATCGAGATTGCCCTGAATCGCCGTATCGTAGCCTATTTCGTGCCAGGCACGGTCCAGCGCAACCTGCTGGTCGACACCGATAACATCCCCGCCGGCTTCCCGGAATGTCTTTAAAAATCCGCCTGTCCCCGTTCCGAAATGAATGACCGGCACCGTTTTTTTCAGTCCTCTCAAAACACTTTGGCTATGCGGCAAGACATGCTCGCGGTATTCCGAGGGCGTAAGGCAACCTGCCCAGCTGTCAAACAGCTGAACGGCATCGGCGCCGGCGTCGATCTGCCCATTGAGATAAGCAGTCACGGCCCGGCCGATTTTACTCAGCAGCGAGTTCCACAGATCCGGCTGTGTGCGCATGCAATGTTTTGTCTTCTCGAATGTCCTCGACGCTCCGCCTTCAAGTACATAGGCCGCGAGGGTAAACGGCGCGCCCGCAAAACCGATCAGCGGAATTTCCGGCTGCAAATATTTTCGCGTTTGCCTCACGGCATCAAAGACAAAAGGCATTGACTCCTGCGGCGCAACTTCCGGCATACGGTCGACATCATCCTGCGAAGCGATCCGGCCCATAATGACCGGGCCCAGCTTCGTCGAATATTCCAGCTCGAAACCGAAGGGTTCCAGGATCAGCAGCAAATCCGAAAATAGGATGGCGGCATCGGCCCCGATGATTTCCCGGGCAGTAATCGCCACTTCCGCGCACAATTCCGGATTTTTACAAAGTTCCATAAATGAAATCTTTGAACGAATGTCTCGGTAGGCTTGCATGTAGCGGCCCGCTTGCCGCATGAGCCAAACCGGAGTCCGCCCGGTTTTCTCCCGCCGGCACGCTTTCAGAAACAGGGATTGTTGGCAGGTAACCATGTCAGGGCTTTGCGACGCATTGTTCCGGTTGGTAGGAGCATCCATCATCTTCTTCGAGATAATCCCCCCTCAGGGCGTAGGCGCGGGACCGTGAGCCACCGCAAATGCTCCGGTAGGGACAAATCCCGCACCGGCCTTTCAAAAGAGCGGGATCACGCAACTCTTTCAAGATCGGCGAATTTTGATAGATGTCCCAAAGAGACTGATTGCGGATATTTCCTGCTTCAAGCGGCAAGAAACCGCTCGGGAACACCTCGCCGAGATGGGAAATAAAAATGAATCCTTTCCCGGAATTCACACCCATCGGCGCATTCCCGATGCTCCCTTTGGGGCCATAGGCCTTGGTCAAAAATTCTGGCATATCGATATCTTTCCGGGTCAGATTCCGGGCCGGGATCCCCTGCCTCGCCATTTCCTTTTCAAAATAAAACCTCCTGTAATGCGGCGCCTCGGTGACTTTAATGATGGCACTCACACGCCGGCTCAACGCATAGATTTTTTCGAAAGCCTGATCAAATTTTTCCGCGGTCAGCAGCGGTAGTTCCTTGCCCCGCCCGGTCGGCACAAGAAAAAACACTTCCCAGAACACAATTCCCATCGGTTCGATGAGTGCAATCAACGCATCGAGGCAATCGGCATTATGGATGTTCACAAGGGAATTGATTTGTACTGCCAGCCCCAATTCTTTGGCAGTCGCAATGCTTTCCAATGTACGCTGAAAGACTCCCGCCACTTTGCGAAAGGCATCATGCCCTTCCGCATTTGCAGCATCCAGACTGAAAGCAATTTGATCCAAGCTGCATTCTTTCAATTCCTGAATGCGTTGGCGTGTCAGAAGCGGAGTAACGGCCGGGATCGCACCGATCCGCAGTCCCAGGGATTTACCATAGCGTATCAGCTCCGGTAAATCGTTGCGTTTTAGCGGATCTCCTCCGCTAAAGATCAGGATCGGCGTCCCCATCTCTCTTACTTCACGAATTAACCGGAGCCCTTCCTCATGCGAAAGCTCATTCGGATCCGGGTCCGGTTCTGCCGAAGCGCGGCAATGAATGCACTCGAGGTCACAAGCATGCGTCATTTCCCAAATGACCAAAAAGGGCCTTTGATTAAAGTCAAATTGATTTGGGTCCATGACATTTATTCAAGTATGTGTTCACCGCTCAACCTACGCCGGAATATGGATGAACATCAATTGACGTTTACCCGCGGACTGTGGCCGGTGAGGGTTGGAGATAATAGCGGTCGAGGATAATCAAGACGGCAAAATACATCATCGCAAAAATGAGGATAAAAAATCCGCCGATCAGCACGGCATGCCAGGTGATTGTCTCCTTGACCGTAAGTTGTTGTTTAAAACCGGCCTGGACCTTTCCGGCAATGGCGGCAAAAGCCTTTTCGTAAATTTCCTTTTGCGTGTCGTAGTCTTCGCCGTAAACCGACAAATCGGCCAGGTCGGTTCTGCCCTTCCGGGCATGATTAAAGGCATCGGTTTCCTGATTCGATACCGCTAGCTTGGCCTGATTCATTTTGATCGCTTCTGGGCTAGCCAGGATGTCGCCGGAAAACCGCTTCATTCTCTCGATCGCTTCTTCACGCCTCAGCAGGTATTGCGTGTAATGCTCTTCCCAGCGCGAATTGCCTGTGGCTGCGCCCAACCTCGCAAAGGTCGTCAGGAATTGATCGAATTGGCTGATTTGCTTTTGCCAGGACGCCACACGGTCCATCTCAGCCCGGGCCGTGCGAAAGGACCAATAGCTGGACCAAGTATTCCAGGTCAAAAAGGCCAGGACGAATATGCCCAGCACCAAGAGATTGACCGAAATGATGACATAAAAAGGTTTTGAATTTTTCATTTTTTTACAGGACGCCGCCTAGAGAGGGTTATTCACGCCGACTTACCGCTCCATCATCTCCCTTCGATCGACTTGTTCCGGCAGTCAAAGTCCGTCGCTTTTTCGAAAACCCCGACTCGATATACATCGGCAGCTAGGGAATACCGCTTTAATCTCAGAAACCGCAAAACGTCGTGAGACCGGACATTCCGGGTACAAGTCCGCCCAGGATCGCTAACGGATAAAATGCCACCCACGCCGCTTCATCCCGGCCTTGTTATGTGCACTGTTCTTTTTCATGGGCCGCCCTTCTTTTTGGGGGCTGCTTTGGGTGCGATGAGAGCTCTTTCGAACTGGTTTATTTGATGTCTACCATCCGCCTTTTCTTTACACCAAAGTCAAACAAACGCGTCCATCCTCCCGGCTCTTTTTTGACCTTGTCCTCTGCGGATTTCCGCTCCGCGGATTCACCCTGCGGATTATTATTCCAAAGACAAATCTGCGATGCCACATCCAGATCAATCGCAATCATATTTCCTTCAATTTCGATAACAAACGTAGGATATGTTTGATGCAATTTGATTGCGCTACCGGGCCAGATATGCATGGTGCAGTTGACGGTCATCATGGCAATTGCTAGAGGCCACAAAGGCAATCTGCCCGATGCGCAAGCGCGACAATGGGATAATCGAACATTCGACTTTTTGTAATATTTTCTTGCAGCATTCTCCTTCGGGTATCTTCATCCCGTGCGGACAGATTTTCGAATGGCCTAGAATCGTGCAGATCCCGTCCACCAAGGACAGCGCGACGGTATGCTCAAACTCACAAGCCACCGATTCGGAGATATTCCCGAGGGCATCGTAAAGCAATCTCTCCGCCAAACGGTGCGCCCGGATAATTCGTCTGGCGATGGCTTCACCGCCTTCCGTCAATTTTACGGTCCTCGCATCCTCCTGAAAATCCACCAGCCCCTCAAAATGCAGCTCTCAGGGGCTCGATTTTAAACTGATCCCCGAGTCCTGACCTCCTATCTTCCAGACATTCCTTCGCGGATTCTTTCATCCGCCAAAGCCTTTCTAAATGTTCATCCCGCTCTTCTCTCAATCCCATACTGCCTCCTCGATTAAATTCGATCAAAATCGAACTCTAGCGCCGGTCCGCCTCAAACAACAATTATTTCATGACCCGCATTAAAATCACGGACAATCCACCTGCCAGCAAAACAGAGCTCACCAAAATCGCAACGGTCATCATCAAAGTATTTCTCAATCCGATTTCCTTGCTCATCGCCGCAAGGTCCGGAAAACACGGAATAAAGGTCGTCGTCAACAGCACCGCCACGATGCTTTGGATATAGCTTAAATGACCTTCAGCTACCATATTAATCATAAGAGCAGCGGATATACCCCTGCTCGAAAAACCCGGGATCAAGACATCGACGATTTGATTCGGGAAGCCCTAAAACCCCGTGTACCACAGGCGGCAGCACATGCTTGAAGGCATCCAGTACTCCGATTTGATTCTGGGTAAACATCGTCACGGCAGTCAGCAAAAACAAAGGGACGGCCTCTTTCAAATATTCGTAAATTCGAAAATAGGTCTTCGAAAGAACGGGCCGCAACAACGGCATACGGATTGGAGGAACCTCCTGTAAAAAAAGTAACGTTCCTTGCCGGACATAATTTATCAAGGACCATACCAGCAGCGATACCCGCTAAACACCGCCACAAAGAAGACAAATATGTGCAGGATAACAATCACGCGTTGACCGATGCCAGGAAGGAACTGAAGATGACAACCAGTGTCCCGGCGATCATGAGGCCACTCATGCTAATCTGCACAATAAACTCGAGTTTGCCTAATCCATATTGATAGCGGGGATTTGCCGGTTTCAAGACAATCGCGGTACCGAAAAGAACGGCCAACGCCGAGGTGATGTCGCTTAAGTTGCACATGCCGCTCCCGATCAAGGCACGGCTGCGCCCCAAATAGCCGACGACCAGTTTGATCGCAGCCAGCACAAGTCCCACGATCAGACTGATCCAGCTGATCCTGGTCGATCATCGCTCGCACTTTTCAACACATCCCATTATTCTTCCTCATCCAACAATTCTTGCGCTTCTTCCTCTTCAATCGTCTTTTTCTTCTTCTTGAGCTTGGCACGGATCCAGACGACGGCCCCGGCCATGGTCAACACCCCCATAGATATGAAATCAACAAAAGATAAGTCGGCCGAATCGAAACCCTCTTTCAAAAGGCAACGCGACTTCGACGGGCATCCTGTTCTGTAGAAAAAAGATCGCACCCAGTGTGACAAGGAGTAACATGAAAACGATCTTGATGACCGTCGAAATTTTTATGTCAGTCCTCCTCCTGATTTCCGCCGATACCGACGCGTGTCATCGCGGCTGGCCCTCATCCTTTGAGCCATTCAGACGCCTCCTTGGCCCAGTACGTGATTAAAACACTCGCGCCTGCCCTTTTCATGGCCGTCAGCATTTCCAATGCCGCGGATTTCTCATCCACCCATCCCTTGGCAGCCGCCGCTTTCAGCATGGCATATTCTCCGCTCACGTTGTAGGCCGCCACCGGCACATTCACGCACCCGGAAACCGCCCGGATGACATCCAGGTAAAGAATCGCGGGTTTGACCATCACCATGTCCGCGCCTTCGGCAACGTCAAGTTGAGCTTCCCGTATCGCCTCTTTGACATTTCCGGGATCCATTTGATAGGACTTCCGGTCTCCAAAAGACGGATGCGTGTCGGCAATGTCCCGGAAAGGCCCATAAAAGCTCGACGCATATTTCGCGGAATAGCTCAAAATCGGAGTCCCGTCAAAACCATTCCGGTCAAGGCCTTGCCGGATGGCTCTGACCTGGCCATCCGCCATGGCAGATGGAGCCACTACATCCGCTCCTGCCACTGCGTACGAAACCGCGATCTTCGCCAGCGATTCCAGTGTCCTCTCGCTATCCATCAAAACAGATCCATTCGTGCTGCTTTTCTTTTTGCAGGTCTTGCGTCCCAGGCCCGCCTGTCCGGCAGGTAGTTCTTGAGCCCGGGTGCTCTTCATGATTCCGCAATGCCCATGGTCGGTATAGGCGCATAGGCACACATCGGCAATCACCGTAACTCCGCTTGTTTGCTTGATTTTTCGTATTGCACGGTGAAACTGGCTGTTTTCATCATAACTCGCCGACCCATTTTCATCCTTTTTTCCGGCCGAACCGAAAAGAAGGATGGCCTTCACACCCTGCCGATCAAGCTCCTCAACTTCGCGGCAAAGAACCGGCTCACTCATTTTTTCGATCCCGGGCATCGACGCGACTGTCTCCGAACCCGTACCGCACTTGAAAAAGAGCGGCATCACAAAATCATCCGGTCGTATTTTCGTTTCCTGTACCAGATCCCGCAACGCGGCGGTTTTTCGCAAACGCGATGGCATTTGACAGAATTCTTTCATCACTCGGCCTCCTTCTCTTTATACAAAAGACGTCTGTCGCGATAATTTTTCCAAATCACAGAACGACGGCTCAAATGGACCGCGCTTTTACGAATAATGGCCTGTGCCTTCTTAATTTCGGTGGAACGTGACCGGATCACATCATCGATGAACGAACCCATGTGATCCACGTTGTAAAGCTGGACCCCGGCCATTTGCCCCACTGACTCCTCAATGTTTCGCGGAACTCCCAAGTCAAAAAAATGCATCTCCTGTCTCGCATCATGCATAATCTTTTGGACTTGCGCGTGAGATATGACGTACTTCGTCGAAGCCGTCGCCGCGACCACGATATCGGCCCGGCCCAGGGCTTTCGTCAAATCTTCATAGTTTTTAACCCGTACCTTGTCCAGCTGCTCCAGACACTCTGTTTTGGCTTTACCGCGATTGACAACGACAACTTCACGAACATCCGTCTTCGCGAGTTTCTCCACAGTCATCGCGCCAATCTTGCCCGCACCGATCACAAGCACCCTTTTCCCTTTCAGGTCAGGAACTTTTTTGATCATTTCAAGGACCGCACCGGCCATCGATGTGACACCCCGCGTAATTTGGGTTTCGGATCGCACCCTTTTTCCGATCCGAAGCGCGTCCTGCATCAATTGATGAAAATGCGGGCCGACTGCTCCGAAACGTACCGCAAGGTCATAAGCGCGTTTGATCTGTCCCAAAATCTGGTTTTCACCGGGAATCATGGAGTCCAGACCTGCGGCCACGTGGAATAAATGCATCGCGGCCTGGTAACCCGACATACGATACAGATGCCCCTGATAATCAATACCGGCATGCGCGTGAGTCCGTTTTAAAAAATCCCGCAAGGCAAGCTCCAGAGTCTTCTGCGATTCCCCGGCCGCATAAAGTTCCACACGGTTACAGGTCGAAAGGATCATGGCTTGCGCGACAGCTTCCGAAGCACAAAGTGCCCGGTAT
>JAQTOZ010000292.1 GCA_028713205.1 Candidatus Omnitrophota bacterium
AAAGCTTCTCGCCGAAATTTTTCTTAACCTCTTCATAGATGTCCTTTTCAAAATGAGTCCGGGCATCGAAAATCGTCAGGAGGGCATGGATTTCCATGCGACTGTCCCGTTTTTGATTGATAAAGCGAAGGGTTTCGGAAATCTTTGCCAGGCCGTGCAAAGAAAAGAATGACGGCTCGATGGGGATGATCACTTCATCGGCCACTTCCAAGGCATTGAAGGTCAAAATTCCGAGGTTCGGAGCGCAATCGATGACGACATAATCAAACCGGTGACCTTTGCGACGGCCGTTTTCCAGAACCTGCTTCAGGCGTTTTTCCTTGTCCGGCAAATTCGCCAGCTCTTCTTCGGCGGCACCCAGGACAATGTGAGACGGCAGGAGGGACAGATACGGATTCAATTCGATGATGACTTGATTTATGCCGGGCGCAAAATCGGCTGTCGGATTGAGTAAATCGTACAGGCTGTAAGGCAGCTTCTCAGCACGTATACCCAATCCACACGTCGAATGCCCTTGGGGATCCAAATCAACTAAAAGTATTTTTTTCTGTAGGTAAGCAAGGCAGGCCGTAAAATTAATACTCGTAGTTGTTTTTCCACATCCCCCTTTTTGATTCGCAATCGCGATTACCCGCAACCGAAAAACCTCCTCGGCGGACAATTCTAATTTTCTGCGTTCAAAATTTTCGACACAGAATATTTCTATGTTCAAATATATTAACGACTGAGCTTACTAAAGCTTTATAGTAAGCGCCTAAATAAATAACCTGTAATTAACTCATGCGAAGTTTTTCCGGGAAGGACGCGCGCAGACAGAGCATCGAGAATCAAAAAAGGACGAAAGGGCTGTTTGGAAAACCGAATCGCGTTAAACCACCATGAGGCGTTCGATCGGGACCACGCCGGCCACTTCCCCTTCGGTATCCATGACAAAAGCGACCGATTGCCGCTTCTGCTGCAAAGTCAAAAAGGCCGTTTCCGCAGAGGTTTGATGGGAAAGAAAGACCGGCGAACGTAAATAATTTTTCAAGCTTTGTTCTTCATTTTCTTCGAACAGCAAATCGAAGACATAGATCATACCAACCACGATGGACGGAATTTCTTCATAGACAAGCACGATACGGCTTTTCGTTTTCCGGGCGATATCTTTCACGTCACGGATCGTTCCGGTAATACTCACGCTGGCAACCTGATCAATCGGCGTCATGACCGATTGAACGTGGAGTTTCTCAAAATCCAAGATCCGGTCGATCAACTGTTTCTCATGGTGCTCCAGCACACCCGCCTGCGCCCCTTCTTCGATGAGCATCCGGAATTCTTTTTCGGAAACAAAAATGCTTTTCCCACGGAGGTTCCCCAAATTGCCAAAAAGCGCCCCAATCGTTTTATGGATCAAGAAACTCGGAATGCGAAACAGCCAAGTCATCAAGCTCAGGCTACCCGCGAACTTGAGTAAGATGTGATGCTGTTGGAGCCGGCCGTAGTCCTTGGGCAACATTTCGCCGAAGATAATCAAAATCGGCGCCATCACCGCTGTGACGAGCCATTCATTGGGGATCCCCAGATATACCTGAAAAATATAAGCCGCGATGGATGTGGCACCCGCATTGACGATATTGTTGCCAATCAGTACGGCCGTCAAAAAGCTTTGCGGCTGCTCCCGAAGCGCAACCATTTTCATCGCGCGGCGATTCCCGGCCTCGGCCATTTCTCTTAACTTAAAAGGGCTCGTGGACACAAAGGCCATCTCGGCCCCTGAGAAAAAGACCGACAGGACCAGACAAACGACAAAGGGAACGGCCAGCGTGATCATAAACGGATCCTCACGATCACGCGCCGGATGCGCCGTTTCCGGAGCACCTCGTCGATTTGGAGATCGCATTCGGGCGTGGAAAGGACCTGCCCCTTGACCGGGACATCCCCCAATTTCTCGAGAATGTACCCGCCGAGTGTGCTGGCCTCCTCAGCCTCCAATTGCGTGGAAAAATATTCATTGAAATCCGCCAGCGTAATTTTGGCATCGACCAGATACTCATGGAAACCGAATGGGCGCACCGGATTTTCGACTTTGGCATATTCGTCATAAAACTCGCCGAATATTTCCTCCAGGATATCTTCCAAAGTCACGATGCCGGCCGTGCCGCCATATTCGTCGACACAAACCGCAAAATTTTGGCTGGATTCTTTAAAATCCGTCAAAAGATCGCGGATACGTTTGGATTTGGGGATGAAAAAAGCCTGTTGGAGAAGCTCCGGCAACGGCAGTTCGGGGTTTAACATGTAATCCTGTGAAGAAACAACACCGAGGATATTATCCGCGGAGCCCTGATAAACCGGGAAATGGGTAAAATGAAATTTCCGGATGATCTCGACATGAACCTCGCGCGGATCTTCGACATCCAACGCGGCCAAATCGACCCGCGGCGTCATGATATCTTTCACCTGACGCTCCCCCAGTTCCATGAGTTTTTCGATCATGTGACTTTCCTGACTGTCCAGGACCCCTTCCTCTTCGCCGATTTTCAACATCGCCTTCAATTCGCCCTCGGACATTTCGTCGGACATTTCTTTCCGCTGCGGCAGAATCAAGGATAAGAGCCATGACGTCACTTTTTGAGTCAACCACCGGACAGGCAATATCA
>JAQTOZ010000110.1 GCA_028713205.1 Candidatus Omnitrophota bacterium
GACCACAGACCAAAGACCACAGACCACAGACTAAAGACCTCTTATAGGTGTAGGTCTGTGGTCTATGGTCTGACACGAAACGAAACAGGATTGAGATTCCACGAAGATGAATACTCGGCAGGCTCCATTGATTGTCCTGAATTATCACGCCGTCGAGGCGCGCGAAGGCGAATATCCGTTTGCGCCCGAAGAGCGCGTTTATGTCCTGCCGCTCGACATCTTTGCACGGCAGCTTGATGAAATCGTCCGTGCCGGGATGAAGACGCTGACGCTGGAAGACATGTCCCGCTGGCTCCGGGGCGAACCCGATACCGGTCAGCCGCTTGTCCTGACGTTTGATGACGGTCATTTGAGCCATTTGGAGCATGTGGCCGGGGAGTTGAAAAAGCGCGGCCTGCAGGCCGTTTTTTTTGTAGCCGCGGGATTGATCGGACAGGAAGGTTTTATGGATTGGAAACAGCTCAAAGAATTGGCCGGCGGCGGTTTTGAAATCGGCTCGCATGGTTTTTATCATATCCCGCTCACGGGACTTTCGGACCGCGAGCTGGTCCGTGAAATCGAAGAATCCAAACACATTTTGCAGGAGTGGCTCGGGACGGAAGTCCGGAGTTTTTCCGTGCCGCGCGGTTTTTATCATCCGAGAATACGCAAGATCGTCCACAAGGCGGGGTACCGGTTTTTGTTCACTTCGCGTTTTGATGTCAATCCGCAAGCGGCCGTTGTCGGGCATCCGGCCGAAGGCGCAAGGGATGAACGGCAATTGCCGATATTCAACCGATTGGCGGTCAAAAGAGACACGTCGATGGAAGAATTCGGCCGTTTTCTTACCGGAAACCTGGGCGCGAGGAAATATAGGGAGTATCTGAAGTCACTCGCGAGGCAGGTCCTGCCGTCACGCTTTTATGATATGATAGCAAGCTTAAAAAATAGACCCAAGACCCAGCTTTAAAGTACAACGTGCCACGTGCCACGTATCACGTATTGACTAAAGACAACAGACCACAGACGACAGACCTAAAAAAGGTCTATGGTCTTTGGCCCGCCTGCCCGACTTTCGTCGGGCAAGCCGGCTTGCTCGCCCGTGGCGAGCGAGGCAGGTCTACGGTCTGTGGTCTCGTACAGCGCATTCGCACCAGGTACCGTTTTTGCAGTTGAGAACATACCAAATGAAGAAAGCAGATGATTTGTGATGACAGAATCATTATTTTTAACACGGTCCAAGACTCGCAAAGCGGTGTTGGTATTTCTCTTTGCACACCCTGCCGAAGCCTTTTATCTGCGCGAACTCTCGCGCCATGTCCGTTTTCCCGTAGGCAATGTACGCCGGGAATTGTTGAAGCTCGAACGCGAGGGGCTGGTCCATACCAGTCGTCAGGCAAATTTGCTTTATTTCCGTCTTAATCAGGAACATCTTCTTTATCCCGAACTTTTTGCAATCATGCAAAAGACCTTTAAGTTTGAATGCGGCAAGCAGGACCGAAGCGTTGGCACGGAACGGGACAAATCGCATGACGAACATGCCCTGTCCGCCGTGACGTAAGACAAAATCTGATTTTATCCGGAGAAAAAACATGGCAAATAAAAACAAAGACCAGGATAAGAAAAAAGACAGTTCAAAGCAGGACGTGAAAGCCAAAGACGCGAAGGCGCCCGATAAAATGCCCGGCGGCAGTTTTATCGGTTCGATCATTGCCGGAGCTCATAAGTCCGCAGCCCAGCAATTGCTGGAGCAGATTGAAGGCGGAGACAGACCACAGACTACAGACCAAAGACCCAGGACCCAAGACCAAAAACAGGGGCACGGGGCAGGAGACATGGGGCAAGAGACGAGGGACGAGGGAAAGACCCAAGACCAAAAACAGGGGCACGGGGCAGGAGACATGGGGCAAGGGACAAGAAAGACTCAAGACCCAGGACCCAAGTCTCAAGACCAAGGCAAGGGAAGTGTGACACGGCGAGTGGGCGAGACGGCGACGCGGGGAGAAGAAAAACGGAACGCGGGCGAGGGAGAACACAACAATCCGTCATTGCGAGCCGAAGGCGAAGCAATCTCAGACCGAGATCACCACGTCGCTCCTGGCGGGGCTCCTCGCGATGACGGAAAAAGGGACGTGGAGCAAGAGACGGCTGTCAGCTATCAGCAGTCAGCTAGCAGCCTTCAGCCGAAAGCTGACACAAGTCTTGAGTCTTGGGACTTGGGTCTTGGGTCTGGAAATAAATCCACCATCCAAAAAGAACCGCTGGTCGAGCCCATGGAAAAAGTCCTGGGTGAGGCCTGGGACGGAAAAACCCTGCCGCGTATGACACCGATAGCGCCAAAACCGGCCCAAATCAAAAAGGTCTCCGGCTGGATTTATTTGGCCTTGGTGTTGATGTATATCGCGATGACGGCGGCCGTCGGCGAATATGCGCTGCGCAAGTCGGATCTTCCGATGGTCCAGAAAATCCGGTGGCAGCAAAGAATGAATTTTCATATGAAAGGCAATAATGTTTGGGGGCTTTATACGGCCGATCCCAAAACCGGATGGACACTGACTCCGAACTTCTCAAAGGTTTTGCCGGCGTTCGACGGGAGTTATCTTCTCGAGACCAATTTGCAAGGATTGCGGGACCGCGATTATGGCGCGAAGCCAGCGAAGACGTTCCGGATCCTCGGCTTGGGCGATTCCTTTGCGTGTGGATTAGGCGTTCATGCGAGCGAGACATTTTATAAATTGCTGGAGTGGAAACTCAACCAGACCCAGGTCCCAAGCTTGCCCGCCTGTCCGGCAGGCAGGCCCGCCTTCAGTGTGGCGGGACCCATGACCCAAGACCGGGGCGAGGGGCAAGGGACAAGAGACGAGGGAAATGTGACACGGCGAGTGGGCGAGACGGCGACGCGGGGAGAAGAGAAACGCGTCATTGCGAGCGAAGCGAAGCAATCTCAAAGCGAGATCGCCACGTCCCCTCCACCGCCTGTGGCGGGGTCCCGTCCGAAGGCGGGAGCGGGGACTCGCGATGACGGTCATGCAAGTCCCGTGTCTCGTGCCCCGTTCCCCGTGCCCCTATCACAGGAAGGCAGAAACACCAAGACGCGCAACTACGAAGTCATCAATGCCGGGATACCCGGTTTTGGCACTTATGAGGAACTCAAGCTCTTGAAATCCAACGGCCTGCGCTATGATCCCGATTTGGTGGTGCTCCAATTCAATGAGGCGAGCGATTACCGCCGGAACGGGGCCGAGCCGAGACTTCGGGTCATCCATGGAAATTATTTTATCGATGTGTCCCTCAAAAAAGGTCTCGGGCTGATGCGATGGCTGGCCAAACGGAGTGTGCTGGCGGCGATGCTGGACCGGCAGTGGAAGAAAGTTGCGGATAAGCTGGCGTTCAGGTCCCAATTTGAGGAGACACAGCAGTATCTGTTGCACATGAAGGAGATCCTGGAGCAAAAAGGGGTGCCGATGGTGCTGATGGTTGTGCCGGATAGCGGCATGGCGGCTTACGCGCATTCACGGCCTGCGCGGCTTTTCGATAAATTGCTCAGAGGGATGGACAAAATCGAAGCACGCAAAGAACTCGAAGCGTTTTGCCGAGCGAACGGAATTGATTATTTTACGCTGGCGCCGGTTTTCGAGGATTCGAAGATGGCCGGCAACATGTTGCTCCGGAAATACGAATTCAATCGCATCGGTCATGCTATCGTGGCGCGCGAGCTGACGAATTTTTTGCAGGCGGGAGTGCTGGGTAAGTAGGGGGCACGACAGAACCAAGACGCACGACACACGTCACAAGTATCAAGTCACAAGAAGTAATGCGGAATGCGACGATTTCGAATTCCGAAATCCGACAGGAGCAAGGGGCAGGAGACGAGGGGCGAGGGACGACAACCGTAGGGGCGGTTCGTGAACCGCCCGTACAGAGCAAGAAGAAATGTGAAATGCGGAACACACGTCCGTCATTCTGAGTCCCGCCTTTGGCGGGGCGAAGAATCCCGGAAGCGGGATCCTTCGGCTGCGCCTCAGGATGACAGAGGGGAAAGCAGACAGGAAGTAAGAAGTAAGAAAGGACGCAGGTGTCATTCTGAGTCCCGTAGAGGACGAAGAATCTCACGAGGTTTTTTGATGGAAAAAAACGGTTATGTTTATCTTGTGACGAATAAGACTCATTCGGTTTTGTATACCGGTGTAACAAGCGACCTGAAGAAAAGAATTTGGGAGCATCGGGAAGGTTTGGTTGAAGGATTTACGAAAAAATATAATGCAACAAAGTTAGTTTACTACGAGATGTTTGATGACATGTTCAATGCGATCACACGAGAAAAACAAATCAAAGGATGGCTTCGAAGGAAGAAAAATGTGCTTATCGAATCCTCGAATCATGGGTGGAAGGATCTATATGAAAAGATTATTTGAGATCCTTCGTCCGACCTTCGGTCGTCCTCAGGATGACAACGCGAAAAACGACGCGGCGATACCGCGACGCGGGCCTCAGGATGACAGTACGAATTCTTGTTTCTTGCCTCTTCCTTCTTACTTCTTACTTCTTAATCCGGTATTCTGTGATTTCGAGGTTCTCTCATGACCGCCGCGCCCATCCGCATTCTGTATATCATCGACAAGCTGCTCCCGGCGGGGACGCAGATGGATTTGCTGAGGCTTGTGCGCAGTCTCGACCGGGGCCGTTTTTGTCCCTATGTCGTTGCGTTGCAGACGGGCGGTCAGGTCGCGAAGGACCTGGAGTCGGCCGGTGTGAAACCGGTGATCCTCGATGTCAAACGGGCCTATGATTTTTCGGGCTTGCGGGCGCTTGGTTTTCTCGTCCGTTTTATGCGGCAGGAAAAGATCGATATCGTGCAGCTGCATTTCCTCCAGGCCGATATGCTCGGCACGCTGGCTGCGAAATTGGCCGGCGTGAAGAAGATCATTACCACGCGGCGCGATGAAGGCTTTTGGATGACGCCGCGGCAGAGGATGCTGAGCCGCTTTTTCGGCGCCCGCGCGGACTGCGTGCTGGCGAATTCGGAGGCGGTGAAAAAGGCGGCGTTGGACCGTGAAAAATTGACGTGTCCCGTGCGTGTGATCCACAACGGGGTCGAGATGGAGCGTTATGCCGAGTCGTCCCAGGACCGGCGGGCGGTGCGCGCGGAGTTGGGGTTGTCGGACGACGAGATCCTGATCGGCGTGATTGCCAATATGCGTCACCGGATCAAAGGTTATGAGTACCTTCTGGAGGCGGTCCCGCAGGTCTTGGCGGAAATCAAAAATGCCCGTTTCCTTTTTGTCGGGGACGGCGATTTGCGACCGGACTACGAAGCCCGCGCGGCGGAACTCGGCGTAAGCAAGAAAATCATTTTTATCGGCAGCCGCCGGGACACGGTGCGTTTGATCAACGCCATGGACATCGCGTGCTTGTCATCCCTGACCGAAGGTTTTTCCAATGCCTTGCTCGAATACATGGCTTGCGGCAAGCCCGTCATTGCGACCGATGTCGGCGGCAATCCGGAGATCGTGGGGACCGCCGGTATCCTTGTTCCGCCGAAAGACAGCCGTGCCTTGGCGGATGCGATGACCGGCCTGGCCAGGAACGGAGAACTGCGCGCATCTTTGGGGCGCGAAGCCCGGCAGAGGATCGCGGAAAACTTCACGGTCGAGCGTACGGTCGCGGCGTACCAGGAATTTTATGAAGAGCTATTACAGACCCAAGTCCCGGGACCCAGGACCCAAGACCAAGAGCGGGACAAGGGGCGAGGGACAAGAAAGACTCAAGACCCAAGACCCAAGACTCAAGACCAAGAGCGGGACAAGGGGCAAGGGGGAGCAGGCAGTAAGCCGACGGCAGAAGGCAGTCTAAGACGCGGCGAGACGGCGACGCGGGGAGAAGAAAAACGCGTCATTGCGAGCCCGCCGATCCCGCCTTCGGACGGGACCCCGCCATGGGCGGTGGAGGCGGGAGCGGGGACTCGCGATGACGGTCATGCAAGTCCCGTGTCTCATGAACCGTTACCCGTGCCGCGCTCACGGGACTTGGGACTCGCGGCTCCCCAGACCACGCATCTCATTCGCGTTTGCCATCTCATCTGGGCGCTGGAGGCCGGCGGTGCCGAGCGACAGGTCGTGACGATGGCGTTATGGCAGAAACGGCACGGGTTCGATCCGCGTGTCGTGTGCCTGACACGCAAAGGACTTTATGCGGAAGAGTTGGAGAAGCAAGGGGTGAGCGTAACACTGGTCGAAAAAAGACCGGGTCTGGATTTTTCGATTGTCGGCAGGCTGGCCGCGTTTTTAAAGGAGAACTCGATCGACGTGTTGCATGCCCATGTGCCGACGGCCAATTTTTGGGGCCGGCTTGCGGCGGCCTGGGCCGGTGTGCGCATTGTTTTTGTCCACGAGCACAGCGCGCTTTCGGCCACGGATTGGAAATTCCGGTTGGTGAATTGGCTGCTGGTGCCTTGGACGACGCGTTATATTGCCGTTTCCGGGCAAATCGGCGATGCGCTGGTACGCGCGGGCATTCCGGGAAAAAAAGTGGTCGTGGCGCGCAACGGGATCCCGATCGGCGGCGCGCACCTTCAGGTCGATCGCGCCAAGATACGTGCCGAACTTGCCATCTCCGATCATACCGTGGTGGTGGGGACTGTCGGACGGCTGGAAAATCGGAAAGACCATGCGTGTCTGCTGGAAGCTTGTGTTGAGCTCCGGAAAAGGGTCAAAGATGTTCGTTTCATTCTGGTGGGGGACGGGCCGTTGCGGGAGACGCTTGTTGCCAAAACGAAAGAGCTGGGGGTCGACGGCCATGTCCATTTTCTCGGCACGCGCAACGATATTACGTCCCTGCTTGCGGCCATCGATGTGTTTGCGCTCTCGTCGCTGACGGAAGGTATTTCGATTTCATTGCTGGAAGCGATGGCGCAGGAAAAACCTTGTGTCGTGACCGCCGTCGGCGGGAATCCGGAGGTCATCACGGACGGTGTGAACGGGCGGCTGGTCCCGCCGCGCAATCCGGAAAAACTCGCGGAGGCCCTTCGCGAATTGATTTCCGATTATGCGAAAGCGGCGAGCTATGGCCGCCATGCGCGCAAGACGGTCGAGACGTCCTTTTCGATCGAGGCGATGATGTTGAGGATGGATGCGGAGTACGGGCGTGCCTTGCGAGGTGTGACATGACGACTGCCGCGCGTCCGCAGGCCGTGTTTATCCTGTCCAAATTTCCCTGTTACGATGAGGTTTTTATCCTGCGCGAACTGTACGCGCTTTCCAAGGAAATGGATTTTATCATTTTCTCCTTGAAGAAACCCAAGGACAGGGTGGTGCATGCCGAGGCCGAGGAGCTGATGCCGCGTGTGGTGTATGTTCCTTATCTTTTTTCCTGGCGGATACTCCGTGCCCAATGGAAGGTGTTTTGGCGTTTCCCGCGCCGTTATGCGCTGGCGCTCGTCAAACATATACTCGGCAATTTGCGCAGTCCCGAATTTCTTGTCAAAGGGCTCGTGTTTTTTCCCAAGGCGGTTTATTTGGCACAGTTGATCAAAGAAAGACATGTCCCGCTGATGCATGCCTGTTGGGCGACTTATCCGGCATCGGTGGCCATGATGGCCTCGGAGATTACGAAGGTCCCGTTCAGCATGACGGGACATGCCCATGACATCTATATGGACACGACGCATTTGAAGGAAAAAATCAACCGCGCCGCGTTTGTCAGCACATGCACGGAATCCAACAAGGATTATCTGATGAAAATTGCCCCGGATTGTCCGGGGGAGCGGATTGCCGTGATTCGCCACGGGCTTGAGTTGCATCGTTTTTCAGCGCCGGAGAAGAAGGGAAATTCCGTTTTCGAAATTCTTACGGTCGGGACCTTGCATTTCTACAAAGGATTTAATTACCTGGTTGACGCGGCCGGGATCCTGAAAAAGCGCGGTTTTAAATTTCATGTGACGATTGTCGGCGGAGGGGCGCTGGAACAAGACCTCGCGAGGCATATCCGGTTGTTCGGACTCGAGGATTCTGTCACGATGACGGGGCCGCTGAAGCAAACGGAAGTCATCCCATATTTTAGGAAGACGGATGTGATGGTGTTGATGGCGCAATCGCGCTGGCATTGGGGTATTCCGAATGTTTTGATCGAGGCGCTTGCGGCCAACGCGGCGGTGATCACGACCCGCTTCGGTTCCGTCGAAGAACTGGTCCGGGACGGCGAGACAGGGTTGATTATCCCGGCGCAAGACCCGGCGGCGCTGGCGGATGCGATCGAGAAACTTTGTCGTGACGAAACGCTGCGCTTGCGATTGGCGAATGCCGGTCACCGATTTGTCACGGAATCTTTTGATTTGAGCAAGAACATTCATGCGTTTCGAGAGCGGCTCGTTCAGAGCGCAAGAGCGACCCAAGTCCCATGACCCAAGACCGGGGCACGGGGCAAGAGACGGCGGTCAGCTCTCAGCCTTCAGCTGAAAGCCGAAAGCTGAATCAAGTCTTGTGTCTTGGGACTTGAGACTTGGGTCTTTACTGATTAAACAATATGAACCATATCATCAGCAAACGATTAGCACAATGATTGACGGCGGAATGAAACTGCTCGGCGTCACCGGCCGGGGCGTGCGTATCCTCTGCTATCATCGCGTGAACTATCACGAAAAGAGATACACCACCGTTTCGGTCGACAACTTCCGCGATCAGATGCGCTATTTGGCGGAACATGGGTACCGGACCGTTAGCTTGAGCTATCTGGTTGATCAAGCAAAAGAAAAACGCCAGCAGCAAGACCTGAGAACGGGGAATGGGGCAAGAGGCGCGGGAAATGTGACACGGCGAGTGGGCGAGACGGCGACGCGGGGAGAAGAGAAACGCGTCATTGCGAGCGAAGCGAAGCAATCTCAAAGCGAGATCGCCACGTCCCCTGCGGGGACTCGCGATGACGGTCATGCAAGTCCCGTGTCTCGTGACACGTGCCCCGTGATCCCGCCACAGGACGATCAAAAGCACATCATCATCACATTCGACGACGGTTACCGCGACAACTACGTCAATGCGTTTCCGATCATGAAGGAATTCGGGCTCAAGGGCTGCGTTTTTTGCGTCAGCGACGAGATCGGGAAGGGATCCTTTTTGCGCGTCGAAGAGATCCATGCGATGGCGGATGCCGGATTCGAATTCGGGTCCCACACCATGTCGCACCCGGAGCTGGTCCATTTGGATGAAAAAAGCAAATGGCTTGAGATATCGGAATCCAAAAAGCGTCTCGAAGAAATGCTCGGCATTCCGATCCCTTATTTCTGTTATCCGAAAGGGTTTTGGGATGAGGAGGGCGTCGATATGGTCGCGACGGCGGGGTATGCGGCAGCTTGTTCGAACCGTCCGGGCAGCAATGACTGGCGGCATTTGCTTCGAAGGAATTCGAACGATATTTATTTGTTGCGCCGTACCGAGATCAGCGGATTCGATGATTTGGGCGATTTTAGGCGCAAATTGAACGGGGCCTACGATCTTTTGCATTCCATCTTGCATTTTGTCCGCGGCAGGCCGTAGCAAGACCAGGACGACAGACAACAGACCCAAAAAAGGTCTATGGTCTTTGGTCTGTGGGCTGTGGTCTAGTAAATTCGCCGATACGCCGTTACAAGGTGCCGTGACGGATAGTCCGTTTTTGCTCCGCCGTACCGAGATCAGCGGATTCGATGATTTGAACGATTTCAGGCGAAAGCTCAACGGCGCGTACGATTTTTTGCATACCGTTTTGCATTTTGTGAGGGGAAGACCGTAGCAAAACCAGGACGACAGACAACAGACCACAGACTACAGACTATAGACCAAACACCAGGAACATTTTGGCTTTCGGTCTGGGGTCTTTGGTCTGTGGTCTCGTAGAACTTGAAACGTGAAGTTGCTGACAGCTGCAAGCTGATAGCTGAAAGCTAGGATCATGAATGAACTTAACGAACTAAAACAAAAAATCAGAGAAATTGCGGACATCCTGCGGCGATTATTGCACCAGGCAGCGAGCGGCGGGAGTAAGACCCAAGACGCAGGACCCAAGACCTGCCTGCCGGACAGGCGGTCGCAAGACCAAAGACAAGGGCACGGGGCGAGAGACAAGAAAGACCCAGGACCCAAGAAGACCCAGGACGCAAGACAGGGGCATGGGGCAAGGGACGAGGGAATACAACTGCCTGTCATCCTGAGCGGAGTCCCGCGAGAGCGGGACGGAGTCGAAGGATCTCAAATTCGAGATCCTTCGGCTGCGCCTCAGGATGACAAGGTGGTAAGTCTTGGGTCCTGG
>JAQTOZ010000111.1 GCA_028713205.1 Candidatus Omnitrophota bacterium
ACCACCTTTTATTGAACGAGTTCAATAAACAACAAGATAAATGACAGTATCTTATTATAAAATCAGTAACTTACAAACTTGGGCAGCAACACTTCTTAACCTTTATGCCCGCAATGACACCATGATCGATGTAAACACCACTCCTGAATAGCACAGACAGGATTATGAAGTAAGAATTAGAGAAGTAAGAAAATCAGCAAATCTTACTTCTTAATCCTTGCTTCTGTTTTTCTGCGTCTGCGCCTGGGGCTGTTGTCTGTGGTCTGTCTTTTTCCCTTGTCCTTGCCGCTTCCCGAAGTTATCCTATCCGCCATGATCTTCAATTCGTTTACCTTCTTCGTTTTCTTCCTCGTCGTCTATGCCCTTTACGTTCTGCTTCAGAAAAATCTCAGATGGCAAAATGCAATGTTGCTTGCGGCCAGTTGTGTCTTCTACGGTGCCTGGTCCTGGCGGTTCTTGTTTTTGATGTTTGCATCGATTAGCGTGGACTATGCCTGTGCCCTTTGTATCGAGAGGGGCAAGGATGAAAGGACGAGAAAAAAATTTGTGTTTCTGAGTATTTTGGTCAATCTTTCCGTCCTGGGGTTCTTTAAATATTTCAATTTCTTTGCCGGAAGTTTTCAGGAACTGCTTCAGGGCCTCGGCTTTTCCGCCAATATCCACGCCCTCAATATTATTCTGCCGATCGGCATATCCTTCTATACGTTTGAGGCCATGAGTTATGTGATCGATGTGTACCGGGGAAAGATGCAACCGACCCGGAATTACATCCATTACGCCCTTTTTGTATTGTACTTTCCCCATCTGATTGCGGGGCCCATCATGCGTGCCAAGGACCTTCTGCCGCAAATCGTTTCTCCCAGAACATTGAGTCGGAATAAAATTTACGACGGCGTTTATTTGATTTGCTGGGGACTTTTTAAAAAGGTCGCGGTTGCAGACAACCTGGGCGTGGTGGTCGACATGACCTTTCGAACAAACGCCTCATCGGGGATGATGTGTTTACTGGCGCTTTACGCGTTTGCTTTTCAGATTTATTGTGACTTTTCCGGTTACTCCGACATCGCCCGCGGTCTTGGCAAATGCATGGGTTTTGAAATCATGATCAATTTCAGGCTCCCGTATCTGGCCACCAACCCGGTCGAATTTTGGAAGAGATGGCATATTAGCCTTTCTTCATGGCTGCGGGACTATCTCTATATCCCCTTAGGCGGAAACCGGAAGGGGACATTCATGATGTACCGCAATCTCTTGATCACCATGTTTTTGGGCGGACTTTGGCACGGCGCGAACTGGACGTTCGTTGTCTGGGGTGCTTATCACGGTCTGCTGCTCGTGATCTACAAATGGATCGAGCCCGATTTCCCATCCATGCCGAAGATAAAAAATCCCGCGTTACAAAAGATATGGCATGGGCTTAAAATTATTTTTTTCTTCAATCTCGTTTGCCTGGGATGGCTGTTTTTCCGTGCCGAAAACATCGGGCAAGCTCTTTTGTTCCTGAACCGTATCGCCGGGAATTTCTTTTTCGACATTCGCGCCGCGCAATCCATCTTTTATCTGTTGTTGTTTTTACCCCTGTTGTTTGTCCTGGAAAAAAAATACAGGAATTTCGAAGATCCGCTTGCGATACCGCGGTGGGATCATTGGCAGACGCCGATCCTGGTTACACTGATGATTTTTTCCATCATTATCTTTGCTGCGCCGGGGCGAAATGCCTTTATCTATTTTCAATTTTGAATGGAATCATGAAAGGAGGTTGACCCCGAACGGGTCCTTTCGATGAAAAAAAAGATATTGCCGCTCATGTTATGGATCCTCATCCCCGGCCTGGTTTTTTGTTTTTTGAATTCGATGGCGGACCGGCAGGACAATTGGCTTAAGATCGTTGACCGCTATGCGACAAAACAAGAAATCGACGCATTCTTTATCGGCTCATCACGCGTGCTGGCCGCTATTGATCCCGATGCCTTTATCGAAGAAATACAAACAGAGACGGGAAAATGCCCCAGGGTCTTAAAAGTCAGTCAGGGGTTTACGACCCTGGCAGAATATTATTGTTTTATCCGTCAAATCGCGGTGCGGTGGCCCGGTATCTTAAAGCAATGCACTGTCTTTATTGAAGCCCCCATGGGGTTTCCGTCCGCCGCAACCTGGAATAGCGCCTGGGTGGCACCTGAATTTTATTTTTATATCGTGCCCTATTTGAGCTTCGATGTGATTCAATGGATGTGGCATACAAAGTTACCGGTGTCTCAAAAGGTTCTGTTGACCCGCATGTGGTTTATCAAAAATATTCCGATTTTTGCATACCAGTCAGGAGTTCGAACAGAGATGCTTCAGGGAGGGACTTTTTGGGTGCTCGGCATCCTTAAAAAATTTGCTGGGGACAACGCTACAAAAGCATTCCCGTGGACATTTGATTATGAAAAAAAAATAGCAATAAAGTACGCTGCAAATGATCTGAAAATGCAACGGCCGGTGGGATCGTGGGACCGTACGGTTCTGGCGGACCTTGTCCGGCTGATTCGTCAGCATGGAGGGCAAACCGTATTCTATCGAATGCCGCTTAGTTCGGTACAAACGGTGATCTACGAAACGCCTGTTCGGAGAAAAGACCGGGAGCATTTTTGCGAGTGGGCCCGAATCTGGGGGACGCCTGTTTTGGATAACGGCATTCAGGTCACCGATCAAGATTTCCCGGATTCTTGGCATCTGAGCCGGTCGAGAGCGGCGGAGTTTTCAAAAGATGTTGCTCGAAAATTCATCCAAACGGATTATTTTCGAAATACTTACCTCGAACCCTTCAAAGGAAAGTGATGCTCGCATGAATGTCCCGGCGCCGTTGGAGCAAGTCATGACACAGTTCGGGCTTTCGAATAACGATCTTGTTCGCGCCTCCACCGAGCAATTGACCCACAAAATGGTCCGGAAAGGGCGGAAGGGAAAGCATCTCACGGAGAATGTCCGAAATAAAATATTCAACGCGCTTCGTGCCGCTCGTCCCGACAGTGCCTTTCAGATGAAAGATCTCTTTAACGACTGAGTTTACCGGAAACAGGAAGGTTGTGATGGTGCCGCATATCTCAAAAGACCCGCTTCACGGGATGACGCTTGAAATGATCCTCAACCGCCTGGTTGCACATTATGGATGGGAAAAAATGGGGAAGCTTGTTAAAATCAATTGTTTCAATTATGATCCGAGTATCAAATCCAGCCTGACCTTTCTGAGAAAAACGCCGTGGGCGAGAAAAAAAGTCGAAGATTTGTATGTGAGGATGCCGTCAAGATGAGCAAACCAAAGGGGAAGCGTGCCGGCCGGCCGGCAAAGTCCAAAAAACTCGCCGTAGTGAGCGGGGACAAAGCCGTAAAACCGGGCCCGCAGGTCTACGCGAACAGTTCGCATGCCCTGCCGCCTGATTTTGATTTGAGCGATGAATTCCGCGCGGCCTTTGACCGAATCGAAAAGACACGGGAGCATCTCTTTTTGACGGGTGAGGCGGGTACGGGCAAGACAACCTTCCTGAAATATTTCCGGCAAAATACGAAAAAGAAATATGTCGTTTTGGCCCCGACCGGCATTGCCGCGATCCATATCGGCGGCCAAACCCTGCATTCTTTTTTCAACTTTCCTTTGATGCTGATTCGTGCCGATGACATCCGTGTCCTCAAACGCCATGAGCGCCTGTTTGCGGCCCTGGAACTTGTGATTGTCGATGAGGCCTCCATGATGAGGGCCGATTTGCTTGACGCCATGGACCAGTCGCTGCGCCTCAATAAAGGAAATATGCTGATGCCCTTCGGCGGGGTGCAGATGGTTTTGATCGGCGACATGCACCAGCTGCCGCCGGTTGTTTCGCGGGAGCTCACCGATCATTATCCCAGAATGTACGACTCGCGTTACTTCTTCAGTTCCCGGGCGTTCCGGGCCGTCGATTTTAAATATTTCAGTTTCACCAAAATCTACCGGCAGAAAGGCCGCGCCTTTACCGCGCTGCTGAATAAAATCCGGATGAATCAAATCGATGCGAGGGACCTCGCGGAACTGAACAGCCGCGTGGATAAAAGTTGCGACGATTATGAGGACTGCATTATCTTGACGCCCACCAATGCCCAGGCCAAAGCCATTAACGAAGCTCGTTTGAGTAAGCTGGCTTCGCCCGTTTTTGAATATCCGGCAATGATCCAGGGCGCGTTTGACGCCGGGTCTTACCCGAACGAGGTCAACCTGCAGCTGAAAGTCGGCGCGCAGGTTTTGATGATCAAAAACGATGCGGAAAAGAGATGGGTGAACGGCAGTATCGGGGAAGTTATCGGGCTCACGGAGGACCAAGTGAGGGTTCGGATCGGGCAGGAGGTCTATGAGGTGGATCCGGTGAGCTGGGAAAAGGTGAAATACACTTATGACGAAGAGAGCAATAATATCACCGAAGAAGTGACCGGCGTTTATGAACAGTATCCGATGAAATTGGCGTGGGCGATCACGATCCATAAAAGCCAGGGGCTTACGTTTGACCGTTTGATCCTCGATATCGGGCAGGGTGCTTTTGAGTCGGGGCAAACGTATGTCGCCCTGAGCCGTTGCCGGGACTTCGATCAGCTCTACTTGAAAAAACCGATATCCTTCCGCGATATCCGGCTCGATAAAAAAATAAAAGATTTTCATGGAGATCGCGTCGAGCATTCAGAAGAAAGGGACACGGGGCAAGCGGACAGCGTAGAGCGTATAGCGTTTAGTGATCAATGAAAATCAGGGCCAAGAATCGCTTTTTATAGCCGGCAGTCAGCCGTAGGCAGTACGTTCAACGCTAAACGCTGTACGCTGGTAGTATTAATACAATCCAGACACAGAAAGGGCCGGTTATGAGAAAAATGGATGGGCGGCGAAGGCGTGTGTTCATGATATTCACGATAGGTTTTGTGCTGTTGTCCCAACCGGGATTTGCGGATGCGGCAGAACCTTTGCAGGAACGTAGCGGGATCATTACGATGAAAGGCAAGCCCGTTACCTTGGTTGGGTCCGAGATCACGATTGGGCAGAAGGCTCCGGATTTTGTGGCCCAGGCAACGGACATGGGCGATGTCCGGTTGAGTGATTTTAAAGGCAAGATCAAACTTATCGCTTCCGTTCCTTCGCTGGACACACCGGTTTGTGATATGGAAATTCACCGTTTTAATCAGGAGGCCGCGACTGTTGCCCGGGATGTCGTGGTCCTTTTTATCAGTATGGATCTTCCGTTTGCGCAAAAACGTTTTTGCGGTGCCAACGGCATACAAAACGTTCAAACGTTGTCGGACCATCGCCGCGCGGATTTTGGCATGAGATACGGTGTCTTGATCAAAGAGGTGCGCCTGCTTTCCAGGGCGGTTTTTATCGTGGATGCCCAAAATATCGTGCGTTATGTGGAATATGTCCAAGAAACCGGTACGCATCCGGATTACGACAAGGCCCTGAAAGTTCTCAAAGAGACCGAACAGCAGGGTCAGACGGCAAATAAGTGATAAGCTGTAAGCGGTGAGACATAAAGTGTACCGGAGCAACAGGTCACCGGGTCACCGGGACGTCAGACCACAGACCCAAGGCGCAAGATCCGAGGACGTGGGAAAATAACTGTAGGGGCGCCCGAAATAAGAGGGTGGGCACAAGGCCCACCCCTACGATTGTTTCTGTGGCCTTGTGTCTTGAGTCATGGGTCTTGGGTCTTTAGTCTAAAGGCCCCAATGTTTGGTCGGGAACGGAGTTCCTCAAGATGAGCCGTGTGACGCGCAAAAAACAAAAAAAGGAATTTGCTTCGACTTGGGCATTTGAGCCGTTCGACCGGGACCCGACTTTTTGTACGCGGCGGATGTTCGGTTGTCTGGGGGCTTATGTCCAGGGTCGCATGGTCATGGTTTTGACCGAAGACCCGGGCGACCAAAGTTACCGCGGGAAGAAGTATGCCTATGATATCTGGGACGGAATCCTGTTGCCGACGGAAAGATGCCATCATGAATCCTTAATGAAAGAGTTCGGCGCCTTGAGGCCGCACCCCGTTCTCGGGAAATGGTTGTACCTGCCGGCCGAAGATGAAAATTTCGAAATGTCGGCGCGCGAGATCGGCATGCGTATCACGCAAGGGGACCCTCGCTTCGGTGTCGAGCCAGAAATCAAATTGCCGAAACCCCGCCGAAGGAATAAAATTACGAAACAGGGAAGAGGGCGCGCCCCGGTTTCATGAGTATCCGCGCGCCCGGGTCACAAAACATCCGTTAACCGGACGGCAAACCGTTCTGATCGGTTATAACCCAAAGGAAATGCCATGAAAAAACATGCGAAGGCAAAATCACCGAAAAATTCTTCCAAACGTTCCCCGGCGGGGCCGGTGGGACCGGACCTTGTGACCGCCATGATGAAGCTCGTCGAACGGCTCGAGGTCCTGGAGCGGAAAACGGACCAGGTGCTCGGCCGGCTTTCGAACCTGCCTTCCGAGATACGGGATGCCGTCCAGCATCTTCAGCGCCCGGAACCGCCGCGATACTCGCAGCCGTCCCAGCGGCCCGAGCACGGAACTGTGCCTGGCAACCCGGACGTGCGCAAAGAACGGATCATGTATAAAGCCGTTTGCGCGGATTGTTACAAAAGCTGCGAAGTCCCTTTTAGACCCTCCGCAGAACGGCCGGTCTATTGCAAGGAATGTTTTGCGATCCGTAAAGCCGGTCACGTTCCGCAAGATCCGGATAAAATCATCGCGGGCCCGCGTCCGCCGTTTACCCCAACCCCCATGGATTTTACGCCCCAAGTGTTTACGCCTGCCAAAGGCGGAAAACAAAAGTCCGCGCGGAAGGGTAGCGCAAAGCCAAAGAAAAAAACAAAGGGCGGGAAGAAATAGGGAGCAACCAATAATAGACCCAAGCCCCAAGACCCAAGACCCAAGACCGGAAGATCAGGATTAGGGGATAGTAAAAAGAAAGAACGGATTTGATGAAAAAAATATATGTCCGAAAGAAATGTCCCAAAGGCGTGAAATTATTGAGAGACCCCATGCTGAACAAGGGGACGGCCTTTGATCAAAAGGAACGCGAAACATTGGGCCTGCTCGGTTTTTTGCCGTCGCGTGTGAATTCGATGGAGAACCAGGTCATGCGTGTGATCGACAATCTCCGCCGCAAAAGTACGGACCTCGAGAGATATGTCTACCTGACAGCGTTGCATGACCGGAACAAAACCCTTTTTTACCGCGTCCTGATCGATTATCTGGAAGAAGTGATGCCGATCGTTTATACCCCGACGGTGGGACAGGCCTGCCTGGAATACGGGCACATTTTCAGGAGCAGCACTCAGGGACTTTTTCTCGAGGCGGGTTACAAGGGGCGGATACGGAAAATCCTGAAACAATGGCCTTATCCGGATGTGCGCGTCATTGTGGTGACGGACGGGGAAAGGATACTCGGACTCGGCGATCTCGGTGTGGATGGGATGGGGATTCCGGTGGGGAAACTGATGCTTTATACCGCGTGCGCCGGGATTCATCCGCAATATTGTCTTCCGGTGGTACTGGATGTCGGGACGAATAACGAGTCGCTTTTGAAGGATCCCATGTATATCGGGATGCAACAACGGCGTTTGCGCGGGGAGGCCTACGATGAGCTGGTCGAAGAGTTCGTGACCGCGGCCCGGGAAATTTTCCCGCATGTGCTGATCCAGTTCGAGGATTTCGCGAACGAAAATGCCTTTCGCCTTCTGCAAAAGTACCGCGAACGCGCATGCGTCTTCAACGATGATATTCAGGGAACGGCGAGTGTGGCCCTGGCGGGACTTTATTCCGCGGTGAGAATCCGGGGCGGGAGTCTCAAGGACCAGAAAATCCTTTTTGTCGGGGCGGGAGAGGCGGGACTGGGTACCGGAAATTTGATTGTCGCGGCCATGCGGCACGAGGGGCTCAGCGAAACCGAAGCGCGCCGCCGTTGCCTGTTCGTGGATTCCAAAGGACTGGTGGTCTCGGGCCGCAACGATTTGGACGAGAGGAAACGCGAGTTTGCTTTTGACGGCCCCGGCGCCGCGGACGCTCTGGCTGCCGTCGAACTTGTGAAACCGACTGCGTTGATCGGCGCCAGCGGACGTCCCGGAATTTTTAGCCGGGAGATTTTGGAGGCCATGGCCCGCTTGAATCCGAGACCGGTCGTTTTTGCGATGTCCAATCCCACCAGCCGTTCTGAATGCACGGCGGAACAGGCGTATGGTTTTACCCAGGGGCGCGCGATTTTTGCCAGCGGCAGCCCGTTTGCCCCCGTGCAGGCCCATGGCCGAGTGTTCCGTCCCGGGCAAAGCAATAATGCTTATATTTTCCCCGGCATGGGGCTGGGCATCATGGCCTGCCGTATCCGGCGAGTGACGGATCAGATGTTCTTTGCGGCCGCTAAGACACTGGCGGGACTGGTCAGCGAAGAAGGACTCGCGTGCGGTAGTCTCTACCCGCCGTTGAATCAGATCCGCAAGGTCTCGTTGGCCATCGCCGAAGCGGTCGTATCGGTCGCTTACCGGCAGAAACTCGCGGGGAAACCCAAGCCTGAAAAATTGCGGGAGTATCTCGAAGGCCAAATGTACGAACCGAAGTATGAACATTACGTTTGATTTCAAACCGATGCGAATCATGGCGCATGACCGGTTGCCGTCTGCCGGTTTTTCACCATCCCCGGGAGGCCCTTGATGCCGGACACAATTCAAAAGAACGCGAAGCAAGCCCTCCGGGCCCGCCGGAAATCCAATTTGGTTTACCGGCAACAATTCGAAACTTTTGTCCGTTCGACGGATCAGAAGCAGCGGCAGATTCAGGAAATCAAAGGGATCATGAAGGGTCTGGTGCGGCGGCGAAATTTGTTGGATGTCGGCGCCGGCAGCGGTGAAATCACGGAAGCGATTGCGGGTTATTTCGAAAAGGCCACCGTGCTTGAGCCCAATCCCGAGCAAGCGGAGGCGCTGAGCGCCAGACTTCCGGGTGTCCGCGTGATCCAGGAGACGATCGAGCGCGCCAAGTTGGACGGTGAGGAAGCCGACCTCATTCTGTGCTCGCATGTTCTTTATTACGTTCCGGAAACCAAGTGGATGCCGGTCATCGAAAAAATGATTTCCTGCCTGAGCCCGGCCGGGAAACTCATCCTTGTTTTACAATCCCCCGAAGGCGGCGTCCCCCTTTTCATTAAGCAATTTACGGGGAAGACCGTCAATAGCGTCGGGTTATGGGCCAAACTCGTGAGACGATACGGCACGATAAAGGTTCGCGCGCATTATGGCATTGCCCACATCAAAACGAAGCGTTTGGAAGACATGATCTCGATCGGCCAGTTTATGCTGATCGATAAAGTTGATCGCAAAAAAAAGACAGAGATCAGCCGCTACTTCCAAAAAAACCACAAGGTCCCTGCCGGTTATCAGATCGATACGGAATACATCACGTTTGAAATCGATAAATAGGACGCAAGAAGACCCAAGTCCCGGGACGGGGTACTGGGAGACTACAGACAACAGACTATAGACGACAGACCTAAAAAGCAGCAGGCAGGAGGCAGACGGCAGTCTTAGACGCGGGGAAGCGGGAGCAAGAGTGACGGAGTGAGAGAATATCGGTGTGTCGGAGAAACAGCACCGATACTCCGTTACACCGACACGCCGTTACAATGGACTATTTGTGGATTTTGATCTGTGGTCTTTGGTCTAATATAAGCTGAGAGCTGCCAGCGGCCAGATCCCTTGTGATAGATGATAAAAGCGCCTTGTGGCGTAACCCGTTGAAAGGAGACCTATGAACAGAAAACAAACCGTCAAAGCGACGCTTGTCTTTGGTTTCTTTTTCCTGGCTCTCGGCGGATGGTTGCTTCATCTCAGGATCCATCCTCCCGCCAAGGAGGCTGCCAATCTGATCCCTTTTATTTCCGGGATCATCAGTGTGTTCTGTCTGCCGCTCTTTTTTTGCTACAAACGGACACTCGCGACGGCCTATATCCTCAACGGTTTTCTGGTGATCATCGGGACGGTCACCATGGCCCATTTTTCGATCGCCCATTTCCAGGGGGCCGTGACGTGGACCAATGTCCTATTGATGACAACGGCCGCGGACATCGCGATCCTGTGGGGGAAATTTGCGCTGGGAAAAGCGTTGTTCGATTTGGAACTTTTGAGGTCTGAAACGGACGCGGCTCCGAAAGGACGGTTCTACCGCTATCCGCATATGGGGTGGTGGTGGGCGCACC
>JAQTOZ010000112.1 GCA_028713205.1 Candidatus Omnitrophota bacterium
GGCATTGGGGGGTTATCCCTCAACGCATGCCGGTTTTTTTTAAAATCCTCCGGTCCAATTCGCCGGTTAGCCTCTCGAGCATCCGGATGACGATTCGGACTTTGCGGACGAGAAAATTGGAGCCGGGCCCGCATTGCGACGCGGACCCCTTCCAAGGCGAGTGAAAAAAACATCAATTTAATCTTTTGCCGCCAACTCACGATTTCGCGGCTGCCGGCCATTTGAAACAAAAAAAACGCCAAATTGGGCAAAAAAATCACACAACGCCCGATAAATTTAAAGATATTTTCTTTTTTAAAACCGGGATTGGCACTGTTGATTCGCACAAATTTGCCGCGGATGTCCGCCCAATGACTTCTCGCACGATGAAAAACGGTAACATCTTCCGCGTAAACCTGCGCATAACCCGCCGCATAAACGCGCCGGCCCCATTCGCGGTCCCCTCCGGATTGAAGTCCATCGTCGAACAGGCCGATTTTCTCAAAAACACGGCGCGAGGTAAACAGATTCGCCGTCGCCGCGAAATGTTTGTCGCGGACATAGGCATCCTGATGAAAATAGAAAAACCGGTCATAGAGTTCAGCCGCCGTCGGCCTTTGCGGGTCCCGAAACACTAAGCCGATCCGCCCTCCCACCAAACCACAATTAGGAACGGCCCCCAACTGCTCAACCCCGCGTTCGATCCAGTTTGCAGCCGGCATACAATCGGAATCCGTAAAGGCCAGAATTTCCCCGTATGAGTGCCGGATGCCCTGATTCCTTGCAGCATAAGAACCGCGCACCGGCTCGAAAACCAGGCGGACTTGCGGATAACACTGCGTGATCATCCGGACATTCTCCTCCGAACCGTTATCCACAACCATGATTTCGTAACGATCCCGGGGATAAGTTTGACTCGTCAACACAAACAAGCAATTATTCAAACCAGCGAGGTCATTATAAACGGGAACGATTACGGAAACATAGGGGAATTTTGGATCTGCGAGGCCGCTCATCGCCAAAGCACTCCTGTCCCTTTTTCGGTTTCGATCAGACGATAAGAGAAATCCTTGAATTCCCGCTGCCAGACCTCCAGGGTCTTCTTTTCATCGTCGCGCATGGCATCGTCGAGTATCAGGCTCGCATGCGGACTGAGCTTCGGGTAAAGGACCGGCAATGCCGGATAACGCACCATCGGCGCGGGTTGACCGTACTGAGGAGGACCGTCGATGATCACAAAATCGATCGCGGACAAAGCGGCAAAATCACCCGCACGATACCAAACCCATTCTTTCCCTTTGATTTTGACCGGTTCAAGCGGTGACAGAACCACCTTGGCAATCTGATCCAAATGACGCTCGGAGAGATACCGTTGAACCGTTTCGAAATAAACCGGATCATGTTCCACCGAAAGGATTTCCCCTTGTCCGATTTTCTGCAGCGCATAAGCCGCAATCAACGTGGAGACGCCGCTGCCGAGTTCCACAACAAGCCGCGGCTTATGTTTGAGAATGATGGAAACCATGGTCCTGGCAAAATCCGGCGAAATCGCCGAATGGCGCATTTCTGGCAGGCTGTCCTTCAGATTCAAAACACTATAAATCGAGAACAAGGATTCCATTTGGGCATAATCCCATTGGACCCGGTTTTGGAGCTCCCGGGTCTCATGAAGGGTATTGGATAAAAGGCTGCTTAACGAATTCTTAAGATGAAACATCTCCCGCCGAAGCTCACCCATTTCATGGGACATCCGTGTCACTTTTTTCTGCACGCTGACAATACGCCCGAGGACAGGGACTTTTAAAACATTCCGCGCATAAAACGCGTCCCACCCGTTTTTTATCCTTTTAAACATGCCGCACCTCGATCGTTTCCGTGGTATTCATCGGTTTGACGTCCGCTTTTTCTAAAATGTCCTTTAAATCCGCCAGGTCGATCGAAAAGTCCTGATCACTCCTGCCCGATTCCGGTTTTGATTGCAAAGGATCAACCTTACCCGCGATGTAGTAATAATCCAGTTTGATCTGATTGCTCAAAGTCCATACGGAGGGATTGATATAATTTTCGGGAAATAATTCAATGACCTTGGCCTTTTCGCGGCAAAAAGCAAGATTGGCAAAGCCTGCCCCGTTCGGTCCCACAACCACTTCGGTTTCGTCAAAGAGGCTTGTTTGTTCGGCAACGCTCATCTTTCCCAAAACAACCTTTTCGAAACCATACGGTTCCAAAAAGCCGACAACTTCCGTTTCATTCGTGAGCTTTCTTTTTTTTGCGTCCTCACGGCTGATATAAATACGCCTGCGCGCAGACACGTCCCCCGGTTTTAAGAACGTCTGCCTTAAAAATTCGACCGCCCAGGGCGACAGATTGTACTTCCACCAAGACAACGAGGGCACAATCAGCTGAACCGCTTGCGCATAAAAACTTGGGTGACATTCTATGATTTTGTCCCGGGGTATGCCCAAAAGCCCCATGGTTTCGATCTTGTATTTCGCCTCCTGTTCATAAATTCTATTCATGATGAAGACGTCCACCTCATCCAAAGGGATCCCGCTCTTCTGCAACAAATGAAATCGCGGCAATACGCCCAGCATCCAGTGGAAATACCCCCCACCCGCGGTCGCAAGTACGGCAGCCGTCCCTTGGATGGTTTTGGGACGGAACTTTTCGGCCCGCTCAAAAAACGAATGCCGGACGGGCGGCCTTCCCAATTCGTAAGAAACATCCATCAAAAGTTTGTGATCCGGAGTCAACACCGCACCCGAATTCCCCCAAACAAGTCCCTGCGGAATTTCCGCGACAAAGGCTTCCTGACAACGCTGAACTCTGCGCTGCACTTCCCAGGACAGCCCATGACTCAATGTCTTCGGATCAGTCAATGCCCTATGGGCTTCGGGATAGATCCCATGATAACACGGCCTCATGAATTCGAGCGGCGATTTAAATTCACGGACCCAATCACCGGTCCGCTCAAAACAGCTGTTATCATTTCTGGAAAAATCCTCCCACAACCATTTAATCTTCGTCTTCAACGAACAAGCGGCACGGTACAAATCCACAATTTTTCTCCGACGCTGGGACTGCAGGATGAAAACATATTCGCTGCTGACATTAAATTTATAGTAAACCCGCCCCCGCCTTCTGATTCGCAACAAATTTTTATGAGCCAGATACTGGCTTAAATCGATATTGTATTCACTGACAAAATCATCCATGACCTTTCGGGGGACCGGCATGGGGGCATAGAAAAAACGAAGCGGGGTGTGCCGGATAATCCATCCGTAGCCGCGGTTGTACCATTGCACCCATTTCTTTAAACGAGGGATCCGGCCCGGCAAGGTCTTCCATCGCCGTCTCAGGTATTTCAGACCGAACGCCCGCGATATCTTCCGGGGCGTCATTCGATGGGTTGCATCCAGCAGATTAAATAATCTGTCCTTGTTGCCTCCCGCATAGGCCAAATTTTCCTGTGACTCAATGTTTTCCCGCTGGCAATCGGTCCCCTGAACCGGCATTTTGCCCATGGCGGAATAAGTCCGGTCATGCTCCTGATGGATGCACGTCACGATACCGGTTGCATCGATGACATCGGCCTTCCCGGCATAGGCCTTCCAAATCAGCCAGGTATCATAATATTTGCGGCCAATCACCAAAGGCGGAATGTCTCCAAACGTTCCCTTGGAAAAAACGAAATAATCGACTCCGCTAAATCCGTGTTTGATGCCCCAGCGGCGCGCCTTGGCGAGAAGCTCGGTTTCCCAACTGGGATTGTTAAAATCCAGCAGGTCCTCCAGCCAATAGTCCCACCTTTCCCCGATCATCAAGAATTTTCTTTTACGCTCGAGGATTCTGCCGACCGCCGGCATGAAATCACGGGTTAAAATCAGATCGGCGTTGATAAAGCAAAGGGTATCGTGGGACGCTAATTGATGGGCTTTTTGAAAAAGGTCACGAAGCAAAGGTGTACCGTAGGGATTGGTTTCGACGTGCGGAACATGGATCAAACCGTGTTCTTGACAGAACTCCGCCGTACCCGGTTCCTGACCCATAATCATAATTTCGGGTTTGGGAACGAGCCGCGTCCAGCTCAGAATGGCGTTTCGCTGGATCACGTTAAAATGCCCTTTGAAATATTTCGGAATCGAAAAAAGGGTCAACATGGCGCACCCGCCGTCATCCATGGCGCATCTTCCGCCGCTTCGTATTTCCGCGCAAGAGGATGACGTTCCACCTTGTACGTCAGGAGTTGGGCATATTCCTTGATCAAGATAAAAGCATAATGGCACATGGCCTTTTCCGAAAGATATTTGACCGCAAACTCATTGGCTCTTTGAACGATCGCCCGGACCTCTTTGTCATGGGCCCGGGCCCACTCGATTTGAGCCGCCAAATCACTGAAATCCGGCCGCGTGGGGATGTAATGCTCATAAGGTTTCAATAGCGCATAAAAGAATTCATGGGAATCAGCCTCGTGTTTGATCACCGCCGAACTCATGAACAAAATCATCCGCAGGCGGTCGGCCCAATCCGTATTGCTCCCGACATTCAGCGCATATTTATATTGCTGCTGATGTTCCATCGGAATGGCCTTCGTCGTCGGAATGGACCGGAGTATCTCTTCCGGAATTTGATGGTTCGGGTCCCGGACCGCCGTGAATCCCACATCCAGCAAATCGCACCTTTGCTGAGCGATGCAAAAAAGCCTCCCGCGGGGAACATCCCTCCAATCCTTTGACTGAGATTGCATGCGAAATGCGCCGCGGAATACGGCTTTCTCGATCCTTCGCTTCCAGGGATACGCTTGGGCCACTTTACGGAAGTTCGCCATACGCCGGTTCCAACCCACGATATTTGTTCCGCCTTGGGGACAGGTAAGTTGCTGGCTCTGACCGAGCGGGAAAGAAACATTGCCCCAGGTCGATTTGAAAAAACTCGAAAAAACAGGGAAATCGGGAACACCGAAAGAGTCCGCCAAACAAACGAGAAACTCCACATCGGGCAGGCGCCGTTTTTTGAGGACCCGTTGCGTGAGCGTCAAACAATTCCTCAAACGTTCCATCCGGGCCGGGGTCGTATTCATCTCCGGAGTCCCGAACCAATAAATCCGCTTCGAAAGGATCTGGATCAAACAAGCATCCCGGTTCCATCGCTGATGGATCTCACAGAGCCGCTGTCGCGTCAAGCCCTGCGGACGAAATTTTTGCAGCGTATCGTCAACCAGTTTTTGGTAAGTCTGCTCAACCGCGTTTTGCGCTGCAAACACGGACCGGATCATCCTGAAGCCCCCTGACTTTTTAAAACGTCTCGGATCACTTCGCACACGTGACCGGCACAAACTTCGGAAGTAAATCGTTGTTCCGCTTTTTCCATGCCCCTCGCACCAAGCTCCATGCCTAACACCGGATTTTCGATCAACCGCACCATGCATCGCGCCAAATCTTCGTCATTCCCTTCATACAACAATCCATCCCGCTCATGTTCGATGATCTCAGCCGTACCGGCATTCCGGTATCCGATCACGGGCTTTCCGGCACTCATCGCCTCTGCCGTCACCCGCCCCATCGCCTCATAACGCGAGCACATCAGCACGGCATTCGCTTTCCGTAAAACCGCCCAGGGATTCGAGACATATCCCAGAAAAGAAACATGCCCGGCCACCCCCAAATGCTCGCACAACAGCTTAACCCGTTTCGCGTAATCTCCGCGATCGTTCCCGGCAATCAAAAGCCGGATGTGCGGATGGCCCTTCACCGCAACAGCCAACGCGCGAATTGCTTCCTCTTGATTTTTATTTGCGCTTATTTGACTTAGCATCACAAACGTATAGATCCCTGGGTCCCCCGCGATAACCTCTTGTTTGAGGTGTCCCAGATCCGTCGCGGAAATGACACCATTATAAACCACCGCCGTTTGAACATGGACATCTTTAAGAACTTCCTTCTTGACCGCATGTGAAATCGCAATAACGGCCTGCGTCCGATTGAGCCAAAAACGGAAAAAGGCCGCGCCCCAATCCGGCCTGCGGCCGTAATCCAGTAAACCGTATTCGCGGATATGCCAGATGTGCGGTTTGCGCAACAAGGCCGCGGCAAAGGCCCCGACCGGGGTGACGGAGCTATTGGTATAAATCACATCCGCGTTCCACTCCCGGATTTTCTTCAGAAGCGCCGGTAAAACCTTTAGGTTGCACCACAGCCGGTACCACCGCCCTTGATGGGCCCGCGAAAGCCAATCCGCAAACGGCAAAATCACATTTGGAATTTCAAGTCTCTCCAACTCATCGGTGATCTGACCTTTCGCAGGGCAAACAACACCGACGTCAACCCCCAAAGGTTTCAATCCCTCGATCAAATTCATCAACGAGCGGTTGGCCCCGTGGAGATTGGTATAATGCGTGATGAAAGCAACGCGCACGGAAGTGTTTTTCATGGCTTTGACGATGGTTTTTTACCCGGGGAGGACGGCATCGTCCTCTGAAAGATAGCGGTCTCAACGGCGAGTTCCTTGCGCGCATGAATCCGGTCCAGGTGGCGCTCGATACGTTCCCTCGAAACGCTAAAATGCTCAAGAATCAAACGGTTGAGCTCGTGACTCGCCTGCCATTCCTCCATAACCACGATATCGGCCCCCAACTCGTAGAGTTTGGGCATCTCGAATTCGTATTGTGTCCGGACGGCGATCACAACATCCGGATTCAAACGCTGGACGATCCGGATAATTTGCGCCATCCCCATCGGATCCGGGAAACTCACGACGACCGCTCGAGCATGTTCAATCCCGGCCCGTTTAATGACTTCGATATTGGCGGCATCGCCATAGATGACGGGAATTTTCATCCCGCGCGCTTCGCGGACCTTGACCGGATTGACCTCGACCAAAATAAAAGAAATTTTTTCTTCCACAAAAGTCATTGAAAGATCTTTCCCGGAGGGGCCAAACCCGCACAGGATCACATGGTCTTTCAGGGTGAAGGATGTCATTTCGGATCGACCCCATTCCGTCGGATGCATCCCCAACAGCTTGAATTGTTCCGAAATTTTATTGATGACCGGAATCAAGAGAAACATAAAAGGGGTCATGACCATGGTAATAAACGCGGTGGACAAGAGGGCCTGGTACAGAAATTCATCGATACCGCCGTTGCGCCTGGCAACGGCCAAAAGCAAGAATGAAAATTCCCCGATTTGCGAAAGGATAATGCCGACCGTCATGGCAATACGGGGCGGCAATCCCAAGGAGATAATCAGCAGCGTCATCACCACAAAATTGACGATCAAGACCAGTCCCACCATCGCGATCACGAACCCGAAATTCTCAATGGTGAAATGCACGTCAAAAAGGAGGCCCAAAGAAACAAAGAAAAGGCTCACGAAAAGGTAACGGAAGGGCGCAATCTCCCCGATCAGTTCATGACCAAATTCGGTATTGGCAAACATCAATCCCGCGAAAAAGGCCCCGATCGCAAGCGAAAGCCCCAGGAAACCGCTCAGCCAGGCCGTGCTGAGACAGATCACAACGGAGGAAAGAAAAAAAATCTCGCGGTTCCGCAACATCGCAATCCGGTATAAAAGGCGCGGCAAGACCCAGCGCGCGAAGGCAAAGACAATCGCCATGAGCAACGAGGTCTTGATAAACGCGAAGCTCAGGTCGCGGATGATAAATTCCGTCGACTGCCCGAACCCCGCAATCAGGATCATCAAAGGGACCACCGCAAGATCCTGGAAAACGAGAATCGAAACCGTGATGCGGCCGTATTGCGTGTGCAATTCATTGCGTTCGATGAGATATCTAAGAACGATTGCCGTTGAACTGAGCGCAATCACGGAACCGATA
The DNA here is from genome assembly GCA_028713205.1 of Candidatus Omnitrophota bacterium. Lineage (GTDB taxonomy): Bacteria > Omnitrophota > Omnitrophia > Omnitrophales > Aquincolibacteriaceae > JAQTOZ01. Next base: position 7,813 of record JAQTOZ010000112.1, read on the forward strand.
AAAAAACCTTCGTAGAATCCCAAGCCGCACAAGGCCGTAAACAACATCGCCATCACGATGGAAATCAAGATTTGGAGCGTCCCCCCCCAAATGGCGATATTGCCGACACTCTTCAGACGTTGAAACGAGAACTCGAGGCCGATCGTCAACATCAAGAGAACCACACCGAGTTCCGCCAAAGAATTGATACGCTCCGTATCGGAGAGAAGACCGAATCCATGCGGACCGATGATCACGCCCGCAATCAGGAAACCAAGGATATGCGGCAGCCGGAAACGTTCAAAGGTGATCGCGACCAAAATCGCGATGATGAGGACAATGAGAAAATCGGTAAGAAACGGAGGTATGCTCACCCTGCTATCCCGGGAGCGGCCATTTGGATTTTTGGTTTTTGCCTATCGGTATCGACATTCAACCCCTGTATCTCCTCCGTTTGTAAGAGATCAAGGCCTTTTCGTTTTGAGCAAATCGCGTATTTCTTCGAGAAGAATTTCTTGACGCGGCGGAGGCGGAGGCACCACCGGCATTTCCGCTTCTTTCTTTTTAGCGGCATTGATCGCTTTGATCATGATAAAAATCGCGAAAGCGATAACGATAAAATTAATGACGCTATTGATAAATATACCGTAATTCAGTGTTGCCGCGCCGGCGGCTTTCGCCTGGGCCAACGTTGCGAATGACTCCCCCCCGCTGAGATTAATAAAAAGATCGCTGAAATCTACACCCCCGGTCAATTTTCCTATCGGAGGCATGATCACATCATTGACAAACGAACTGACAATCTTGCCAAAAGCACCGCCGATAATAATACCGATCGCCATATCCATCACATTGCCGCGCATGGCAAAATCCCGGAATTCCTTCAAGATCTTCATCGTTCCCCCCTGAGGTAACTGGCATTTAGAAAAACAGCTTTCTCGGACACCCGTCTCAAACTTAGAGGGGACAAACGCTTGCTGTTCATCCTCTCTAAGTTTGAGCCAAAACCTGTCGTTTCATTTCCTTACGGATGTTTCTAAAATGATATTTTTCAAAAGCCCATTTTCTTTTTCATATCCTTGGCAGCTTTGCCAGCATCTTTTTGAGCTTGCTTGGCGATTTTTTCCGCATGCCGTTTCATTCTCTCCGATTTATTCTGAACAATGATACGATCCTTTTCGAGGCCTTGTTTGCCCAACGTCGTGGCCCAATCCCATGTTTTATCCAAAGCCGTTTCTTTATACTCGGTAGCGGCGTAGGACACCAACGGTATCGAGGTCCAAACAAGCATCAACGCAAGCATCAACACAAGAAAACGCTTCATGGTAAAACTCCTTTCGTTACACTGACACTTTTGATCCCTTTCTGTCAGAACGGAATGCCGAAAACATCCCAATCACTGACAGAACCGGAATCTGAGAACGACCTATTTTACTATTCAAAACACGCATAAAAAACCAGTTTTTTGCCCCTCAAATACCGACCGATACCCGATAAACAACCTCGGCCTGGCCCTTTTTAGGCACCTTCACATCAAACTGAATCGTATAAGCATCCTTTTTCTTGGAGGTCACATTGCTCTTGAGGATATTCCAATTGCCCGACATTTTTTCCGTCACGTGCACCGTAACGTCCTGATCCTTGTGATTGCGAATACTGACCTTCCATTCGGTTTCATACAAACGAGTCGTCACCTGCTTAAAATCCGTCTGGATCCTTTCGGCCGTAAGATCAAACGCCTTGCCGAGCTCTAGCCTGACCTTTTCATCCTCCGGGGTATGTTCAATCCGGTCCTCGCCGATAAATTGCAGGCTTCCCTCTTTATCCTTTTTGTATAAACGCATGACGCCTGCCGGGAGCGGCATCCCCAGATTGTTTTTCTTTGAATTTTTGAAATTCAAATACACCGTCACGGGGACTTTATAATCGTTGGTGCGGTACGCCTGCGTGAAAAAGTAAGGCATCCCGGTAATCTCATATTCCTTCGCAATCCGGACATTCGAGGCCTCGATGAAATTGATCTGTTTGGTTTGATTATCCTTGATCGTGGTCTTACGTTTGAGGTTGTAGAGGTGATACTCAAAGAACGCTTGCGATTCAAAGGCCGGACCGCCCACCCCCATCGCCTTTTCCGCGATCGCGAATCTCGGCATCGCATTGATTTCTTCCTGCACGCGGTTGATGTCGCCCGCGACAAGCTGCAATTTCGCATTGCGATAATTCGCGCCGCTCCTATTGTCGACGGTCACCCAACCCGAAAGGTCGGTCAGGGTATCATCGGC
>JAQTOZ010000003.1 GCA_028713205.1 Candidatus Omnitrophota bacterium
CTCGATTCAGTCGTACGATGAACAAGCCAGGGCCAAGAAGGACGAGATCGAAGCTGTCTTGACCAAGAACGGTTCCTATTTGACGCGGACACAGGAGCTCCTGTCCTTGACTGAATTTTATGCCGGTAAAGTTGAGAATGCGGCCAATGCTCAGGACGCGGATCTCTACGCCGGGATTTTAGAGAAAATCAAAGGGCAAGCCTACACGGCGGTTGTTGGAGCTCGATTGTTTGCGGACGGGGCTCACAAGAGCACGGATGCGACCAATAACTGGAATGCCGCCGACCTGATCTACAGTCAGATCGTCGGTTTGGTTGAACTTGCCGCCGTCACGGCGAACGGGAAAGCGATGATCGGATCGAATGGGGATTCGCTCTTTACCGATGCTGATCAAGCCCTTGCGGAAATTCAGATGGTTTTGAATGATGCGGTTCAGTATGCCGAAGAAGCGAAGGATCGCTATTATTATTCGCCGGATGAGATCAATAAGCATGATGCGGCGATCTATATGTATCAGTTGGCCAAAGCCATTCGGGATGCAATGCAAGCCAAACGGGATCAGGCCGGGATGATACTCAATCTCGGAGATACGACGATTGCGGGCAAATTGCAGCAAATTGATGCGCAGATTGGTGTGATGGATTTGCGGCTCGAAAATGCCCGCACGAGCATCAACGCGAATTTAACCTCGATGTGGGATTCTGATTTTAACGTGGCGAATGAGACGCTGGATAAACTGACAACGATCAGACTTGCGGAACAACGATCCGCAGAATTGGCTTCAGCGGATATGGCGAATTCCGACTCGGCGCAACTTTTCGAATCTGTAGCCAACGCCATGCTGCGTGATGCCGACAAGAAGGCCATGCAGATCTACGGCGAGTTCAAAGGAAATCCGTCCTATAGCTATCTAAAATCACGCGCATGGGAAGCAACATCGCGTACATCGGCGGTAGAGAATGCCGTGCACGACATTGAAAATCATCATGCCGAATTACTGGCAAAAGAAACAAACGGCGCATCGATCGTTGATACCGGCCGACAATACCGGACGGTGATGGAAATGCTGACGCAAAAAGTAACCGAAGCCGTTCAGGCGTCATCGGCAGCAGATGCCCATCGCTATCTACGGGCCCAGGAGTTTCTGGCAGAGGATCAAAAGAAGTTTGAGAACACGATGGCGGGATTCGCGATGCGTAACCGGGATAATGCCGCTATCCAAACGGCACAAGCGGCGATTGAAACCATGGCTCAGCAAAGCAGTAATCACATGGACGCGAATAAGTCCGCGATTGCTGAATCGGAAGCGGCATCTCAAGACGGTACCAATCTGGTAAGTGAAGCCCGGAAAATCAAACGGGAGCTCGATGCCTTGATGCTGGCTATGGAAAATGTTCCGAGCGCAGAAGTCGCACGCAGTATTTTCAATTCCATGAGCGCCGGCAATGCACGAATTCAGTCCTTGAATTCGATTATGACGAGGCTCGTGGAAAGCGGGACAAATGACACGCGCACCCAAAATCAAACCGATTTGGCGACCGTCTCTTCTCAAGCAAGTGCTTTGACCATGACGGCTACCCAAGGGTATTCGTCGCTGGTTCAGAACCAACTTGCGTCAGATTCGAATGTGTTCAATGTCAAAGCGCTGTCCGAGTTAATCAAGAAAGTATCGGATGCGGCGAGATCGACCGTTTCGCCCACGATTTTGAAAGCTTACAGCCAGTTGATTCGCGGTCTTGGAAATGCAACCGTTAATCAGGCCTTTGGCTTAGGATTGGCGGGTCAATTGAATATTCATCTCGGAGGTGTCGTCGGGGCGCCGAGCGTCTATAACGCACCGGAAACCCGCCGGTTCGAATATGCCCTTGAAATGTTAAACCAGGATGGCATCGCGACCGCAACGATCGTTGACGGATTAACCAAAACGGATCTCGAAACGATCATGGCGTTGGATAAAGAAGTTGGGATTCTGGTTCTCTACGGACAGATCGTTCTCTTTACGATCAGTGACGAAAGTGACCTGAAACTTTTGAAGGCCGTATCCGAGTTGGCTCAAAATGCGAGCCTGATTGCGCATACGCATCCGTCCACGGTCACCGGACCGAGCGAATTGGATATCACAAAGGCCGGTGGTAGTACGGAATATGTTCTGACCCAGGATGGGGTCTTCTCATACAACCATAGCGGAGTCCAAACAAGTAACGAAGATTATTCTGTATTGGCCGATCAGATCCTGATGACGGTCAATGCATGGCCGGAGGAACCCGGTGATGAAACGAGCGTCCGTAGCGATTTGAATCATTTTATTCAGGCGATGGATATTTATGCGGTGGCGCCTGAGGAGCAGAAGGTTCTGTTCCGATCGGACGACGGCGGCGGGGCGGGTGCGCCCGTACCACCCGGTGGCGGTGTTGTCGCGCCAGCGGATGCTCTCGAAGATTTAATCGATATCGTTATCCTTGAGGATCTGATTCCGATTCTTGCGAACATCAATGCCGAAGTTAATGACGCCATCAGCGTCGGTGATGACGGTGCGTCGAATTTGGCCAGCATTCAGGGTGATCAGGCTGCCGTGGCAGCGCAATTGGCAGCCGCCCAGGCGGCCGGAGTAAATCAGGCCGCGACCGCAGCCGCACGAGCCGCGGCGCAAACGAGATATAACACAGCCAGTAGCACGTTGTCGACCATGTTGAATGACTGCCGTGATAATCCCAGGGCGGAACAGCTCCGGCAAAATACGGTACAGGCAGCGCAAGCGGTTGTGACCGCCTTCAAGGATTTGGAACAGATTATTGAGATCGATGAGAGATTGCTTGTTGAAGAAAATAAAGGCAATAAATTCCAGGGAATTTCGGCCGCTCGATTGGCGGAAGCCGTTGCGGATGCGGCCTGGATTGCAGCGGCGCCGGCTCCGGGACTTACGGCGGATATTGTTCTGGATTATGCAAATAAATTCAGGGAAATCGTTGCGTGGATGACGTATGCCCGTGCCGTCCTGGCACCGTTTATCGCACGGGATGGCGATCCTGTCGTAATCGGTAACGATGGAGCTATTGGGGGCAATATCGCGGCGATGGCCCCGCTCATCGCGGCTGCGGACGCTCAGGCACGGGCCATGGCGATCCAGGAGCAGGCAGGTTCCGATGCTTATTTGCATGCGCAAAGCGTAACGAAGAAGCTCGAAGAAATCATACTCGGAGTATGGGATGCCCAAAATTCGACCGTTGCGGAAACATTCAGGCAAAAAGCGGTCAGCCGGAGACAACTGCTGGTTGATGAGCATGACAAGATTACCGCGGCCATCGCTGCGTTGCCGGGCGGCGTGCAGGACTATCATCTGAATAACTGGCATTTGTTAGTGGATAATGAAATTGCCAACTTCGACGCAAAAGATTTGCAAGCGCAGGCATATATTCAACAGATGAAAGATGCGGAAGCCGCATCTGAGGCGGCCCTGCTGCAGGTGAAATTACAATTCGACCGTGTGATGTATGCTTACACCTTAAGCCTCGTTACACAAAATGCGGCAACCATGCAAGCTCAGTATACGATTGCCGAAAATGCGCGGAATGCCATGCAGCCTCAAATCGACATCATCGTTGCTCAACTGGCGATCAATCAATTTCCGGCAGATAAATGGATCAAAACGGATCTGGATGAGGCCCGGAATCTTTATGTCCAGACCAATGAGATGATGTTGATGATGAAAACGCGCATCAACCAATTGACGATCGAGAACCAGGTCAGCGGTCCGACCATGCGGCGTGCCGATCTGAACGGTGATAACAAGATTGACAATACCGACGTTGATTTGTTGATCAATTCGATATCCAAAATGATCGACATCAATCAGGACGGCAAAACCGATCTTCTGGATAAAGAAACGTGGCAAAAAATGTTCCCCTATATCCATCTCTTGAATTTCTATTCGACGGCCGCTGCGACGAAGGCCGATATCACAGGTGACGGAGAAGTCAACTGGAGAGACCGCGATATGTTCAAGACCGACCTCCGGTATTTCGTCGACGTCAATCGTGACGGTACTGTGGATGGGGCCGATGTCGCGATTGTGGAAAGCTATCTGAATGACAAGGTCTACATCTACGGTGACGTCGAATCGGTGACAGTCAATCAGTATGGCGGAGAAGTGATATCGGATACACCCGAACCGGTGATTCCGGGTCAAGAACCGGATGTGGAAGAACTCTATGATTTCTTTGCCCAACTGGACGATGAAATTACGGCCGCCATTGACGTGGAAGTCCTGAGCGCACGGACGGGTGTCTTTACCAATCGCATGCAGGAATTGATTGCGCGTGCGGAAAGCACGGAAAATCTTGAAACGTTGAAATACCTGGAGACGATCGCTGCCAATATCGAAAAGGCGGCGCAGCAAGGATCGGATGTGCTTTCGGAAGGCAATACGGCCGCTTTGCTGGCGGCGATCGAAACCATTCGCCCGCGTCCCAACGATGCCGCAGCTGCGACGGCTTATGATTGGTTACAATTCTACCGCGGAGCAGTCGAAGTGTATGTGGGGTTGATAAAAACGGAATTGCAGAAAGTTACGACGGCTTATACCGACTACAATACGGTTTTGGGCGAATACATGAATCAAACCGATGCCTTGAAGCTTGCCGAAGACAATCTTAAGACGAAACTCGATGCTTATCATACGCAAGTCACCGCGTATAACGGTACCATTGCGGCCTATCAGAATGCGAAGAATGCTTATTGGGGGAATGCGAATGCTGCGAATAAAACCGCGCTGGATAATGCACGAGATGCCATGAATCTGGCCTATGCCGGTGTTCGTGATACCTGGGGTGATTTTAATGCCGCAATCCAGGTTGCCGATGGTGTGAAGAATGATTGGGAGCAAAAATACAAACTGCTCTTGGAGAAATATGAGGATTATAGCGAAGCCTGGACAAAGTTTAATACTCCTCCCGGCGGTGCTAATTCGGCCAAAACCAAATACGAAACAGCGTATACGAACTATACCAAAGCGCTATCGGATATGAAAACCGCGCTCAACGCGTTCAAGGACGTGCTCAACGGAACGGCTCCGGGTACCACCAACTTTTTAGCGATGGATCAATTATTGCCGTCGATCAAAGACAATTACAACGCTGCGATGAAAACTTTGAACACGGCATTGGCCAATCTGGAGGCTTCCAATACCGAGATCGAAGGTAAGAAATTGCAATTCGACACGGCACTCGGTGATATGAATGCGCAGTTTGCAACATTGCAAGCGGCTCTGGACGCAGGCGGTTCCGTACCGACGGCCAATGATGCGTATATCGAGAAATTCAACGAGCTGAAGGCCCGAATTGCCAAACAAAATGGGTCTTTGGATGTCTTGAATACGGCGATCGATCAGATGAATGTTGCCTATGCGGCCATCACCACGACCAATCCGACGCCGGGTGTGTTTAACGACGCGTATAACGCATGGGATCCGTTGCGTACGGCATTTACCACTCACGAAAGCGATATGCAAGATTACTATACCAACGAATTTAAACCGGCGCAAACGGCGCGACGAAACAAACATTATGATCCGGCCGGGCCTTCGGGATTCAAATATGATATCCGGGACTATCATGCGAAACAACTTGCCTTGGAAAATTCCGTGCAGGTGCTGGATGCGGCAATCAACAATCAATCCGCGAATGAATATATTAATTTCATTACGGCCATCGTGCCGGCGGCCGAGGCGGCTGATTTGTTAAGCTTTACGGCCCATGTTACCTTCACGGCGGATGCCGACAAAGATTCACCGATGGAGATTTATCGCATGCTCCTTCAGAAACAGAAGCTTTACGAGGAGAAGAAGAAAGAGCCTATCGAGAAGCTGAACGCATGGCAAATCGCGGAGAATAACCGTAAAGCGGCCGAGGCCGAATATTTTAAGTTGATTCAGCAGGGCGGAGAATCAACCGATGCGAACGTGATTTGGGCACGCAGTCATCTGTACGAAGAAACCCGTAACGCCCAGGAAGCCGAACGAGCCTATCGTGAGGCTCAGGATGAACTGACCGGCGTCGGGATGGCGGTAAGAGAAATCCGTCATATGTACGAAATTGCCATGGCGGAAGTTCAGTCTGCCCGCGAAGCCTATGAGAGGATACGCGAACGCCGCGAAATACTGACTTACACGAGTGCGATGTCTCAGTTCGGCTCGATGACTCAGGACGTGATCGATGCCGCCATCCTGCAACGAGGGCAGCAATCCGGGAGAACGCGCTTTGACGCGATGTACCCGCAATGGGTTTCTGCCGTGAATGCCTTCAAACTTGCCAATGAAACATTGGGCGCCAAAGTTCTGGATCCGTTCAACCCGAGTCTTGTGTCGGCGAAAACGGAACGGGAAACCGCGGATTCCAATTTCTTCCCGGAGGCCGGCAACTATGATTCCCAACAGGGCACGACGAATACCGCATTCGATACTTTGGACGGTGATATGTTTGCGGAGAACGACGATCAGGCGCCGGCGTATCATGCGGCCCTGGATGATCTCCAGGATAAGGTCAAGGCAACCTCCTTAGCGAAGATGCTTTCGGCGGAGGATCAAGGCCTGATTGATGATAAGAAGACGCCTTTGGAGACTCAGGAAGACGAATTGAAAGCTGCTCATGAAGCCTATGCAAATCAGTTTGAGAATTTGAAAGATGTCGCGGATCCGACCAAAATATATTCGGAACCGCAATACGAGGATTTTCTGTCGGATTATGACAATGCGGATCCTGATAGTTACCTTTCAAAATATACAACCTTAAATAACCCGCGCGAGGAGGATATCGTTAGTGCGCATACGGCATTGAAGACCAAGCTTGACGACTATAAAACGGCCGCGGATGATTTTAAGGCCAAGGCGGACGCGCTGGCAACGGCTCGAAGCTCCGGAGATGCGACCGCCATCAGTACCGCGGAAACCGATCTGCAAAACGCTTTTACGGACATGAAGAGCAAATTTGATGATGCCAATAACGAAAGAAACGGAGCTTATAAGACGGCATTCGATCAATGGAAAACCGCTTATGACGATTGGTCGGGAATCGTTGAAACGGCAAAAGCGGATTATGATCAATTTAAAACAGTGCTGGCAGAATTCAAGATCCGCTGCGATGTCTTTGATGATCCGATGCTCGCGAATTACCGTCAGGAGCAGGATGATATTCTGCAAGCCATCAACGAGTTGGATAATGTGCTGCAGACCATGATTGCGGACGGTAAATTGAGTCAGACCCTCGTCACGACTTATACGACGGTCAAGGGCGCTTTGGATACCGCAAGGCAAGCGCTTTGGCAATCTCGCGGAGATGTGCTGACGCAAAAAATGGATTTGCAAACGAAATTGACGGCATTGCAGACTGCAGTCAGTGCGCTGGATGCTCAGGCCACCACCCTTTACAGCAAGATTGATGTCTACCGTAACCTCGCGGATTCCATGATCAGCACCAAGGACGAGTTATTTACGCGCTTCGATCTTATGACGACGTCGATGACCACGATGCAGCCGCATGTGACGAATATCCAAACCGATTATGACCAATTTGTCGTCGACTATGCGATCTATAACGTCAAGAACGATGCGCTGAACAATTATGCGAGCCAGATGCACGGTCTCATGGAGACGAATGCGGAGAATTTCGGGTCGCGCAGGACCGAACTCAAAAATGCCTATGATGGATTTGTCAATCAACTCGCGGACGTCAAAACGAAATGGACGGATATGTCCGATGCCTTTGCGACGCTTAAAGGTACGATGGAAAACGAAAACAAAGTAACTCCTGCCGGTACCTATCCCGAATTTATCGCGAAGTTGGATTCCTATCGGCTGAATGTTGACGCGATTAAGTCGGCAGATATGTTTAGTGTGGCCGATCTCTTCCCGATTGATCCCAAGTGGGAAGCGCTCAAATCGGCCCGGACTGATTATGAAATTGCGAGAGCCGATTACGAGTCCAACAGTAATGCGTTATCGCTTAAATATGAAGAAGCTCGCAATGCTTATACGGAATACTGGAGCGCCAAATTAGCGCTTGAAGGCTTTGTCGATCCGGCGACCGGCGTCCTGCCGTCCTTGGAAGATGATTATACGAACAAGTACACTGCGTTGGATGCGGCGATTGCGGTCTTTTTAAGTGCTCAAGATGATTTCGATAATGCGAAACTGGCGTTTGACGGCGCTTTTATGGCCGATCCGGAAGCTGCGACGGCTCCGGGCGCGACCGAGAGAGCCGACATGGATGCCGCCAAGACGGCGCTTGATACGGCCTATCAGGATATGAATACGGCATGGGCCGATTATATGATTTCCTATGCTGCGCTGACGAGCGCATGCAACGAGTGGACGAGGATGAAAACGGAGCTCGAGACGAAATACAACGCATATAAGGCCCTGGCCGATGAAGTTAGGGATTTAACGGATGCGCTCGACGAGGCTTTAAATACGCCGGTAAGCGGACTATTGTCGCGCAAGGTTGCTCTCGACACGGCCGTTACTGACCTTCGGACCAGTATTCAAGCTGTTGCGACTGCCGGTAATCTGCCTTCAGCTACGATGACGGAATTGGGAACCTATTTTGATGCCTATGATACCGCTTCGACGGATGATTCGACGGAATTGAATTCGGTCGTGACGGATTTGAGCGATTTTGACACGGAACTTACGAGCCTGGATGACATGAGGGATGCAACCGTCGCGGGTTCCTTCGGCGATTTGATTCAGAAGGCATTTGATGCCAACTCCGCGTATGCGACAGCGATTGCGGCCGTTGTGAGCGCCCAGGATACTTTGGGCGCCAAAAAGGAGAAACTGGATCAGCAGATGCTGGACTTCGCGGATGCCTACAGCAAGATCGATATTGATCTTGCGGGTTATACGCAGGTGCAAGCGGTGATCACGCAAATGACGAGTCTGCAAAATGAATTTGATTATCTCTTGGATACCAATGATGACCATATTGTGAGCCTGGATGAACTGAAGGGCATGATGCAAAATCAGATGGGAGCGAATTCATTCCTCAAAAAAGTCGACGACGAATATCAGTCGCTGATTAATCCTGCGCCGGGCGCGGAAATTCCGGAACCGGACCGGAGCAAGAAGGCATTGGCGCTAATCGAAAAAGTAAAAGCTTACATTTTAATCTATACGTTATCCGATGAGCCGATTCCCGCCCATGATGAAGGTGAGGAAGACTGGGAGGGCTATTTTGTGGATGATTACAACGGTCAGATAGGCCGGAAGCCCCAACCTGTGATTCGCGATGAACTCGTAGCGGGGTCCTCGGGCGGCGAAGAAGGAGAAGGCGGAGATACGGGTGATGTTGTACCGGAAGTCAAAGACATCGGCGGCATCTTCATCGCGCAGAATGTTCAGGCCAATTTGAACACACGCAAGCTATCGATGGAAAGCGCGTTGGAATATTTGGAACAGGTTCGTTTGGCATTTGTGCTTGCGCCGAACTCGACAAGAGATCTCTTTACGGCCGAAGTTGCGCAGACTTTGGGTGTGAATGAGATATTGCGTAGAGAACTCGAAGAACCCGACTTTGTTCTTGTCGACAAAGAAGGCGCGGACCCTGATGCGGATGCGGATAAAAATACTTGTAATGAATTGGATGCGGCCATCACAAAGCTCAATGACAAATATAAAGTCGTATTCGACGTGCCGGCTACCGACATGATGAAGGCTTTTGATGAAATGATTGACCGGTTGACCGAGAATTTCACATTCGAGCCGGATAAGATTGCACAAACGTTGCTGGACGAAACCGACGAGGCTGTCAAGACGATCCGTGAAGCTCCGTCCGCAGCTGCGGCGGCAGCGTCCATGGTGCAGGTTGATTTTGTGCTCCGTGAAAAAGCAAAGCCTCCGGCGGAAGGTGAAACCGCACCGGAAGAAAAAGACGATTTTGTGCTGGGAGTCCCGGATGTCGTGACGACGAGCTTTGAGAATATTCATGATTCCTCGGACCTTGATGCCTTGATGACCAATAAAGTAATCACCGGTGTTAAAGTCGTTCCGGCCATGATTCAGGACACCAAAGTCATGCTTTATTTCGATGTGACGGATGACAGCAATCCGGACCGGACCTTTGAGGTGCGTGGTGATCCGACCGGGATATTCCTGTTCTATGAGATTGATCAGGAAACGGGTGAAATGATGGATCCGGATAATCCGATCAAAAGCAAGATTGTGTTTACGGCGATTACCCCGCCGGCCACGACGGCAGAACCTCTTTACACGCATACGGTTGATCTCGAGTGGGACGACGGAAGCGGTACCGATACGATGATGACCGTAACTTATGAGATCAGTGCCGGGGCCGTCGGAAACGCGTTGCATATGATGGCCCGTGCCGAACAGGAAAAGAAATTAGCCGAGCAGCGTTTGAATGAATTCAAATATGGTGTTTCCGGCACTGAAATTGCACCCGAAGACGGTTCTTACTGGAGTTATGCCAACAACGATCCGGACCTGATTGAGTATCATTCCAAAATGAATGAGGCGCTGCAAAAGGACTTGGAAGCAAAGACGGAAAGGGCGGCACGCGATGCGGACGTTTTGACGGCCTCCGATACGTCTCTGGCCGACGCGAAACTGGACCTGGATCAAATCAACGGTATTATGGCGGGATTACCGGCCATTAATCTCGATCTGAACTATGACAATGCCTACACGAACGCTCAGGCGCTTTATGATTCGGTCAAGGCTGAAAGTGAAGCCATTGCCGTTTCGATCGACGAAATCAAACGCAAATATCTGGTGGCCAATAATGACATTAAGGAACAACTTAAGAATGATTATGAAGCAGCAAGGCGTTATCAGGATGCTGCCGATGAGGCGTTGTATGAAGCCGGCTTGATTTTGGCCATCAAATTCGCGTTGAAATTCGACACGAGTCTTTTGGTCAGCGGACCTGACAACGCACGTCAGAAGATGTTGGACACCGCATTGAGGCTGCAAGACATCATCCCGGCGACGACGGAACTCCAGTTGGATGCCATGATCGATCCGACACTGTCGGATATCGAGTATGTCTTATGGCGTGTTTACGAATATAACCGGGATTATATGGAATCCAGTAACGATGTTAAGATCGAATTGTCAGCATCTTTCGATGCCACGCAATTTGCGGATACGATGGAAGGATATTTGGCCCAGATTTACGGCGAAAAGGCCAAGCGGAAAGTCGATACGATCGAGGCTGATGTTTTGGCAGCCACAACAAATTGGGCCACTGAAGAAGCTGCATTGATCACAGACTTGACCAACAAATTGAATGGCAACGCGCCTTTGGCGATTGACGGGCTCAAAGACAAATTTAATAACTGGGTCAGCAATTTGGAAGTGATAGGTATTGAAAATATGACCAAAGAAGGGGCGCTAGCATTCATGGAGGATCCGGAAAATGGGCTTGACCTGCAAAAAGAAGTACGGAATTTATACGGACTCGCAATTTATTGTAACGATGTCGTCCGGGCGCCCGAGTCTAAAACGGCAATTCGAAAAATGGCGAATGAAATCGAATTGCTGATGCAAAAAATCAACAATTACATGGATGCCTTGAATTTGCAAAGGGCCATTCGTAATGTTGAGGCAAGAGCGGAACATAATATGACGATTGCGATCAACGCGTTTAATGCCAAATCGACGGCAGTCCCGGCGGCACCTACGGATATCCGGAGTATGGATACTGCAACCGTTGCATCGAAAATGACCGAATGGACTCAGTACAACAACGATTTGACCGCCGAACTCAATAAGATGGCGGCGACGCGCAAGGAAATCGCGTATTACCGGGAAGCCTTTTCGGGAACGGATTTGGTCGCGACTTTTGATGTGATGTTGAGGAAAATTGACGATGCCATTGCCAAGGCAGATATCGAGAAAAGAGTTTCCATGCCTTTGGCGCAGATGGAAGATCGGCAACTAAGGATCACCCAGTCCGTGCTTGAGGCACAGGCTGCGGATGCGGCGTGGGCAGCCAAGGTCGTGGAAAAGCGAATGCGGGAGAACCGATTGAGCGATGCGATGGAGCAGACTTACACGAAGGCGATGGATGTCTTTAACGAAGCGGACCGTAACGCACAAAATGTGACTTTGAAAGTCACCACGCTCTTGAAAGAATTCTCCGCGATGTGGGAACAAATCATCGAAGAAACCAATGTCGAAAAGATTATCAGCGACGCTCAAAATGCGCAACGTTCGCTGACAAAAGTCGTCAATGAGCTTCTGACAGATGTGGATATTTTCGAGAAATTCCGGGCGACCTTAACGGATAGTCAGGCCCGCATGACGGAACAAACCGAGCTCAAAGCGGTGGTTGCGGCGTACGTGGCCATGGTCAATGATCTGGTGCTTGGCAATAAGGACAAGAAGATTACCGGGATCTATGAATTGTTCAATCTTGCGCGTGCCCTGCACAGCCGCTACCCGAACAATCAGCGCATCCAGGAAATGATCGAAATGATGCAACCGACGGTCAATGATGCACGCGATGTGGCGGAGCTGATGCGTGGCTTCGGCGAAATTATCAGCAATTACTATACCGCGTTTGCCAACCTGGATGCCCTCGAGCAGTCTCAGGTGGCACGCCAGATTCTGGTGGATCAGCTCCGCAATGAAACCGATCCGGCCGCGCAGGAAGCCGTTTACAGCATGATTATGAAGGCCATGGAAGAGGAACAAACGAGCAAAAGCCAGGCAGTGACCTTAGCCCAGATCGTCCGTACCAAGACGGATGAAATGCTGGATCTGGTCTATCATTCCGAGCCTCTGTCGCGATTGGATTATGCCAGCGAATTGATGGTGAATAAGCAGCTTTTGATTACAACTCTTCAGGATGTTGCGGCCAATGTCGGCGTTTCACTGTTGGCCAGCGGAAGCGTCATTGTCGAACCGCCGTCTGCCGTGAAAGATGCCCAGCATAAGCTCGCGAGAATTACGGGAATGAAGAGCCAGACCCTCTTTCCGGGTTTGAAAGTGATTACGGATACGACCACGAACCCGCCGACCCTGAGCGACGCGGCGAAAGAACCGGCCCCGTCCAAAAATTGGAAGATCGAGTCTGGGAAAACCTATGTGTGGGAGATCAAGATTCCCGATGACGATAAGTATGATGTGCTGATCCGGACCGTGATGCTGACGCCGACGGAAACCAATTTGGGATACGTTTCCACGACCTTCTTCCGCGTGGATCGCATGAAACTGGGAACGCCGCCGACCGAAAAGGAAATCAAACGGCAGGTGGGCGACGTCCTCTATGATAGTTTGCCGCTGGTTCGCAAGAGCGGTTTGGATACCTTCAAACAGGAGTCGGGCGCGACCGCGATTACGATAGGTGATAAGCACTATGTCATCAGCGCGACGCCGGAAACCGACTATATGGGCAGGCCGCTCACCGTTCTCGAATACGAAGACGGCGCAATCAAGATCAAGAGCTTCTGGGTTAATAGCATTCAACGTATTCGCATTGATGAAAAGATTTATGAAATTACCACCGGACCCGGCGGGATCGAGCTCAAAACGCCTTTTGTCATGGATTTGGCCCAAAACTTAACGACCCTGGAAGAGGCCAAACTTGCTTATAAAGCGGCAGCCGAGAATTTCTTTGGGAAGCAAACGACATGGCCGACTCCTACGGGAGGTTCCGAGAAGAATCCGGCCCTTGCAATTACGGAAGGCATACGCGCTGAAATGCTCAAACTCAAAGGCCGCTATGAAAAGGTAAAAATATGGAAGAAAACAAAGACAACCGGCCCGGATGGGGAGACAGAAGAAAAGCTTGAAGAAGTCGATCCGATGACGACCGACGAGGAAGAATCGGTTTGGAGTATTATCAAGGATGAGGGCACAGGCGCTGCGGGAACTGACGGTGAGGTCGGCAAAAAGACAATCATTATTACCGAAGACGGCGAGACCGCAGTATGGCCGGACGGGACACGCATCAAGCTTCCGCCGTCGTCCAAAGACTTTGAGTTGGTGATCACCGACATCTTCAATCTCGAAAAACCGGTCGACGATCTGGATGTCAAGCTGCCGGATGATATCGGCTATGAATCCGCACAGCTCTTGGCCGATATCCTGCGGGTGCTCGGTGATTCCGGCGATGCCGGTTCGGACAGCTTGCTGCGATATTTCGACCAAAAAGGCGAAGAGCTGGGAAATATAATCCGGGAAGACTATACCGAGCTCGTGAAGGCCCGCAAAGATGTGTATAAGAAAATGGAGGAGGATTACCAAGCCAAACAAACGGCTCTGAAAGATTATGCGGACAAGTTCAAGGAAGCCATGGATATTTGGAAGCAGTTTAATGATGAAGGTGAGCTGATCGGAGGAAAGTATAAAGACTACGTGGACGCCGAAGCAGAGCTTGCGAAGGCTGAAGCGACGCTGGACAAA
Source organism: Candidatus Omnitrophota bacterium (assembly GCA_028713205.1). Classification (GTDB taxonomy): domain Bacteria; phylum Omnitrophota; class Omnitrophia; order Omnitrophales; family Aquincolibacteriaceae; genus JAQTOZ01. The sequence goes on from JAQTOZ010000003.1 coordinate 14,420, forward strand.
TACAAAACCGAAGTTGCGGCCTATAAGAGAACACAGGATCTCCTGGAAATGGAGGTCAAACGGAATCAGGAACGCATCGATCTGGCGCAGCAATTGGTGGCACAGCTCCAGGCTACGCGTGATCGTTTGATTCAACTGGCTGGAAATAATAAAACCATGGCCAGTTGGGATCCGGATTATAAGCCGGCAGGATATGATTCAACGACGGCGTCCAGCTATCCGGAATACGACGCGGCGACCAAGGAAGTCAAAGGGTACATCCAAGAGATGGCGAATTGGCTCATGGACAAAATTTGGTCGGAGGATGCTTACCTTCCTCAGCAGGGTGGCATACCGCGCAAGCGAAGCGATCCGCAATTCAGTATGTATCGCATTCCGCCGGGACAACTGGACGGGACATTCTTCCCGTATTTGAAAGCGGGAGTCAACCCTGCGGGTACGTTGACGGTGGATGACTTTGAGAGTATTGCGGTCGTCGAAGAACATCGCGAAAGCGGCGGACGAGTCACCGTGCGTGATGATGCCGTGTATAACGTGGAAGGCTATGAAGTCTGTCCGGCCACGCACCCGAGTTGTGTTCCGGAGGCGCTTAAGGATGATGAGGATCGATCTATCTTTGCGTTCCGAAAAGAGATCCCGGGTGGTTACGGAAGTCCGATCAAGAGTTATTGGGAGTCCGGTCTCCAGTATGTCAGCCTGGATGGTACGCTCTATGAAGTCACCCTCATTACCGGTTCGCTGGTTCTGACGAAGAAAAATACCAGTGCTTTCAGCTCGGATCCGATCCTGGATGATCTTAAGGGTGTGTTCGATTATATGGTCAGTTTTGATTTTGAGCTTGGGGCATCTGCGTCCCGCAAGGTCGAAGAACTCATCAGGGCCATCGGCGGAACCAGTGTTGAGATCGGCGCGGAAAAGAATCAAGTCGTTTTCGGGAATGATTTTAACCAGGTCGTGAGTGGTCAGACCGCATATGGATACGCGGAAACGGGACATGATGATAGCTTGACGGCCGGATGGTTCAACCGCAATAGCGGGGTAGAAACTCTGGCCTTTAAACTCCCGATGGAGTTTTTGGGTGATATCTATCACTATGCTGATAAACCGCTTGCGTTTGATGTTATGGATGGTGGCAATAACAATGGATATATCGATGCTGCCGAAGCGTTTGATGCGACCGCCGCATCGCTGACAGCCAATGCAAGTGAGTATCAGCATTATGGTTCTGCGGTACCCAATGTTGGGGGTACTAACCTATGGGACCATACCTATACCAGCAGTACCTTTGCGGATTATCAATTCAACTATGTGGGCAATGAAATCATTATTGAAGGAAAATGGAATGAAGACCGGTCCCGGTTTGACCTGACGAGCGTTGCGCTGCCGTATTTGGCGCCGAGCAGGCAACGTCAGTCATTGATTGATACGTATAAGAAATTGCTGGAAGGGGATGAAAGTAATGATTGGAACGGATTAAACAACCAGTACGAGTCGTTGGAGACTTTGGCGAGGGACATCGATCAGATCAGTAAAGATCCTGAGATTCAGAAGATTTATCTTGGCAATAATAAAGAGCGGCTGGAGAAGGTCAAGAGTGATCGCGCAAAAGCTCAGGAGATCCTCAACGCAGCGCAATCCGGCAATGTCGATGAAGCGTGGGCGCTGGCGGTATCGTTCGGTACATTACCGGAAATCAAATATGAGCTGAATACGTTGAAGTTTGAACCGCCGATGATCGTGACCAATGAGGTGCTGCTCAGTATCCCGCAACCGAATGACGACGGCCGTCCGCCCTATCAGATCCGTATGGGACTCCGGTTCGCGGATTCGGATATCGATCCCAAAGGCGAATTGGTGCAATTCTATTTTGAACACAACGAAGGTGCCATCGGCGAAGTCCAGAGTGCCTATGCCACGACGTCGGCAGCGCCTTCGACGGTCGACGATTGCTCGGGCGATTGCCGGGGTATTCTCTATTCCGACAAGAAGCAATCCATCGATACGCCGATCTTCTCCTATGTGATTAATGAGAAAAACGAATGGAATGACCTGGATCATGACGGGATAATCAAACCCAAAAACTGGGTGGATAAGAACATGAACGGGAAAGTTGATGGAGGGTATTGGAAAGGGCCGGGCCCAGATAAGCAATGGAACACGAGCGATGATGAATGGGAAGCTGCCGAATGGGATGATGCCGACAAGGACAATTCCCTGACACATAAGGATGCGACGACCGGGAAAATTGTTGCCGACGTGGATGAATACGATCCGGCCGAATATTCGGATGCAAACGGCAACAAACAGATCGATGTGGCCGAAGCGGTCGTGACGCAATGGGAGAAATATGAATTTTATTCCGGTCTTTATTGGCATCAAAAGGAATTGGCGGACGAAAAGAGCAAGCTCGAGGAAAAATTGAAGGCTTTGGACAACACCGATTCGACTTCGCTCGGCAAACTCCAAAAAGCCCAAAAGGACTATGACGACGCATTTAAAGCATACCAAAAAGCCAAGGATGAAGAAGAAAAGATTCGTTCGGGAAGCAGCGCCGTGGCGACACCCGGCAGCCCGACGGCTTCTGAAATGGGCGTCGAAAAGCTTCAGAAGTTGTTCGAAGATGTTGCGCGCGACTATGAACTGGCGTCAACGGATCGGGATGCGGCCTATCGCCAATTTATGCTGGCCATTGCCTTAAACACCAAATTGGATGATAAAGAGAATCTGCGCACCACATGGAAGACCAAAGAGGATGCGGCATCCGATGCGGAAAAGATTCTGCAGTCGCTGGAGAACGCGGGTGTGAGTCATGACACGGACGAATATAAGAATGCCGCGAAGGATGCTTTTGATAAACGCGAGGCCTCTTATGAAGCGAAAGATGCTTTTTATGCATATATTCAACGATGGGAAAAGGCCGCTGCGAGCCTGCAGACGAAAATAGACACCTTTATTAAGCCGCAATATCTGGATATGGTCGAGGCCGACCATGAGATGTCGAATTACGTTCAGAAACTGCAATCGAGGATTGAGGAACTGCAAATTGCCGAAATCAAGACGGCCACCGATTTCCATGCATACAAAGAGAGCCAGGAAGGCGCTGAAATCATGTACCGGTTGCGCGAACAGGAAGAGATGGATCTGCGCGCCGGTTATTTGGTACAAACGCGCTTTATGGGTAATTATGCGCGTATCCGCGACCAGGTTGTGACCCGATCGGAATTCGAGATTAACTTGGTGAATGAAGGCCTTCAGACGGTTGCCAGCCGGTTGCAGAAACGTTCCTTGAGCTTCCTCGAGGGGATGACGGCCGCGGCCCGCTTGGCTTATAACACGGCTCAGCGGGAAACGTTGCGCTCTTCCTTCCGTCAAACGGACATCGAAAGCGCTTGGAACCGTTATCTGTTTGAGCTCGGTGCGACCGATGCCCTGTTGACCGGCACGGTTCTGTTCCCGCCGTATGATCAATCGAATCCGGCGGCTTACCCCTCGGAATTCGAGATCAATATCCCGGGAACCGTCGGTGATAATCAAAATGACGGGCCTTATGTCGGCAAGATTGTCGTGACATACGATTCTACGCTCGGTTTCTTCAAACTGAAACAGGTCAAATGGTACAAGGAATCCTATAGCGGCGATGATCTGATGCCGCCGCAAACTTATCCGCCACAGGTTCTGTCTTCGGGAAGCACGGTCGTTATTCCGATGCCGCCGCTGGTGCAAGGCGAATTGTCTATGAATGTCAATATTCTCGGAGACCGGTTTGTCGGCGGATTGATTCAGCTCAGCCGGACAGTGGCCAATGACCGCCAAGGTGTTCTGGATACGGGTGATCTGACACGGTTTAGCGAACACGAGCTGTGGATGCGCAAGATTTCATTGCAGCGAGAGCTGGATATGCTCGAATTTGTTTCGATGCCCCAGAAGAAGTCGAAAGAGTGGACGGATGCGGATGAGGACGGCATCGTGAAGCCGCTTGACTGGGTAGATGGCGGTATTCTCGGCATGGTGGATACGCCCGAACTCTATGACCGAAATGGGGATGGTACCGTCAGTGATCCGGAAGAGTGGGTTGATCTGGACAACGATGGAGTGAATGATCCCGCGGAGTGGACCGATTTGAACAATAACGGTGTCGTGGATGAGACGGAATATGATACCTCGGAATGGACCGATCAAACGGTCAATGGCGCGGTCGATCACGAACTCAATCTTGGAGAATATGAACTGCAATTGGCCAAGACGAACCAGGCCAAGAAGCGCTATGAGAGTATTCGTGATGCTACTGAAACCGACGATGAAAATAACAACGGCACACCTCACGAAGTTCTGTTCGGTGAAGATCATCCGACCACCAAGGCCGCCAAAGAGGCTTGGCTCAAGCAAAAAGAACTTTTGGATGCCATCGAGGCGCAATATCAGCAGATGACCGAGCGCAAACAGCAGATTATAGACACGATTGCGTTAATTGATCTGCAAATCGGAACAGACCCTGCGGTTGCGGGTGGCGTGACGGAATTAAGAAAGAGCAGCTTGAAAACACAACTCAATGATCAGATTCTGAAATATGTTGCGATGCTGAACGGTTTTAAGCAATCGACATGGCCGCCGACCGGTGTGACCCCGGATTATGGCCTGGTTGCTTTCGGCAATCAAGGTGTGCAACTCGGCACAGTTCAAGGAAATGGTACGGGCGGCGGATTCCTTCTCGGTAGCGAATTTGACGCGACACTTGCTTCGAAAGCGGAAGCCGAAGCGCATTTTGCCGCGATGCAGGCGATTGTACGGCAACGGGGCATGAGCGGTGAGTTTTCGACCGTGACTTCTACGGAGTTGCCCGAGGGGTATCAAAAGAACCTCGAAAAATTGTGGTGGAACTATTATGTCCAGCAAAACAATGTGGCGGTCCTTCAGATACAGAAAGACCAGCTTCGCGAGGAGATTCTGACCTATGAAAAGCAGGAGACGGAGATGCGGGCCGCAATCCTGGCAGCCGATATCGCGCTCGAAGGAGATTTAAGTGACAATCAAAAAGCCGTGCAGACAAATTTCAAAGACAGGCTGACCGAACGATTGAACGGTATTATGGCAAGGATTACGGCTCTCAAGACGACGGAAGACACGCTCAGGACGAGTTTGAAGACTGAAAAGCAAAAGCTGGATAATTGGCGCGTCCGGGTGGAGGTTATGCGCTATTACGGAGGTGAAGATATCAACGGCAACGGTGTTTTCGATCCGGATATTGATATTGAACTTTCGGGCGAGCCCTTCGATTCGGCGAGTCCGTGGGTACCGTCCGATATGACGGATGTGGATAAATCGGCGCGAGCAGCGGCCTTGAAGCTATGGCAAGCCTGGGCGGATGAACGTGCCAAGGATCAGAGTTCGAATTTGTCGCTTCTGACGCTTGAAAAGGAACTTGAAGAGAATCAGCTCAAATTTGATCAGGCCCAGCGAGAATACGATTTGGCCGAAGAAACCGTCAAAGCTTACGAGGCCGTCAAACTCCGTCTGGAATCGAACCTGAAAGTGGATCAGCTCAAATTGATCAAGTATGAGGAAGAAATGAAGAAGTACAAGATCGATATCGGCGATCCGGATGCGACGGACGGGCTGTTCAACGGATCCAAGGGAACGCTGAAGATCCGTCTCGAAAATATCGAGGCAGCCTTGGGCGATGTTCCGACGGAAGATGTTGACGGAGACGGCTCATTGGCACCTTCGGAAGACACCAATGAGGATGGAGATGTCGACGAGTCGGGCGAGGATTTGGACGGAGACGGAGAGGTGGATTACGGCGAAGACTTGGACGGTGACGGGGAAATCGATCCGATATTCCCGAATGTTCCGCAGGTCCATGCGGGACAGGTTCCATTCCCGAGCCCGCCGTTGCCCGCCAATCCGACGACGGAATATCAAAAATGGCAAAAACTGCAGAATGATCTGAAGCGCAAGACGGATGATCTGGCGAATTATGAAGTCGGAAGCGCGGATTATATCGCCATCTCTCTGGAACGGGACAAGATCAGCAATAAGGTCAAGGCCCTCGAAGAATATATCGGTCAGCTGGAAGATGAGAAAAAGTCCCTGCAATTCGAAATCGAAAGCACCTTGCAGCGTTTTAAGAAGGCCAAGGAGAATAAGGAAAATACCCAACAGGAAATCGATGATATCAAGAAGCGTCTGGTGGAATCCGGAGGAACCGGATACAACGAATCCTGGAATGTCATTAAGAAGATCGACGATGCTAGGGCGATCATGGATGCCAAGCAAATAGAGATGAACGGAACTCCGGGAACGACCGGAGGAGGATTGCGCGGTGTGATCGATGCCAAATACAAGGCGATCGAAAAGAAACAAAACTCCATCCTGCGATGCGAAGACGCCGCAATGGCTAACGGCAATCCGGTCGATTTGGTCTATGACAAACTCCATCTGGAAATGCGCAATTTCATGCGTTTGCAGCGCTACTCGGCGGAAATTAAGACCTTCGGTAAACTGGTGAGCGCCGTTGCGGATTCTGTGACGGTGGTGCGCAAGTCCATCGACCGGAACTTTAAACGGATCACGGATGTTACTTCCGAGGTCCAGGCCTTGTCACAGGCTGCAGGCCGTTCGAAGCAACAGACCGAGATTTACCGAGATACCGGAGCCCAGAATGTCGAAGTGCTGAAGCGCATGTTTGCCCAGCTTTCATTCACGCAAGACAACGTCGAATATTTGATGGACAAGACGAAGGCCTTTACGGATACGGCCAATCTGTTGGCCGAACAAATGCTGGAAGTCGACGTGCTTAGCAGCGCTCCTTCCGCGCGGATTTATGTCAACCTCATCAACTATGCGGCGGATGAAGTCCGCGCCACCAACTCGTTGTTGCAGACATTGCTTGTTATCGAAAAAATGGGATTGAGTCCGGCACTCCTGCAACTGGCGGCAATCCGGTACGATCCCGCACAAGAAAGCTACATGCAGGCCCTGGAACAACTCCGGCTGGCGCAGGAAGCTAAGGATAAGATTCTGGCGAAATTTGTGCAGAAGCGTGTGCAATTAATGACGGAGATGGCCAACCTCGACGAGGATGTCGAAGACAAGAAGATCCGGTGGGATAACTACTCGAATAAAGCGGAAGAACAACAAGCGGTCGTGGACAAACTCCAGGAAGAATTGGATGCGTTCATGGAAGACGAGGTTACGCCTCTGCGCGATGAGAAGAAGGATTTGGAGGACAAGATCCGCTCGTACATGGATGATGAGGAGACCGCTGAAGAGGGAGAGACTGCCGACGGGATTATCCCGCAACTGGATAGGGAATTGAAGGAAGCAAGGCGTGATTTTGAGCAGGCCTATGACATTTGGCTCGCGGACAAGACCAATGCGGCCAAGAAGACGGCGGTGGTGGATGCCGGCAATGCGCTCGCGGCCAAACAGCTCGAATTACATGATGCCATGGAACAGTACGATGATTACAAGAGGCAATTGGGAACGGTTAAGTCCGATCTGATCGACCTGGAATTGAAGCTGAATACGATGCAGGAGCGCTTGCAGGAAGAAAAAACGATTCTGACGCGCATCATCGATATTCGGGATGCCGCCGAGAAGGAATACGATGAAGCCGTGGAGGCTGCCGATATCGAACAGACCCCCGAGACGACATCTTGCACCGATGATACGGATACGGCTTGTATTCCCGGAATCCTGCCGCCGGTCCAATGGGATGAGAAATTCGAATTCAAGACCGAACGGGCAAAAATGATGGACAGCGGCGTCAAAATCATTCTTGAAAGTCATTTTGAAAATTATCCGTATGGATACAACGACCCCGATGTCGACGGTGACGGTATTTTGAATAATGATGATCCGGTGGATGATCGAGAGGAAATCAAGGTCAAAACCAAAGCCTTCATGCTTTGGGAAGAGTACGATTTGTTGAAAGAAGAGCTGAAGGCCGCAACCAATACCTGGAGACTGAAGCAAAAAGTCTGGGAACTCACGCGCGGGGAGTTGGCCAACGGCGGAATTATTGCGCATGTTGCGGAATTGGCGACCTTGACGGCAGAGGCGATCGACAAAAAGGCGGATGTCGAATTGATTCATGAGCAGGCGAACCGCCGTCTGCAAATTATCCGGGACTTGAAACAACGCTTTGACGCTATCGATGTGGTTTCAACGCCGGATACCGCGACGGATGATGATGTCGACGGCGACGGAATCACCAATGATACGGACGATACGGATGACCGTCCGCGGACGGATGAAGCCATATTCCTGGCGAAGATCATCAAGAGTTACAAAGGGGAGCTTGTAAATTACGAACATGCGCTGACCGATCGCCAGAAAGACCTGGATTGGATCATCCAGCGAGCCTGGGATGACTATGAACAGATCCGCAAGGCGGAGTTGCAGAACGAAAACATCAAAACGGCCATTTACAAAGATAAGAGCTATACGCGCATTGCGCAGGAACCTTATCTGGACAATGTCATGCTCATCGAAGGGGCAAAGTATATTGCTGAGGCGATGCGGGAATATTTCATATCCCTGGAAGAGGTCTTTGACTGGGATACGACCAATATCAAGGCCGCTCAATCGATTATCGAAGAGATTGAAAAGGAAATGACGCCGGAGCCTCCGGGGGAAATTATCATCCTGAAGGTCAAAGAGTACGATATTGCCAATGCTTGTTATCAGATTGTGAAAAACTCCTTCAGCCGGATCAAGGAAGAGCACGATCCGCATACGATGATTCTGTTCCTGGATTTGATCCGGGAATCGACCAAGAAGGCTGTTCGGACAGCGACGAAGGCCATCACTGATTTACAGGCGGAAATCGATGATCTGCATACCCGGATGACCGCTGAAAGGGATCCCGTCGCCATCTTCGTCTTATCGATGAAAATCGCCGAGCTGGAAGACAAAAAGAAAACGATGGAGGAAGTCAAGAAGATGACGGATCCGGCGGAAAAGTTGAATTATGGCAAGTTTGCGCTGGATTTGATCCTGTCGCGTATCTATCTCAATAAGACCACGATTTACCGGAATGTGGCCAATGAACTTTCAGGACTCCTGGGGATTATGGATGAATCGACGGACATCGCCAAGATCGATGACGCAATCACGGACGCGGGTAAGAAAGCCAAAGAATACGCGGACAAGCTCGACAAGTTAACGGTCAAAATTCTCAAGGATATGGTGGCCTTGGGGGTTATCACCGTAACCGTGCCGGCCGCAGATATTAAGTGGAACACACCGTTCACGATTCCCGATCCTTCCGTGACGACGCTTGAGAGGATCAATCCGGCATTTATTCTCATCAAAGCCATGTGCTCGGAAGCTATTGCCAAAGCCGAAGAGGCGACCAAAGACAGCGAGCGCAGCAAGTTCTTGAAAGAACAATCGGGGCAATTCGATACGCATCGCAATGCCCGAACGTTCGCGGCACCGCAAATTCAGCAAACTTGGGAATTTGCCAATCATACGGGGTATTTGTCGACCAAGACGCTTTACTTCCCGGATCGTATCGGTGGGACCGGAAGAAATATCCGCAGCATCGCGCGGTATCAACCCAAAATCAGCGGGGCCCGCGAACTGATCGATTGGACCTTCTACAATTATTACGATTTCGATTGGGAGGATTCGATTTTCGAAAATGAGCCGCCCGAATTGCAGCCTTTACCCGAAGATACGGAAGAAGAGGCCAAAGAGAAGGAAGAACAACTGCAGGAATATTACGATGAAGCGCGGCATGAGCAGATCATGAAGGAAGTCCATGAAGATCCGACGCTGAAGCACACCCTTACGATGGCTGCCCGCGGCGACAACAATCTCGAAATCGTGGGGCTTAATTTCTTTGCGATGAAGGGCGCGCGGAGCTATTTGCAGACGCAGGAAGAAATTTCAACCAACTCGCCGGGCGGAGACAAGGAAGCATGGCACGATTATCTCGAAGTGTGGTTGCCGATCGGCACCGGCTATGTCGTGAAACGGACCAATTACATGGTCAATGACAACGCGGAACGCATTAAATCGCAGCAGGTCAGGCTGGTGCAGGTTGAAACCAAGACAGGACCTGAAGTGCAGATTTTGATGTCAGAAGCGACCTATTCGGGCGATGCCGGGCATGAGAAGCCGGAATCGATCAGTCCCGAATATGTGAGCACCGTTATGCCGGAACGTAAAACCGACCTGATCGAGTTTCCGCCGGCGGACGCGGAAACGAATGTCCATAGCGTCGAGAATATCTATTTCTACGATGCGGAAAGCACGGATGAGGAAGAATTCGATAATTTGATTTTCGATCTCGATAAAGACACTTCCGCGGATTCGGACGATATTGACTATGTGGTTCAGGTAACGCGCTATGCGGATGGGTCAGGACAACTCGCCTACAATTTCTATAAAGGCGATGAAGGTGTGGAAAGGGTCCATTTCTCGGTCAAATTGCAGAGGACCGATAATTTTGGCAATGAGATCGATGAGACAACGGTGACATATCCGGAAGATATCAACGATATGCCCGAAACGACACCGGAAGAAATCGCGGACAAAGAGGCCAAGAAAGAAGCCTATATCGAAAAGCTCAAATGGAAGGCGCGACGCGACACGGCGATCGAGTCTATCACGATCTTTGAAAGAGACGCATTGGGCGCCATTCGCAAGACCATGACGATCGGTGTGGAGGGCCTGCTAAGCGAAGTGGTTCCGCTGCTGGGGCAGATCGAGGCGCTGGATAACGAGGTCAAGATCGGCGATGAGACCAAGACGATTTTTGCGCCGATCATCGATACGGCAGAATATGTCGGTCCCAAAGACCTTGAGATGATCAGCGCGACGAAACATTACCGACGCGTCCTGCGTCGGTTTGAAGTGAAGGAAGAAGAGGAAGAGACGCCGCCAGAAACGCCTGAGACCGGTGAAGGTGAGGATACCGGTGATACGGGAGATACCGGAGACGAAATCCCGGTGGAAGAAGAGCCGACCTTTGATTATGAATTGCTATCCGAACTGGAATCCTACACCTCCTATGAGCGGGACGGCGACGGAAGGTTGCTGACAACGACCACGATTCAATATCCCGCCTACGGCATCGGCGCCGCCCGTATCTCGAAATCTTATTATGAAGGTGATTTGGGACGTGAAACCATGGTGAAGATGGTCGATGCGGACGGCATTACGCATTATTACGTGAATTATAAATATGAAGACGGCAAGAAAGTGACCGTCATGCACACCAATCCGAATTTGTTTAAGCGGCCGGAAGCGTTCACCGATGAAGAGGAAACAGAAACGACGGAAGAAACTCCTCCGGAAGATGCGGAAAAAACCAAATACGCGGCGCAGGATTTCACATCGATTGTGCAAAGCGATGAATTGACGCGTCTTACCAGCAGTTCGCTCTATCAAGCGGACTCTTACCATACAACGGTGATTTCGGATGAGGACGGTTTGACGCTGAAGTCGACCGATCGTAACGGAAATGTCACCACCTATGCCTATATGCGTGACGAAGACGGACATATTCTCTACGATCCGTTGCTCGGCAAACCGCTGGAGACATGGATCATGAACTCCAACGGGAATATCACCATTCAGGGCAAAGAAGGTGAGGCACTCATGGAGTTTGATTTTGCGACGGAAGGTCCCGTGCCCGATCAAACGACCGATCCCGAGTTTTATGCCATGTATGAACGGGACATGAATAAACTGGCGGAAATCTATGCCGCCTTCCAGGAACAATTCGACATAACCTTGAAGTTTGACGGAACTATTCCGGCGCCGGGATCGTATGGACCGGCGATTACACATTATTATTACCAGCGCTATATTGTTGAGCAGCATCGATTGACCGGTGATGAGGAAGAGGAAGCGCCGGAAGAGGAAACACCGGAAGAAGAAACGCCCGAGGAAGATAGCGGCACGACCGGAGGTGAAATCACGGACGGCCCTGTGTTTGTCCTGGGCGAAGGGCTGAAGGATTCGTGGATTATCCGCGACGAGTACGGGCGGCCGGTTGAGATGCGCATTGTGAAAACCTACACGAAGGTCCCGGAATTCGGCAAAACAGATGTGGGACTGACGTGCAATAACATCCGTGAAACGATGACGTATAAGAAAGGCGAACTGAAATCTCAGGATGCCATAGAATATTTCAACCAGCAAACGGAGCTGGATACGGCAGGATACGGCGATTACCGGAATTATCTCCATATGCATTACCGTGCTGACGGCACGATGGAAATCAAACGGAATAACCGCGGGGAAGAAGAATATGATGCGAAGATCGGTGCCGATGTAGCCTTCCTATCGGACCGCGTGATGAGAATAGCCTTTGACGAAAGTACAGGCGCGATCGGTGCGCTCGGGATGGAACGGACGACGACTAAATCTAAATCCGGACGCGGTATCTTTGCCACTGAGTCTTTCGGAAACTATGATTATCGTTCGAATATGCAGGAAGATTCGAAAGGGGTTTATATCCGTGTGAAAGTATTCAAGAAGGAGACGGATGGCAAAGCCTATGGCGGCGCATCGCTGAAATATCGGATTTATTATATCCAGCCTGTTGACGAGAACGATCCCGAAGGTGAAACGAAGTTGGTGCCGGTGCCAAAGGCCGACATGGATAAAGCTGAATTTGACTGGGATGCCGACAACGTGAAAATAGTCCTGGAAAGCCTTCAGGAAGACGGCATGATGGAAGAAAAGATCTTTATGGCGGATGACTCCTACGATGAAAATTATATGCAGCAACTCGAGAGTACGGTCTTCACCGAATATGTCTATACGCCGGTGACCAAGCGTTCCAAGTATTATGTGGAATGGCGCGAGAGGCTGGATTATCTCCTCGAAGGCCGCGGCAGCTGGTCATGGGACAATGATAAATTGAAGTCCACCGCGGAAGAAGCTAATCCGTTGATGAAAGTTGAACGGGACACGTCCAAGACGGCCAAAATTCAGAATGATCTTAAAGACGATTTGGCCACGGATCCGATCGACGGCCTGAAATACTACGAAGATGTCGTGACAACGACAAGCACAACGGGCGGAACTTCGGCAGGCAGTGAGAGGAGTTTGTCACCGTTGCAGCAGCAGCTGCAAGATGTTAGTGACCGCTTCGATGAGCTAGAAACAGAAATGGACAAGTATCGAGCGACACGCGATACGGGGATCGATGCCGCGATTCAGGATCTCTTGACGGCGATACACGGACAAGAAGAAGCGGAAGACATCGGTGCCCAGATCATCGGTGGACGGTACTGGTTCTCGAGTGAAGCTCAATATGGCACCAATCGCAAAGCGGTGTTGGATTGGTATGAAAGAAAAGCGGTTCTGAATAACAACAAGAGTGATACCGCCGGCGCAAGAGCGCAAGCCTATGCCGAAGGCTGGCGGGCACTTCTTATGGGATCGGCCCTTGCAGTAGCATGCATACCCGTCGGTGCTGGTGCGGCATCGGCTTACTTTGCGACGTGTGCCATGACCGCGAATTCCGTCGCCGACACAATGTACAACAATCCGGGTGGCGCACCAGGTGTAGCGGAGCAGGCTATCCATCTCAGGACGCCGGGCGGCCAGAATGCGAACTTCAGCAAGGTCGTTGCGGGATGGGCCAATGAAGATGAAATGAATTACACCTACAATGGTTTGCCACAGAAATTTCAGCGGGTAAGCACGGAGGCTTTGAAGGATTTCATGGATTCGGCAACCCAAGTGGTGCTGAAGATGGACAATCCTCTGACAGGCGTGGACAGTGATGTGGTAGAGGAAGCGTTTGCGGTCGGCACTGGCGGTGAAAGAGACGGTACACCGGCCGGAGCGCCTTCTCTTGTTTCCGGTGATGTCAACATTACCAAAACCGTGATGGAAAACCTCGGACTTGTCCACGATCTTGAGCAATATGTGGCGGACCGTGTGCAGAAATACGGGAACGCTTTCGGCACTTATCTTTCGGTGGATGATTATCTGGCCAACTACATGGAAGGAGACGGCACTGCGACAGGCAACGGAAGCAAGGTTGTGAGAAATCTACTCATCGAAACATTGCCGAAATTGATTCAAATGTATCAGGGAGATCCGGCGTCGTTGGAATTGATCATGGGAGATCCGAGCAATCCATCCAGTCAGGGGCTCTTTTATCTCAATTATGAGTTGATTACCACAAAGGGTAAATACACAAACGTCCATTTCGATTCGACACAAGGGAAAATGGTCGGGAACCTGAACGGCGCATCCGCCGCAACGGCCGTCGATGTGAAACCGGAACAAGTGATACGAGCAAAATACGTTGCAAATCCCAGTACGGTCTTTGCTTCAAATACCGGCAATGGCGTTTTGTATGAAGCGATGAAGACCATTTTGGAAACACTTTCAAAATATGAGACCGAAAAGCAAAATGAATATGAAAAGATATTTAAAGAAGTTCAGAAAGGTCCCGCCGTTGCAACGGCAACGCCAGGCGCGGCGACAACGTATAGTGCCGGTTTTATCACCGCTGATTCAGGTGCCGTCCAGGAAACCAAGGACGGCCAAAATGACTGGATCGAATCCGCGAAGAAGGAATATGAAACCTACATGAAAGAACAAATCAACGAGGCCAAACTCCAGTACGGTTTGACGGTGCGGACGCATGATGTCCGCAATCAGAATATCATCGGTGGTTCACGGCAATTCATCCTGACGGAGGAAGAGCTAACGGAAAAGGAAGCCCCGGCAGAGAATATCAAGGCCTTCGTTCAAGCCCATTCCGGTGTTGCGCCGACGGCCGGGGGTGGAGCGGCAGATCCGTCAGCTCCGGAGCTTTACCTGAGGACCACGGACAAATTTACGGAATATCATGTGCCGGCCACGAGCGATCCGTTATTGGGTGATTTGGGCGAACACATGATGGATCAAAACGAAAAGTTTAATTCGATCAACAACAAGGACTACTACATCGGTGCGCTGGACCGATACGATTACGAAGTCGAAATGCTTTTCCGCGATACCATTGATGAAGTCAATACGTTGACGGATGAAACGGTCAACGGCATTCAACAGATTGCAGCGTTGTTTAATGTTGAGATGAGCAGCTATTTCACGGATGTGTCCGATGACAAAGTGGAACAAAGTGATTTTATGACCTTGTTCCAGAAAGTCATACGTCCTCTTTTTGAGGCCGGCCAGACGATTTATGACGGTGAGATGGACCCGAATATCTCCGCGCGCGTAAACAAAATTGACGGTATGATCAAACAGGTGCTGGATTATTTTGAGCTCCTCTTGACCGATCCGCATACGGCAATCAACGGCTATGACGACAAGGGTAACAAGACATCCTCGCCGCTGGAAGATATTCCGCAGATCCTGTCCCTGATCAATGACCTGAACGACGTATTTCTCAATGTCGATCCGGAACACATCAAAAAGCGTTGGAATGAAACGGCGATCGAAAAGATTGTCGGGGACCCCAATGGCTATGAAGCGGCGGAGGAAGAATTGCCGTCCGATGAAGAGGAAGAGGACGGAGTGCCCGCATCAATACCGGTCGCACCGACCAGCGGGATTATGGACCTTTCGAATGCACCGAATTTCTTCACCGATGACGTGACGCATTTACTGGATTACGTGACACGCCAGATGTACCGCTACCTGGATATTGCGAAGAAAACGGCACAGAATTATGACCTGATCCGTAATCAGCAGAGTATTCCGATAATGGTCGAGGAAATGCGCTATGACCTGGAAAGTATGGATTTACCGGCGGAGCTGATCCTCCTGCAGAAGAAAGATGCCGCGAAATTCGAGAAGTTGATGGAACTACGCAATTACGCGATTGCGGAATTGGCCAGCGATGAGGCGCTGTCAAGCCGTATCGCGGAAGCATCGGCCATCCGGTTCTTGCTGAATGAGGCAAGGGCCCAGGAGAAACTGGATGATCAACTGCGCGCGGGTGTGGCCGGCAGTGAAGTGAATGTCGAGGAATTGCTGGCCCTGATTGACGAGAAACTGGCCATTCCGCCGGTGACGGATGCCACGCTTGCGGCCAGTGCGGAATCCGTTAAGGCCGCACAGCTGGCAACCCTGCTAGGGAATGACGTCAACAACGACGGTGCCTTGGCGCGTCAGATCAAACAGTTTTTCCTGAATCAATACCTGCCGGTCCGTAAGGCCATGGACCGGTACATCGCGCCGTCAGCCGGCCTGTCCGCCGAAGAAAACCTAATGCGATGGGACGACACCAATATTGCCGAAGACGAACTCCAGTACAAAGACAAGATCGTTTCGGCGAAAGAACAAAGCACCAGCGTTTTCGAAGACCAGGAAGAGGAATATTACCGGGATTATGCCAATTATGTCGGTACGGGCGGCAAAAAGCTTCAAGACCGCTTAGCGGAACTTGAAGTCAAAATTGCGCAGGCATTGCTGGATGCGGCGCGTCAACGCGTCATTGAAGGCAAGGACGGAGAGGAACGATTCCTGCGGACCGTCAGTGCTTTAGATCAATACAAAACGGCCTATCGTGATTACCTGATTCGCTACATGTTGGGTGATTTCAGGGAAATCTGGGGTAATCCGTTTGAGCTTCCGTTCGATGCACCGATCGATGCCTTGGCCTCCGGTGATTTCGGAATTCTTCATAATCTCACGCAGTATCTGACCAACGACCAACTCGTTGAAGTGCAAATTCCGGATCCGGACAATCCGGGCAAATATATCACCAAGACCGTCAACAAGAAAGGCGAGGAATCCGAGCTTGTATTGGGCAAACTCGGGACCTATATCGTGAACGAGTATGACAAGTGGTTCGATCAGATGGTCAATGCCTATAAGGGAGCTATCTTCCATTACGAAGTTGTCGGCGATTTGCCGGGACTCGAGACGGAAGACAACCGGGAAGTGGCGGCCGAAAAGTATATCGAGAAAATTTTTAATACGCATGTGGGCGAGCTTGACTTTGAGGATGCCAATGGCGAAATCATCGGGAACAAGGATGATACGTTGATTCAGGCGGCCGAAGATCCAGATGCGCTCGAGGCGGAATATCCCGACGGTACGGGCATCGGCATGCTCAAGAAAAAGTATGATGAATACGAGGCCCAGGCATGGACGGTCTATGAGAACCGGATGGAGGATGCCCTCACCAAATACAAGGCGGCTGTGGATAGCCTTCTCGTGGACGCCAGCGGGATTAGCAAGAAGATACGCAATTTGCGTCAGATGGACGGTTACATTACGGTGGGACAAGAGTTGGGCCGTGCCGTTCTGAAAGAGGCCTTCCGGATCATGCGTTCCCTGGCCGCGACCATTCAGTCCATGATTCTTTATTACAATAGTATTAAGCCCGGAACGGCCTGGTTTACCGATCAGCAGCGGCAAAACGGTGTTGATTGGTGGTATGAGCAGGGGACAAAGGCCTTGATGCAGGTTTATAACGGCCTATTTTACGGCACGTTCCAGGAGAATTACATCATTCCGGATGAAGGACTACGTGCCTGGTGGAATCTGTACACCACCGGCATTATGGCCGGCGGCATCGATGTCGATCCCGAACTCGCCTTCCAGCACTTCTATGAAATATTCGATGCCTATGGACATGGTCCGGTCGGTGCAACAGATACTGCGGAGAACGCCCGGAAGGCCATCGAGGCCGAGGTCGGATTGGCGATTCTTGATAAGATGGTCGGAAACGCCATGGAAACCGAGGAAACCGAAGAAGAAAAAGAATTGGAATATATGCTGGCCGAAATTACGGGTCAAAATCAGGGATGCATCAAGTATTTCGAGTCCGAGAGTGATTTCTCAACGCGCGTAAGCTCCAGACTCAAAGCCGGAAGCGGTTCCAATCTGGATGCGGCTTCAGCCTCATTACAGGCTGCGGGTGGGCTCGGCGGAGGCGGTATCGATACGGCCACGAAACTGAAAGTGCTGGAGGAAGGTTATGCGGCTCAGATCCGGCAATTGACGGACGATTACGAACGTAAGATTATTACCGAATCTGAATTCCAGACAAAGGTTTTACAACTGGATATGGAATTCCAGGAGCAAAAGAAAGAATTGTCACAAGGGCTCTTGCCGACAACCAACACCGGACTTCTGGAAGGCCTCTACACGCTCTTTAACGAGGGGATTATTACCCAGACGGAATTTTATAAGTACGGCATCGACCCGACGTA
This sequence comes from Candidatus Omnitrophota bacterium, assembly GCA_028713205.1. GTDB lineage: Bacteria > Omnitrophota > Omnitrophia > Omnitrophales > Aquincolibacteriaceae > JAQTOZ01. The sequence continues at coordinate 32,569 of JAQTOZ010000003.1, forward strand.
TAAAGACAATGCTCAGAAAATCATTGCCGAGATCCGCGAAAATTCCGTTATCGGGGAAAATCGCTTTAATCGCGTTATCGATCATACCGAAGACGGTGTGCCCGTGTACAAGACTCTCAACGGTAGCTTTGCCAAGAAGATGGAAGAGATCAGGAGAAAATATGTTCTCCACTCAGGGGCGGAATCCACCGCCAGTGCCGAGTCGATGATCGATTCGGACATTGTGGCCCTCATGACGTTAAAGACGGACGTGGGTGATGGCACGATTGTGAATGCCTACAATGCGGGTGTCGCGAGTGCGGTCGATTATCTTAGCCTTACGATGCTGCAACCGACGAGTCCAGGAAGTCCGGGCAACGCCTATATTGAAAGGGTTTTTGGCAGCATTGACAGCATTAATGCGCCTATGGAACGTTATGAGGCAAAGGACCCGACCGAAACGGGTAACCTGGCTGCCGGTAACTTAAGTCCGTCCGTTGATTTATCCATTCGTGCCTATAAGGACCGTATCGCTTGTCTTGCTTCCGGTTGCAACAGTTTTGCCGGATCGGTAGGTGTTGAAACCTCAGGCTATGGGACTAATCTGGCGTTAGATGCCGATTTTGTCATTGCCACCGATGATCAGGGAAATATCACCAAGATGGGGCTCTATGATCTCTATGATCGTCTAAAACCGATGATCAATCAGTTTAAGAATACGACAAGCTTTACAAAGGGACTTAATGTACTTCAGAACGAAAAACAGACGAATGTCAGCAAAAAGGTTGACGAATATCACAAGTCGTTGCTCTCAGAATTCCATCTCAACGGCGGCAGTGAAGACCGCTTCTATCAGGATGCGATTAATCTCGCCGGGTTAGAGACGCAATTCTACGAAGATACTTTGACGTCCATCCGGGATTTCTACGAGTACGGGTATAGCTCGGAAGCCATCAGCTACAAGAGCCTCTTGAGCAAAGAATACCTTAGCGGACGCAGCAATTTTGAAAATGTCGGTAACAACATGGTCTACGATTTCTATGAGTTCGATCCGGATGCCTTTACCTCATCGACGCTGACGGACATCGCGAACGTGCTTAGCGATGAATCCCTGAAGCGTCTCGGCGCATTCTCGTCCCGCGACGGCAATCTGGCTTCACGGACCATGTCCTATATCACCAATCGCTATTACAACGAAAAAGTATCCGAAATCGGAGAGGTTGAACAACGCATCAGCGAACATTTGTTCATCGGGCAGTTCGGACAAATTGTCGAAGGCGGAAGCCATGACTCCAAAACCAGCGCTGCGATCGAAGAGGCGCAGCGCAAGGAGACGCAACAGCGCTATCGTGAGGCCATCAAAATCGTTCTCGGCCAAACGGCGGCCACCATGATGTCGGCCCAAGAGGCCATTCAGCTCTCGGCCCTGACCGGTCAGCAGGTTGGTATCGAAACCGGCACCGGTGACGGAACGCTGTATACCATTTTCAATGACGGTGTCAAAGAGTACGAATTCTTTAAGGGCTTCTCGGGCGGTTCGGATTGGGCGCGTTATTATGAGCCGGACGGAAGCTACAAGCAAGTGACCGAAACCAAACGCATCGTCAAGCAACGCCGGCAGAGCGGTGAGTTGGCGGCTATGGATACCATCGAACAAAATGTCGAGACGACGCAGAATTTCACCTCTTATGGCGCGATGGTTGCAAGCGTAACTCGCGTTCAGACGAATTATCTCGATCTTGATATTAACGATGCCATTGACCGCCAGGTCAAGAGTTGGACTCAGACCGATGTCTTGGGATCAACCATGGTTATGAAAGACACCACCATTACGACCGATCAAAGCGGCAGGAAACATCGCCGCAATGTCAGCACCCTTGAGAACCGTGACAATTTCGGGCGCATGATCAACGGACGTACAACCATGCAAGATTCTGAAGATCTTGCGTTTACGAATAATCGTGCACGGGTAGTCAAAGAGGATGGCATAGCGACAGTTACTATGGAAATAACCGGTCAAAAATCATGGAAGGTGATTAAGACCAACGGATTCATCGAATATGGGAAAAACGGCGTCGTGATGAAGAGCAAAATGCATACCGAGATCTATGACATGTACGGCCGTATTGTCATGAAATCGGATGAAAAGAAAGAGACCAAGATGGTCGGCGGAGAATTGGTAACATTTACAAGTGTCACGGGAGAAAGTTATGAGTACATGGCTGCTGATTGCAAAAATGTCGATGAATGCGGAATTATTATCGAAGAGAAGGACGAGGAAGGAAGACCCGTAACGGACCCGAAAACGGGTAATGGGAAAATCAAAAAACGCGTTGCGAAAATCGTGCACACCTTCTCATCGGATTCGCAGATGGCGTATAACGCAGACGGAACATTCCGTTGGGGCGAGTCCGCCGAGACCTCAACATCTTCCGAGGATGATAAGTTCACGAAACGTGTTATCCGTACGGCGGAACTGAATTATCGAGGTCAAAAGACGCGTGAAGTTACTACCGAAGAAGAAACCGGCAAAGAAATTGCAGCGACGGAGTATGGCTATTATTACGCCGGCGGAGAGCTCGAACATTCGCGCGCGCATACGATTAACGAAGAAGGCTGGGCCAGGAAACATCATCGGGTTGTCGCTTCGGATAAGGATGGCGGAATCATCAGCGATTATGAATACCGGAGTTTCACCGCCGCCGGGTGGACGGCACTGATCGCTGCGGCCATCGTTTTGATAGTGTGTATGATTTTTGTCGCACCGCTTTTTTGGATTGCGGCTGGCTTCCTTCTGATCGTCATTTCGATGGCCATCGATAATTTTGCCTGGAGTGCCTCCACCTATTATACGACTCACAATGGCGAGAATACGCGTGTCTCAAGAGAATCGACCGGCGCCTTCGGATCATCCATTGCTACACGTCAGGAGGATGGCACATGGCGCGTGGAATACAGCCTCAGCTTTTTGGGTATAAGGTCGAATTGGCTATTTTCTCCGCAGTTCTTGTTATACGCAAATCCTTATTTAATGTTAACGTTAGCTTTCCTTATTTATCTCGATTGGGATTTAGGACTTGGTTGGAATTTAGAAGACAAGTTAAGTGGATGGTTGACTGATGGAGGGTTGGGATGGTTCCAGGACGGAATTAGTTATGCTACTTATGAAGCTGCAAGTGCGGCTTCGGATAGTTATGCGCACCGCGATGTGATCATCGGAGAACTTTTCGCTATCATCGTCGAAATTGTATTGGGTATTAATAGCTTTATGAAATGGGCAACAGGGGGTGAGGGCGGATGGTGGGACAGAAATGTCGAAGATGCTTGCATCGAAATCAAGATTGGCTGCTTGGTCTTGTGGGATGAATTTGTTCAGTGGGCCAGTGACAATTGGAATACGCCTGCCGGTGCGACCGCAATTGTTGTTGCGGCAGTAGTTGCGGTTGCCGCAATTGTCATCAGTGCGGTGATATTTAAATATGTGCCCAGCAGTTGGTTTATATCAAGCTTAGGTGGAAGGTTGGCATTTTCAGCTACGGTGATGATGGCGGTTGGAGGTGTGACACTGGCCATCGGTCTTGCAACAGCTTTGTGGATGAATGTGGCTTACGGTAGATCGATCACCATCGGAGACTTATTAATTGTTTGGTGCGTTGCCATCGGGGCCGCATTGATTGCGGGAGGGGTAACATTCTTTGTCGCTTCAAGAGCGATAGCTCCCGCCTTGCCGGAAGTAGCTGCAGGCACTGCAACGAGAGAAAGCGCGCTTGCATCAGGCAAAGCCTTTGTAACAAATGTGCTGGGATTTAAACCGATGGCAAAAGCCTTGCTGCAAAATTCAGTGGCGATTACAGCCGGAGGCATGGTTGTAACAGGTGCGCTGCTGGTAGGCGGCGGTATTGCGATGGCGATAGCTCAGGGTACGGGCGATCGAGAATTGGCGGTAAACATCTTTTTGGGAACAATGGCGGCAACTACTTATGTCGTAGGAACATTGGCTCCGTTCATCTTGGCAGGCTTATTATTCGCCGGGGTGCTATGGGCTGCTGCCTTATGCCCGTTTTTGTTCCTGCCGTTGCTGTTTGTCGCCGCAGCCTTTGCGAGCAACATACCTCAGGTTACGATCAAGGATTTAAAAGATCGACAAACGCTTGGCAAAGGGGTTAACCTTGCGAACTCGTATATGTCCAGCGGTCATTGGTCATCGTATCTCGTCATGGCATTGATTGCTGTTGTGTTGTTTGCGGTTGGCATGAAAATTTTCACAGCGAGCGGGGCTCAAGTCTTAAAGGGCGGACAGGTTTTGGCCGCAAGTAATTTTGGCAAGGCGATCGGCATCTTTTGCATGGTAGGAGGCGGAATTTGGCTGGTAGGAACGGCATTGGCCTGGACACGAGGCGTTTCGGTAACGGATATGACCGGCCTTTCCGCGTTCGATATTTTGAGCATTGTGGCTTTGGGCGTGATCGTAATATCGATGTCCTACAATCCTTCCGGACTTAGTGCCAGACAGGTCATGGATTTTCAGCAAATGAGGTTATCGCAAGGAATTCCGCAATATTACATTGGCAATATCATGCGAGTTTCAGCAGGCAGCGGCAAAGGATTAGGAACGCTTCTGTTACAACGTTGGCATTTGATGACCGGGATGCTCGGGTTGAGCCAAGGTGCAGGCGCAAGCGGTTTGATGGCTTCGATGCTCGGTCGAATTGGATTTATGACGGCATGGTCTTCAATTATTGCGCAAGCCTTCGGCTTGGCGTTCTTTATTCTGGCGTCTCAATTCATGTTGTCGATGGTTATGGCATCTCTGCAAGTATTGATCAATTCGGTATGGATGGGCTTCTTTGAGTCTTATGATAAACCGATCGAAACGAATTTAGCCAAGACGCTTAGCGACTTGTCTTACTCGTGGCGTAGAAACGGACTTTGGGGGCAGACCAAAGAAGGTGAAGCCGGGCACTTGGGCGGATTTTCAAATTGGTTATCTTCATTGCTCGGAACTTTTGCCGCGGCACCCCTGGGGACTTTGGTGCATTTTGCCGGTTTCTCGATCGACGAAAATACCGGTGAATTTCTGGGCCGCGGGTCGAGCTTTGACGCAGTCAAGGGTTTGATGAGCGCACTCCCTATGTTTGTCTTCTTGTTGCCGGTGATTGCACCCTACGTCGCTCGATTGCCCATCGTCGGTTCATTGTGCAGTTGGCTCAATAAAGTCGTGGAAGCGGGAACTAAGGATGCGATGGGCGCTTTGCTGCAGCGTACAGGGCCGAGCCTCTTATCGGCATTCCTTACGGCCGGTCAAATGGCATTTAAAGGATGGGTCGATTTTGCTCTCATTATCCCATTGATGGAAAATCTTGCGACGAAACCCGCCTATGAACTTCTGTGTTATTCAGCAGGATTGAATATCGTTCAAAGAAATGCAACGGCATCATGGCCATCAACGGTAGCACTCGGTGTTACTGCGGCACCGATCGGCGGTTTGCGGACGGGCGAAACGGCGAGAGAAGTCTCTTCGACCCGGCGCGCGGTTGAATCTGCCAATGTGGAAAGACCGTTTGACGCAAGCAAAGTCAGGCCTAGTTTGAGGCAATATACGAATCCTGTTACCGAGCAAGCATTTCGCATGGGTGAATTAAATCCGCTGGAATCATCGACTATCGATACGTTTACCGAGATGCCTGTGGTGTCTCAGATAGATGCTATGGCTGAGGTCCAACCGGTGGTAGAAGCAGCGACCGAAGCAAAACCAGCGGTTCCCGAAGTGACTAAGCGACCGCCTCCTGTGCGGCCCGCACAAATGGGCGCCAATGCCCGTTATGCGGAGTATCAAATCCAAATGGGAGAATACAATCCGGAAGGATGCCGCTATCGGGACATTTCTGATGCAGAATTGGAATGGCTGGAATATTTATGGACGAGTGTTAATGCCCCTGGCGAGGCCGGCCTTGCCGCAATGCAGGATTATGCCTATTCTCAATACAGCGTCGTAGGCAATTCCGTAGACGATTCAAAGAGACTGAGACCCGTTCGAGGTACGGAACTTCCCGCAATCGAAAGATTTAGCCGGTTGATGGAAGCAACAGCGGTCGAGAAAGTGCGAGCGGCCTCAAATCTACCGACGGAGTCAGAAAAGATAGTTCGCGAGGATAGTGCCAAGGCCGAGGTCGTGAGCCAGCAATTACAGGCCTCTCGACCCAAGGAAGTACAGAAACTGTCTTTGTGGGATGCCATCCGGATCAGTTTCGGCGGCGCCGATGTCAAACCCGCCGAAGTTTCGTTGTTAGACGCAAATTTCAAAATTCCTGCCGAAATGGAAAAAACGATGAAAGATGCGGAGGAGGGTTTCGCTCTGAGTGCGGCGAAGTTGGCGGATATCGGCTTGAGGACGATGGACTCTGAAGGAAATTGGAGGACAACACCGCTAGAAGGTGCCGATCGTGCCGTGTTTATCGAACGCTATGTCAAAATTCAAATGGCGCGTTGCGGCGATTTGAATGCCGCCCGTGAAGTTGCGCAGGGTGATCTTCTGGGACAGAGAAGCGGACCCGGAGGCACTTGGGCAAAAGGGCGCGTATCGGAGTTTTTGAACGTTGTATTGCCAAGTCAGAGAGGTAGCCGGTCCGGTGAAATCGTGGTGCGGGTTACGACTTTAGAAGAAATTCTGGGCCAGAAAACACTTCCTGCGGTAGGTGATTTGGTAGACGTTGTTTACCTTAAAGAATTTGAAGTTAGGGATCAAGCCGGCAAGGTCATCGGGACTGAGTTGCGTGAAGTCGGTGGAGGAAAAATTCGAGTGACCGATCTGGATGTGGAAGCCATGCAGGGTTCAGTCAAGAAGACGAGAGAACAACTGCAGACACTGATTGCGATGCTCTACAGCCGTGATATGGTTTTACAGGTAGGAACCGGTGTCGGTAAAGACTCGGCCATTTTGCCGTGCTTTGCCAATATGATGAAAAGCCGGGGAATGCAGTCGGTGCTTGTCTATCCCAACAAGCTCTTGGCGAAGCAAGGTCTCTTGGGTATTGCGGCGACCCAGGAGGCATTGCGCGGTAAGAAAACCGTGGCGGAAGCAATCGATGTCGGCATGAAAGTATTCGAAGATGCGCTTGCGACGTCCAACCTCAGCGCTTCGGAGAAATATGCGGCAAGAGAAAGTCATCGCGCCATTTTGGAATCCAGCATTATGGAAAATCTACAAGTGGCTGTCTTTGATTCGGATGTCTTTTTCAACGAATCGGGTAATCATCCGGCGGAGCGGGTTGCCGAGATGCGTGAAGCGGTTGAACATGCCGATGTTTTGGTTATGACCATGTCGGATATGTTGACCCCTCTTAGCACATTGCGTGCCTGGAGTTTGAATCGGGGCCATGCTAATGCCGAAACGATGATCAATCTGGCGGATCGCGTGCTGTCACGCATGTCGAGATCCGCCATCCTGATTAATGAAGTTGACGCCATGAGTTGGGTCGTTCCGTTGACGCGCGGAAAAGGCGGTGAGGCCTTTAACCTCGTGAATGTTATGGAAACGTTGGCGGAGCATGGGGGCGGCGTGGAAGCGGTCCGCGAGCAACAGAGTTTTATGGACTATTTGCTCGAAAATGGCTTTGCCACTGTTTCGGGGAACCGGCTACAGCTTACAACGAGTGGACGGGATCATGTATGGGGGAATGACGCACAGCCCTTGGATAGCCGGGGATTTGACCGTTTCGTTCAGGAAGGATATGCCACATGGCTTAAGGCCAAGGGGAACTTAGCGGAAATTCCTAAGCTTACCGACAATCAAATGAAAACGATTCATTATACCGCTCAGGCCCTTGTCGCCACGGAACGTCAATTGAATATCGATCCCAATACGGGGCAATTACACCCGGTTGATCCGTCGGGAACGGTTTCTGTTGAACAGAGTTTTCAAGGGGCAAGACGCGCATTGGCCTATAACGTCGTCGGCCTTGCCAGAGGATTAGGCCGTGCACTCGATTATCGGTCACCGATCAGCTTCGCTCAGGAAGGTAAGACGTGGCGTGTTTCTGAAGCCGATATTACCAAGGTGGCCGAAAGTGTGACGGTGCAGCGCAGTGCGGTTACCGTGACGATGGAAGCAACCATACGTGATATACGCATGAGACAAAGGCAAGCGAATGTCGGCGGATTTATGCTTGGACTTTCCGGTGATGCAATGAGTTTTGCTTTTGAGGCTGCGCTGATCTTTAACATGGGTGTTCTGGGTGTCGACCCGGCAGGTTTTAAAGGAAAAGGATTCAGATTTTGGAGTATGGATCCGACGAATGCTGCATTTGCATTGGCGAATAGGTTGAATAAAGTAGGAGCGGCATTTCAGAGCCTTGGTATTGAGGATGCAGTCGTCCGGGGATGTCAAGATCTCGAAACGGTATTTAGCGGAGCCGGCGGTACTAGGGGCATTACGGCATTCAAACAAGGCGGAGTCGTCGCATCGCTTGCGTCGAGATTGAGAAGCGGAGGGAACGCGACTATTCAAATGGTTGGCGAGATACGCGATAGCGATACGATTGCGGCAACTTTAAAACATCTAGAGTTAGCCGCTGCTCAAGGAGGAGAATTATTCGGACAGGGTGATACGGCGATCATTATCTTTAACGCCGCCAACAACCGCGTAGAACTTTATGGAAGTGTTCGCGAGGCCCAAGATGCCCTTAGCGGTAAAGCCGATGCAAAACCGCTGGCCATCGCGGATGACGCAATGGTTTTTACGATTGGCGGTAAACAGTTTGAACTTTCAAAACTATTAGCTTCGAAAGGAACCGATGCATTAAAAGCGGCATCAGTTCAGACTCGTAACATTCAGCGAATTGTTGCCTTTCAAACAGTCTCGGCTACGCGCGGAACCGACCTGAACTGGACCAAGTCGATAGAAAATGCCGCATCGAGCGGCAACGTCCATCAATATCTTATTGCAAGCCGCAATGTGACGTTCTCGGAAATTAATCAGGCCCTCGGACGTGACCGCGGTGTGGATAGCATGGGATTAAGGGCGTCAACACTGTCTCTTACGATTGCTTTTGTGGGCGAAGGCTGCCGTTCGATGGTAAGACGATGGCAACATAACGCCGGTTTTGGAACGAATAAATTTCAGCGATTTGTTGAAGGGATGCAGGAACATCTGCTGGCGAATTTGAAGAATAGCGTTCAGCAAAGCGTTTTAAGCCGGACGACGCAGGCCTTGCAAAACGCAAACCGAAATTTCTTGGAAGAGGTCCAGACGCGGGTTGAGACCGAGCTGACCCAACTCACAGGAAACGATGCTGCAACGGTTGGGCAAAGAGCCAAACTGGTCAAGCTCCATGCTGAAGTTACGGAAGAACTTAAAAAACTCGATGACCAGCAGGAAACCGACAGCCTGCCGACGGAGCAAAGCCAGGACTCCGTGGCCAAACTTCAGGAGATGATTGCTATTACATTTGGCCGGGAATTGGAAACGGTCAAGAAATTGAGAGATGCCGGCATTGAAGATGTTGCGGGACGGAAAACGCAAAGCTGGGATGTCGTTCCGGAGCTGCAATTTGTAGACGGAAAGTTGGTTTCTCAAGCGCGTGTGCTTGAAAGGGTCGACGGTGCTTTTGTGCCTACCGATTTTACAAGCGCATCCACCATTCAAGATGTTGTTAATATCTTGCATGTCAGGCTCGGTGAGTTGATGAACGGAGAAGTTTTTGCGCCATTCCGGGAAGGGTTGAAATTCGCAAATACGCGCGATGTCCTGCCCGAACAAACAACGGCTTCGCAACTGACTGTGTTCTTGCGCTCGATGCAGCAGGCACAGAGTGCGACGCAAACCGCAACCGCCGCAAGAGTGTCCGAAACAACACCCGAAGGGGTTGTCGCGAAACAGGGGTTGCAAGTCACAAGGTTCAGCGTCGGCAATCAGGCAGTTTTTATGGAGCGGTTGCAAACGCTGTGGGCGATGCCGAACAATCAGGGGCAGGGACAGGTTGCGAGGATTGTGCAAGGATTTACGGTTCTGCAGCAACTTGGTGTGGACTTTACGAAATTCAGCACGTCGCAAATGAAATCGTTCATGAGCGGCTTCGCCAATATGACGAGCGAGGAAGCTATTATTCGCGCTGCCGAAGGTTTGAATACTTTGAGTTTATTGACCGATGGTAGTTTTAACCTGAGAGATTCCAGTGCTGTAGGGAACCAGACACAACTCGATCGTATTCTGTTGCCGGGTAGTACGGGTGCGGACGCAAGGAAAGCTCGCATGGCCTTGATGGCGGCATTGCCGCTGCTTCCGGATTGGATGCAGATCCAAGCTATTGATACGATTCGATCGATGACCGATGCCGATTTTGCCGACATCTTGCCGCAGTTAGGGTGCAACTTCCAATTCCAGTCACAAGGCGTACAAGCGGCACTGATCGGAAGGCTATTGCAGTTTGTGATTGTCGATGATCAGAATAACCCGAGTCCCATTATTGCTGCGATACGGGCGTCTAATCCGCAGTTTGCGGATGTCTTGGTCCAGGTTATGGGAAATATGATCAATCCGGGCCAAGTTACTCCACTAACGCCGGATCAATTTAAAGCTTTTGCTCAATTATTCAATCCCGATATGCTTCAAATGTTGCCCGAGAATTTGAGATTGGGCTTTTTGCTGATGGCGCCGGGGATCATCAAATGGCAGGAAGGCGGCATTGCGGTTCAACTGCCTACGGCTTTCGGAATGACTTCTTATACTTTTAAAGATGCCGAAGCTGCGGCGCTTGCCGGAAATCTCGCGCGGCTGATCAACAACCTGAATAATCCGTCGGTCGTTGGTTTTAATCTGGCGGCCTTGTTGGGGCAGGATCCGAAGAAGGCCTTGCCTTCTTTGGCTCTGGATATCCTGAATCTGGTTCGCAATATGCTTCCGATTCTGGCGCAAATCACGGACGGTGCGGGTAATGTTGTGGCGATTAATGTCGGTAATCTCCTTGGCTTTATGAATCACGTGGATTTCAATGCGCTGGCGGCCCAAAATCCCGTTGCCGCCAATGCCGCGCTCGTCAATTTGCAAAGTCTGCTGGTGAACTTGCGCAATCTCCAGATCACGAAAGTGCCGGCAGTTGGTTTCGAACAGATCGGGTCCTTGATTCTGAATATTCTGCAAGCGGTTGTCAATCAGGTCCAATTCGACGTGGATAACCCAAACAATTCAGCCAACCGGAGCATGCCGGTTGCGATCGACATGTTGCGGAATCTGCGGAATCTTTTGGATGCGGTGCGGGCTGCGGGTATATCCTTCGATCCGGCTCAGCTGCCCACTTTGGCCGCGATCGCCAATTTGCCCAACCTTCAAAACTCACCGGAGAATCTGGGCGGTTTTATCATCGAGCT
>JAQTOZ010000113.1 GCA_028713205.1 Candidatus Omnitrophota bacterium
ATTCAAAAAGTAGGACGCGTGGGCAGAATGATTATGTGGAAGCTCTTTGCGTTTCGCCATAAACGCTTCGAGATCGGCGATGCTTTCCCGGACAATCAGCTGCACGGCCTTGGCTCGGCGCAAATCCCGCGGCGCCGCTCCATTCGGCAGGGATAGTCCCGCCTGTTGCGCCCGCCGTAAAAACTCCGCCCGCGGCATTACGGCAAAAAGTGTAACGGGAGCAGCCCCGCTGGTTGATTGCAATTGCGGCGGAAACAACAGACACGGCCCCCGATTCAACACCGAACCCAAAAGCATGTTCCCGGGATCCAAACCATAACAGACGGGGGATTCCAAAGGTGCTGCAAGATCAACCACAACATAACTCTCATCAGCCATCAATCCTTGAGAAAGCTTTAAAGAATAATAGTGGATGCCGCCAGGTTTCGTATGATAGCTCGAATATTTATACTGAGGAGTACTCGGAACGACCGCAAAAGCAATTCCCTGCCCGGTCCATTCGGTTTGGGGCATTACGGCTCCTTCAAATACATTATGTTTCAAAGCCTCTGCGCTCAGCGCAGCGAGAAGTTCGAGTTTAGGGTCAAAATCGGGAAATAAACGGTGCCAGTTGTTCGGCACCGAATTCACGCAGGTCAGTTGTTCGTCCGATTGGGTACCGGTCGCTTCTGCGAAATGGCCCAAATTCAGTCGGTAATCCGGTTGATGAATCAACTCCACAAAACGGTTGAACTCATCGATGGCCTGCTGGACGGAAATTTTCCGGCCACCGTAAAAAACCCAATAGCCATGCTCCATCAAAGTTTTTTGCAAAGCGAGAAACAGTTCTCCGAATTGCGCTTCGACACTGTCCTCGGACAACCCTTCGGGCCATGTCAGGGCCCAATGTTTATCGAGAATCTTTTCGAGCTCTTGATAGTCTTCGAGGATCGTTTTGGGCTGGTTCTCCGCCAATGCTTTCCATGCCATAAATTCGACACGGGCATCATGAAACGCTTTATCGATTCGTGTGGGGACCGTTCCCGAACGTAGAGACATCGAAACCGTAGACGGGATCCTTCTCTGTCCAACTTGCTCCGTACGAGTACTCCCGCTTTGAAAAAAAGCAGCCGCAACGGAAGAATCCGACACATCCATTCTGAACACATTGTAGTGGGCCCCATCATCTCCGTAACCGCTATCATTCACCAATTTAAACATCTCGGGTTTGGGGAACTTGATCTTACTTCCACGTAACAGAGAACTGTCTTCGGGAAATTGCCGCAAACCCCGCATATACGAAGCCAAGAGTTCACAACTTTTTTCGCCCTGGGCCTCATCGCTTGTAAGTAATCCCATTTGATGAAGATCGCGGACAATCCGGGCCATGAAGTGAAGGAGATATCTTTCGGCAAATTCGTTGGTCGCAGGACCCGGAACATATTCGCCCAAATCGGCAAGGTCGCCGTTCCAGGAATAATTATTGAGAACCATGTCATAAGCCGGTTGCGCCTGCATGAGACCGTCCACGCCACGGCCGTAGACATTGCGCACAATCCCCCCGTAAGTATCCTCATAAGAGTTGTCCACCAAATCGCCGTTGGGGAAAAGATAAAGACCGCTTTGGTTCATGCCATGCAAGTTGAGCCCCATGTGATAGAAACAAGATTGCAACCGCTCATAAAGAACACCTCGTGCCCGCCACCGGGCTAGAGTGCTTTGATCACCGCGCAATTCATATTCGTGCAAGAGTTCGCGCAGGCGCATTGCCGCCGTTTCGGACTTGGCCAAACGCATCGTGATCCCGTAACTCCGATTGCCGGCGACCTTCGCATCTCGGAACGACCAGTGGAAATAAGCATGATTGGGCATACTGACACCATGTTGAACCACGCGCGGATAACTTTGCGATTCCCTTTCCGATTGGTCGGCTTCTTCAAGACCGGTCGGAGAGTGAAAATACGGTTGGAAGTTATTACCGGAAATGGCACCGGGCATTTTGAGAAACACCTTAAAATCACGGGTAATAACAGTTTGACCGTCGGAATCGACCAACGTGAAATCAAGATTGGCAGGCGGTTCCGAATGACGCGTTTCCATAATCGTGATGGCCTGACCGTTGGTCGTGTCAAAAACATTGTGGACCGAACGCAATTCAACGGTCCCCGCACCCTTCACCTCAAACCGGCCATCCTGCCATCCTAGTTTTTCGTCTGTCATGATGGGGCGGAAAATATCCAGCAGATTCCTTACGGGTTCTTCAATCGCTCCGTCAGCCCGCAACTCGACCCAGCCATATCCTCCCGGAAACATGGAAAGACGTCCGACAACATCCTGAAGAGAATAAGCATGAAACCGGTACGGATCACCGGATTTGTCTTTTAATCGCACAAGGCCAAAGCGTTCTTCGATCTCGCGTTCTGAAAGTCTGCGGACGATAAGTTTTATCCTTTTATTGGCCAGCGTCGCTTCCTGCACGACATAAAAACTGCCGATGAACGGCACCACAATACCGTCCCGCTGAGTAGCCAAAAGAGGGCCAACCTTTCCGAAGGCCTGGCGATGAAGTTTTTCCAGAACATCTTCAACGTTGCTGCCGTCACGCACGGCATAAAAACCAACGGCGTGCTTCGTATGAATCGGGCTAGTCAAAATCGCATCATCGGGAGCCGCCAGATTTTCCGCATCCGCAAGCCGCAACAGAAGCGCATCCATGTCGCGAGCGTATAGCTCCGTGTAAACAGCAGGAATGCGGCGAACCACGTTCTCCAAAATGGAAATTAAATCGGCCTGGTTCAAAATCGTCAAAATTTCTCGGAGAGCAAGCAATGACTGTAAGACCGGTGCCCCTCTTGCCAAATCAAACAAAATGGGTGCGGCCTCGCGCGCATAGGATGCGGCATCTTGAATTTTTGCCGCTTCCCCTGCATGCCCTTTGACGAGGTGCCAGAAAAACCTGCCGCGGGTATCGGTAAACCGTTCCAAGGCCCTCTCTGCCGCTGCCGAAACCACCGCATGACCGGCCAACGCCTGCCGGAACAAAACCGGGATCGATTCCGTGTCGAGAACCTCACCCAGCAATTCCGCTGACTTAGCGCCCACCGTACCGGCATCACCGTAATTGGATAAAAGGTCTCTGAGTTCGGGAGCAGCGGGATGTATCAGCACGGGTCCCGCTTTGGCAAATACATCCATCATCACATTTAAACGTTGCTCCGCCTCAGTGCTTGCCGTTGTGCGGACTTCGGAACGTGCTGCCGTTGTCTCTGAAGAGACCTCGGTCTGAACTGACCGCAAGCCGGAAATCAGCTGGCGGAATTTTGCAATCAATAACGGGTTCGCCTCAGGAGACATTGCCGCAAGAGCATCGATAAGAAAATCGGCCTTGGTTTTAAGCAGCTCATCGATCCATGCACCGACAAGTTCCGGGTCTTTCAGCCGGACGGAAACCGCAATAGCATGACGATGGACAGACGGCTGTCGAGACGCATAAGCTTCGCGGGCAAAATCCTGAGCACCCGTAATCGCGATGGCCTCTTCGATTTTTCCGGCATAGATCCGGCAGTAAAATCTGGCTTTAGATTCCTCGAACGTTGCAAGAGCCGCAATCGATGCTTCGATCACGGCGGCATCTTCATCGTCCAACTTTTGTATCAAGAGCGGGATCGAAGCGACCTCATGACGGATGTCAAGAACATGTACCGCCTCCAGGCGGATGAGCGGATTCGGATGCATCACGGCCTGCGGGACATACGCCATCGTTTGATCAATCCCGGAAGCCCCGGTGGCCGAACGGACCGCAAGATGAGCATAAAATTGGGCCTCCGGAGCCGGGATCTGTTTGAGAGCCAAGGCCGCTTCCCGGAATACTCGAGAGTCCGGATCATTCAGATGATGCAAAAGACTCGGGACGGCTGCCGCATCGCCAAGACGCCCCAATGACTGCACGAGACTTTGCCGGACCGAAGCATCGGTATCGCTTAACTTTTCACACAAGAACGGAGCAGCAGACCGGTCTTGGCTCAGGCCCAGAACCGCAGCACCGGCAGCCCGTATTTTCGGATTTTTGTGCCCTAAAGCGGCACGGGCCAGCACAATTGCTTGGGAAAATTTTGCCGCTTCGTCAAAGCGGCCTTCCAAAAGACAAACATAGAATTTGGCCAAACTTGTCGGATTTTTCTTCAGTTCGTTTAAAAGCGAATTTTCAAAATCGGCATTCGTTCCATTCAAACTTTGAATGATCACATCCGCCGCGCCATCTTGGGGAATACCGCTCAAAACATTTGCCGCTAAATTCCGGATTTTAGGAGCGGCCGATGGATCACGCATCACTTCGCCCAGCACCGCCAGAGTTTCAGCCGAAGCTTGGTTTCGGTAATACCTCAAGGTTCGTAACAAATGCGCTTCCGTAAAAAACCGCGGTAACTGTCCGGGGGTCCCTCTCTGCTGCAGCAAATGCACCAAACGATCCTGAGGATAAAGCCTTGCATAGCCAAGTGCCAAGGTGATCCAAAAGCGGATCAGCTTAACCAAAAATATGGAGATCCAAACAGCAAGACAGACAGGCGCAATCAGGGCCAAAAACGTCAGCATGAATGTTTTTACCGGTGCATTGTGCCAATGTGCCTTCCACCAGGCTTTCCATGTAAAAGCTTTCAACTGCCTTAAGACCTTTTGCGCCTCTTCGCGAATCTGTGGATGGCCCGAGCCGAGTGCCTCATCGGCAAACTCGGCGGCATGCTCAACGGCGACGGCCTTCTCTCCTTCTCTCTCGAACAAGTGGTAGTAAAATATGCCTTTCGGTGTGTTTGTAGCCAGAAGCGCTTCCGCCGCCGTAGGAGCAAAACTGAAACCATGCCTTTCGTCGAAATATTCCCCTTTGACCTTAACCCCCAAGGCATCAATTAAGACAGGCAGAACGGATACATCGCGAATATAGCCTAAAGCGGATAACGCCCGGCAGCGAACTTCCAAATGTTCTTTGTCATCTTGATAAAGCCCTAAAAGCTCCGGCACAGCTCGCTGGCCGAAATGCGCTAACGCCTTTCCGATCAATTCGGGACGTGGGGCTTGCCATCCACCATGCATTCGCAACATGTCAATCAATTTAGGAATCACGGATTCATCTCCGAGCAGACAAACGATGCGTACCGCCCGTTCTCCGTCTTCGTTCAGATAGGACGATTCGAGTGTCCGAAGGGCCGCTGCAAGCGCCTGCGAATTTTTCGACTGGATTAAAACGTCCGTAGCGGCAGCACGCGTCTCCTCCGAAGCGCGATCCGCAAGAGCGGCCTGTATCATTTCTGTGCTTTGATCTTCCGTCGGTACAGCGGTTTGTGTCAGTGTCAACAGACCGGCAACTGCCGCGCGGCGTGACTCGGCATCTTCGGAATAAAGAGCGTTCGTCAAAATGGTGTAAGCACGGTTGGGATCTTTCAAAATCGCTTCCTGATTCTCCTTCAGGAACCAGGCCGGAATATTTTTCTTCCCTTCCGCAGCCCTCGCGATCACTTCTTCGACCGCCCCGAATCTGATCAAGGCACGAACCAATCCTTCCGATAGCCACGGAACATTTGCGTAGTAAGCTAAAGACCTTTGATCTTCATTGAATTCTTCTTTGAGCGCGGTCACGGCCTTTTCGCCAAATTCTGCCAGCGCCCTTTCAATCATTTCTGACTGCTGAGGATGATAAGGCTGGGTTCTCAAGACACCGGTCAACACGGAAATAACGGAGACATCTTTAATCTGCGTAAGCATCTCTAGAGCGCCGGTCAGGCTTTCGGGAGCACACGCATAGCCGTCATAGCGTCCTTCCAATATTTTCTGAAGGTGCGGAACTGCTGTCGCGCCTTGCTCGACAATGGCGCGCTTAAGCATCGCCGATGTCTCGCGGTCGTTATCGGTCCGCAAATAGGCCCGGACGAGTCCCGTACAAACCTGCTCATCTTTGATACCGTCGAAAGCTTTTGCGGCAGCCTGACGATCCCCAGCCCATCCCTCGGCTAAGACCCGGAATAAAAACGATCGGGCATGATCGCGCACGGATGAATTCGAAGATTGCATGGCTTCCCGGGCAAATTGAACACTGCCCGTTATTTGACCGGCAGCCAGGAAATGATTGCGGACAAGCGCAGCGTAAAATTTGGCCTCCGGTGTGCCGATGGCATCCAAAACGCTCAACTCTGCGTCACGCATTTTGTCATCGCGCTGCTGGAAGATGTCTTCCACCACAAGCGGCACAACACCCGGGTCTTTCATCTGCTTAAAAATTTTCAGGACCCATCTCGCATCCACCTCGGATGCTTGTCTCAGTTCTTTGACCAGAGAAGGAACGGCCGGTCTGCCGATTTTTGCCAACAACGCCGTTACCGCGGGAACGAAAACCGGTTTTGTTTTTGCCCTTTGGATAAGGCTCTGAATCACAACCGTATTGTCAATCTTTGAAACAACTTCCGCATCCATTTGAGCCAGAATTTGAATCGCCGAGCCGGCCCAATCTTGCGGATCATCACGCAACTCTTCGGCATCCCCTTTGATCACATGAATAAAGACCGGGACTGCTTCGTTCGCCTGCATTTTGAGTAGCGCCCAAACAATGGCCTTGCGCACATACGGCTTTTCATCTCCATACTTCCGGACAAGAACCGGGGCAGCAGTTTTATCGCCGATAGAGCCCAACGAAACGACAGCCACTTCCCGAACCATAGGTGATTCGTGCCCTAAAACCAGGATCAGATCTTCTACGGCCGGTTGGCCGATCATCGCCAAAACGCGGACTGCAGAGCGCCTGACATTCACATCGTCTTCAAGAAAAAGCCCCATTGCGTAGCGCACCGCCGGCTTGCCCACAGCCGCAAGGGCCTTTTCTGCTTGATCCCGTCTTGCATCTTTGGGATCGCGAAGAATTTGAATCAGTGCCTGAATGTATTCCGTTGACTCCTGAACCCGCCTTTCGGCCGCAGGCGGGACAGTACCGCGAGGTTCTTGTCCCTGCACCATAGAACTTCCGGTTTCAAATGCACCGAGAAGACTTGCCGCAAAAACGGGAATGGACCATATACCAAGGTTGTGCCCCCATGATCCCGATCTGCCTGTTGTCGCTCTTGTCTCCGATCTCGCATGGGCCGGTTTCCCGTCGCTGGAAGAACGCTTGCGTAAGAACGAGACCTTGCCATTGACTGGAATTGTAACCATGCGATGGTCCATCCGCTCGAGATCCAGAAGCTGCCATTTGCCCTTGGTAGCGTGCAGATAATGCTCATTTAGCTCTTCCAAGCGCCCCTTGGCTTGCCGCGATAGCCATCCGGTTTCATCTTCAAAAAGACCGGTTTGCATCAAATAACCCGCAAAACCTTCGGGATGATACTCAAGAACACTTTCGGACAATTCGTTCGCAAGTTCATGGATGATCACATGAACCCCGGGCGGAAGCGACCGCATAAGATTGATAATCCAAGCTTTCGCCTGCCCTGCAACGGTTGAATTGGGATTATCGCTTCTAATCCACCATGCCAAATACCAGGGCAGCGACCGCAAATAAACCACATCGCCTGCGCGCATGCCTTGTGTCCATCCGGAAGCAAAACCGCGGTCGAAGACATTGGCGCAAAAATGACGAATGATACCGAAATCCATCAAGTCAGGGACGAAACCTTTCAAACCGGCTTCCCTCTCAACCCGGTTATTCCACCAATCTTCAAAGGTCGCTGCCATCTCGACCTCACTAAAACGATAATCGACAGTCCAAACCTCCGAAGCATAGAGCCCGGCCGCTAAATTTGCGCCGGTGAGAAAATCGTAAACACGTCGTCCCCGGCCGAGAATGCCCATGGCCTTGGGCAATTCGTATCCGAGCAAAACGGCATTGGCAAATTTATCCGCGATCTTGCGCGACGACATCCGCTCCCGGGCCATATCCAAGATGGCATCTACTTTCGTAGAATGGCTTCGCATCATTCGCCGCCGCCCGGTATCCCGTTGGGATGTCTGGGGCTCGATCATGATCCCGAGTTCGTCAACGAGTTCATCCATGCGCGCCGCATCCATCGTTTTCACTCGAAACCTTTTTTCGATCCGGTCATGGAGCATCTCGCCGACGTAGGGTTTGATGATCTTTTCGAACAGGAAATCCGACCAGAATTTCATGACATAATCTTCCTGCGGCTTCCCTTCCGCAAAATCGAGGGTCGTCTTCTCCGCATGGTTCCCGTCTTGCAAAATCCATCCGTTCCGGTTCAGCAAATGCAATAGTTCCAGAAATTTTCCCCGCTGCGTTTGCCGGCCCTGTGCAACCGCCTCCGCAATTTCACGGCGCGTTTCGGAACGCCCTTTTTGAATTTGGAATGCGGATTGCAAAGTACGGGACGGATGATCTTCAATCTGAATTCCGGGTTCCGAAGTCCGCACTTGCCCAGTTCTCATTTCGGACCTCGCGGTAGCAGGTATCAGCATGTCGCCGCGCGTCACGATGACCGCGACATCGGAGCTATATTTATAGACTTCCACGTAAACCGGTAAGCGTTGCTTTTCGTAGAGGGATTTCAAAACAGCTACATAGCGGTTGAGATTGGAAGACTCAATCAAAAACTTGCCGCGCTGCTTCTTGAGCACCCGAAGGACTTCTTCCATCATCTGTTCGAGATCATCAAAACTGAGGCCGAATTCGGAGTCGCCCACCATAAAAACAAGGTCAAAGGTATCGTCGGGATACGCAATCCCGTCGAAGCGGCTGCGGACATCCGCCAATTTGATTTCATAAGTATTCGCACCGTGGGTTTGGTCGAACTGTTCGATCGCGATCTGAACATTGGCGACATTGGCGTCCAGGAGCACAAGCCGGGAATCGACGAATAGCGGCGCGATTTGCATCAGCGGGCTTCCGTTCCCACCCATCAGGCTCAAGACGTTGGCATGGTTCGGCACAACACGAAATGTTTCGCTATCCAAAATATTGTGATAGTCGGCCGTCGTCAGTTCGGTCCATGTCCCCTGTTGAATTAGCTTGACGCCGCGCAAACGTCCGCCGACCGCAAGCGTATCTTTTACTATTTTGACGGCTTCCGGGTTTTCCTGAAGAAGCGCTTCCAAGACTGCTTCACGGGAACCCTCGGCTCTGATTTCGGACAACGGCACTTCATAACCTCTGGAAATTTTTGTGTTGATGTCGGTCGCTCTTGAAATCCTTGCGCCGGGCGTGAAAGAAAACTGATCCTCGTCAATCCCGAATGCTTTTAGACGGTCCCAAATGCCGAGTAAACTCGCCAAACGATAAATTTTAATTTTATGCGGATCCGGCAATAAATTGAATTCCTTGCCTTTCTTCTCAAGCAACAATTCAAGTTCATCTAGCAGTTGGGCCAGTTCATTCTGTTCGAAAATTTTATACCGCAGAAAATTTTCTAATGCCGCCCGATAATCCACTCCACCGATTACGGTACGAATCTCCGATCGGTTCGTCGCAGAAGGACGTGCCTGCGCGGTCCCCGGCAAAAGCGGGACAAAAAGTGATCCTATGATTTTTTTTGTTTCAAAATCATTGCCCCGGCGAATGATGAACGTAAGATCACAACCCTCATATGGCAAGTGAACGTCCCGTGCAACGGGAATAACCATCCGTCCGCCGTTCGGAGACAATTGGTACTTGAGCTCCTCCGAGAGAACCGGCGCGCCTGCCGAAACCACAATCGCGTCATAATAATCGCGGCGGCCGGGATAACCATGAGTTCCATCCTCGAAAACCACATTCACATTCTTGCGCCCGCACCGGTCGTCGTCCGTGACCGTCCGGCGCGCGTGATAAGCCAGCGTTTCAATACGTTCGATGGTGTCCACGGTCCCGGAAGTTCCGACAAGCTCAGCTATCCAGGCCGCCAGAAAGCCGCTGCCCGCGCCGAACTCCAGAACTTTTTGACCCGGATCCAGGTGAAGCACTGACAAAATCAAGCTCATCAGCAGAGGTTGTGAAATGGTTT
>JAQTOZ010000114.1 GCA_028713205.1 Candidatus Omnitrophota bacterium
TTCTTCAAAAAAACGGAACGGATTGATACGCCAGCGAAACCGGTCATTGAGATAGTTAATCAGCAGTACATAATCCCCCAAGGCTACCCCTCCTTGCGGTGTGACCACGACGGTCGCACTATCGCCGTCTTCGATATCCGTCCGCCGGAGTTTTAGATAAACCTTGTCTTGCGGATTGACCGGTACAATTTTCTCATAGGCTTCCAGTTCATCATCCAAGGTCCTCTCAAACTCCACCATCCCGCTGTCTTTGTCGATCAGCTCAATCACAAGAGGATTGTCCGTCCAATCCCCGCTATACAAAAGTCCCATGCTGGTATAAAGTTTTTCGATGACCTCAAACGGTATGGCGACACCCGTTTTCTTATCTTTGTAAGCACTCGATGTCTTCAGCATAACCAGTTTTTTCCCGCTCTGAACTTGACGGGTCATCCAAGCCCAAAAATTAGCGGCATCGCTAACCTCCTCATCCTGGAACCAAGTTAAAATACCGCAAACATCTTTCATGACGTCGTCGCCGGGGATACCTTGAGCCACATCATAGAGTTTCACTTTCATGCCCAAATAATTCAGGACCATTTCCGCATTGTTATGAATGAGATTGTTGTCCGCTTGTCGATTGTAATCTTCTGTCGAATCGTATAATCCCAAAATCGTACGCGGGATGGGGGTATTTTCCGCACCAGCCCGGACAGACATCCAAGGAAACAGGAGAGGGAGAGAATAAAACACAAACAAACTCGGAAGAAATACCATACCCCATGCGTTCCAAAAACGTCTTGGCGAAATCAAACGCATCTTGTTAAAACACCGGAGAAAACTCCGACAAATTCTTTTCGGCCACATAAGGAATAAAACCTAATTTTTTTGAACTTTTAATGCATTGCACCGCTAGTTTTTTATCGCGACGATCAACATATTCAATATTAAAAACGGGCAACCCATATTGCTTCATCAAAGGCTGAAGCATCGCAATCTTATACTGCCGGTCGGCTTCAGGGACGCGGACATAGCCGCCGTTCTCAAAATCAGGCATACTGTAGATGTCTTCCACAAGCAGGCCGCTCAACCAAGGTGCAATATTTCTCAAAATTGAAAATCCATTGTTGCTGATCAAAAGAAGTCCCGGATATTTCTCCCGGATGTCCCGCACAAGCTGAATCATGGCCTGATAGGACCCGGGATACTGAAATTCCGTTTCGAGAAACTCCGCCGTGTCCAAGGTGTCCAGCATCACCCCTTGGAACCCCTGACCGACGATCTTTGGTATCACTTCTTCCAGAATTAACCGACGCCAGGCCTTCTCTCTTATATCGACATAATAATTTCCCTCCCAATTGGGATTTTCACCCAGAATCCAGGACTCATCCTTAATACGTTCCCAATAAGAACGGTAGACCTCCGCTTCACCGACACTTAAGTAGGCGATCCGCATGGTTTTAGGATTAAAAAGAGAAAAGGGAGGATGGCTGTCCGGATCCAGAATGGCCATGTCATAATGGGACAACTTGGCTCTCTCGACCTGGATTGCGGAAGGATCATATCCCAGGAGAATAAACCACTCGCGGACTTTCGTTAAGGGATTGACACTCTCGGAAGCCGCATTCAAACGAAAAAAAAGGCTGGTCATAAGGAAGAAGGGAAGGAAACCAATTAAAAAGGAATGGAATTTATTTTTCAAGCAATTCCGCTATCTTCTTCAATAGCTCTTCGCTGTTATAAGGTTTGGTCACATAGGCATCGGCCCCCGATTCCAATCCCCAAAACTTATCGCTCTCGGTCGACTTTGCCGTTAACAAAATAACGGGGATCCCTTTGTATTGAGGGTCGTCCTTGAGCATCCGGCAGAGTTGATAACCGTTCGGAGGGGGCATCATGACATCCAAAATGATGAGATCCGGCAATTCTTGCTGAATCTTTCGATAAGCGACCTCGCCATTTTCTGCGGTGCTCACCTGATACCCGTTCGCTTTAAGCCGGGCTTCGACAACCGCAACAATATTCACTTCATCATCTGCCACTAAAATCTTTTTACCCATTTCGCCCCCTGATTGACATCATCATACCATTTCGCTTCTTGATCGAAAAGCTCAAATCCGGTCAAGGCTGACCCCGTGATTCCGACAAACGCCTGAGCGCGCCTTGGATTAAATTCTCACCGTTATCCCCATCTTCGGGGTAGCTCGCAATACCGTAAAGAAGCATGCAGGTCCCCGCAAAAACGATTTTGGACAGATAATCCGCAAACAACTTATCAATCCGTTCCGCGACCCTCACCACTTCAGCCTTTCCCACGCCCGAAATTGCCAAAAGCACAACGTTTGCGTCTCGAATCACCACGTCCGTCGCTTGGCGCAGACAGCTCCGGGAGAATTCCTCAATATGCGCGATGTGTGAATCAAATGTCTCACGCCCATATTGCTTTTTGAAGCCTTCCGGATCCCGAAGTCCGATCGCCATCACGGAAAACAAAGTCCCGCGCGCTGCGGCCTGCTTCACGCTTTGAATCACATGGGATTGAAAAACGTCCCTGCCTGAAAATTTGGGCAGATCGAACTTGAACTGGGTCCCGACATTCAACTGACTCTCAACCCATATCCGTCCGCCATGCAGATTCACAATCCCCTTGGCGATCGAAAGGCCAAGCCCCGTCCCTTTCTCGCCGCCATAACCGCGACCCACTTGCTGGAATTTGTTAAAGAGTTTCGGCAAATCCTCTTGCGAAATACCCCGCCCCGAATCCGCCACCGCACATTCGATCTGCTCCCCTTTGTCCTCAATCTGAATTTCGACATACCCCTTTTCGGTAAATTTGAAAGCATTGCCGATCAAATTGGTGAACACCTGGATCATACGATCGCGATCCAAATACAGAGGTGCGATGCCCTCGTTTAGGACTTTTAGTCGCAGTTCCAAGCCCGCCATTTTGGCGCGCGATTGAAACGTTTCGATAACATGATGTGCCAGCTCAACTAAATCGACCAATTCGCGTTTCAAACCGACTTTGCCGGCCTCGATTTTGGATACGTCGAGGAGATTATCAATAATCCGTTTCAAACGATCAATATCCGCTAAAGACAAATTCAAAAATTTCTGCTGATCCTCGGTCGTTTTTCCCAAAACGCCATCCAACACGAGCGACACCCCTTCACGAATGACGGTCAAAGGCGTGCGGAGTTCATGGGACACCGTTGAAATAAACTCAGACTTCATCTGATCGATTTCCTTTTCGCGCGTAATATCTCTGAAAATCTCAATGGCGCCGATGGCCCTGTCCCCGAGGATGATCGGGGAAACATTTGTCGCGACGGGGAACCGTTCGCCGTGTTTGCGGACATAATAGGCAACCGACGTAATCCTTCTGCCGGTCGCCAAGGCCAAAGTCACCGGCCTCTTGACATACGGGATTTCTTCCCCTTTCTCGTCTTGACTGGATATGACTTTATCAAAAGGCTGCCCCACGACTTCACTCATTTTGCAGCCGAGCATTTCTTCGGCCGGTTTATTGATCATCATGACATTGCCGTCTTGATCGATCGCAATCATCCCGTCGCCGATACTTGCCAAAAGGGCCTCATATTGTACCTTTTCTTGTTCGATTTTCTCCAGCGCAGCGGCCAAGTCTTTGGTCTTTTCCCTGACTTTATCTTCCAATCCCAGATAGGATTCCTGCAGTTTGAACGCCATTTCGTTAAAGGCACTGGCCAGTTGTCCCACTTCATCCTGCGCTTTAACGTCGATACGGTAATTTAAATTTCCGCGGCCGATCACTTGCGCGCCTTCTTGAAGCATCTTGATCGGATCCGAAATCGATCGCGAAACCGCGAACCCCATAATGACGGCAAAGATTACGGCAAGAACACTGGCGATGCCAAGCAAACGCACTGACTTTAAAACCAAATTATGCGTCTCATTGACAATGCTATCGACCTTGCCGGACGTAACAACCAGGGATTCGCCATACTGTTTCCCCCGTCTTTCCGCATAGATCTTAAGCTTATCTTTGTATTCTTCCTTGAGTTGCCAGTAGACAATGCCTTCGATTAATTCCAACGCCTTAGTTTGAGTCCCCTCATCCATGGCTTTGATCGATTGCTTTTCAATGTCTCCAAACATTTTCTTTGCGGTAAAGAGTTCGGAGAAAATCTTTTTGTCCTCGTCATCCCCTTTGCTGATCGCTTCCTGAATCGTTTTCGCAAGTTTGGGTTCAATATCAAAGTATCGATATTTCCATTTGCGCGTCCCCGTGCGTGCGTAGCTGCGCACCGCCTCCGTCAGAATCTGGTCATCGTATTGGATTTTCTGCGCCAAACTATCGAGGTAGGATGTCCTTTCAATCTCCTTGAGTCCAGCGGGGATTTCCTGTTTGAGAGGCAAATGCAAAAGGTTGAACTGCTGATAGGAAATAATGCTGACAATCCCCGTTAAAGAGGCAATCGCTACGTAACCGATGATAAGCCGTGTCCCAATCTTTAATTTGCTAATCATGACTTCGCTTCCCGTCCCTAGACGAACAGCTTCCAAACAACGCGACCATACGGAATACACCTCTTGCCTTGATCACAGGCACGCTCCCTCCCATCATGGCACCTCATTGATATCGGCTGAATTCAAGGATGCCTTCACTTCCATAACTCGAGGGATGGCATTTGGATAGAGGTCATTCCAGAGCTAAGGCGGACACCCGAGGGGCTAACCGTTGAAAGACTTGTGGAAATTCAGACAGAAGGAGAAAGGAATCGAATGTTTAGTCGCTCAACTTCATATCGAGGAAATTTTTTAATTTGCGGGCACGCGTCGGATGACGTAATTTCCGCAAGGCCTTGGCTTCGATTTGCCGGACACGTTCACGGGTTACGTTGAAAATTTGCCCGACTTCTTCAAGTGTCCGGGGATAACCGTCGCCGATGCCGAACCGGAGGCGCAACACTTTTTCTTCGCGCTCGCTGAGCGTCAAAAGGACATCATCCATTTGTTCCTTTAACATGCTGTAGGCCGTCGCATTGGCTGGAGAAACGGCCGATTTGTCTTCGATGAAATCACCAAAATTGGTATCCCCGTCATCGCCGATCGGCGTTTGCAAGCTGATGGGTTCCTGCGCGATCTTCAAAATTGATTTCACCTTTTCCACCGGCATCTTCAGAATATGTGCAATCTCTTCCGGGGTAGGTTCCCGGCCGGTCTCCTGAACCAAATGACGCGAGGCCCTGAAAATCTTATTGATCGTTTCGATCATATGGACCGGAATGCGGATGGTGCGGGCTTGATCGGCGATGGAACGCGTAATCGCCTGGCGAATCCACCAGGTGGCATAGGTCGAAAATTTATAGCCGCGTTTATACTCAAACTTATCGACGGCCTTCATGAGACCGATGTTCCCTTCCTGGATCAAATCCAGAAAGGACAATCCGCGGTTCGTGTATTTTTTGGCGATACTCACGACCAACCGCAAATTGGCCGCGACGAGATCTTTCTTGGCACGCGACAGTTCCCTTTCCCGCTTCTGAATCGCTTTAAAATGATCCAGAATATCGCTCTCTGATCCACCCAACTCTTCGATAATCCTTCTGTTTTCCTTTTCGATTTCACCGATTTTTCCGCGGACCTTTTTGCGCCGAAGCTTGGTGATATCTTCCCGGTTATTCCTCAACGTCTGGAGTTTGGCCCGGAGTTCGGCAATAATCTGTTCGACGATACCGATGTTGAGATTGAACTGCATCAAAAGGCCTACGAGATCCGCGCCTTTGCGGGAAGCCCGTAAACGCCGGATCAACGTTTTAAGTTTGCGTTTGGTCAGATTAATTTTGTCTTCTTGATCTTCATCAATGATGGACTCCAGACTGACCTCACCGTCGACGATTTTGCGCGCCAACTCAAGGACGTCAAAACGAATGGCCTTGGTTTGATAGACCGCGCGTTTCACCTCGTCTTCGGCATCTTCGATCCGTTTGGCGAGCGCAATCTCCTGCTCACGGGTCAAGAGAGGAATCTGTCCCATCTGCCGCAGATACATACGGACGGGATCGTCCATTCGAACGCGGTCATATTCTTCGACAGCCTTATCGTTTTCGAGACCGCCCCTGCCTTCCGGTTGTTTGACACCATCGTCACCGGATGCACGGGCTCGTTCAGGAGCTTCGGCCGTGACATCAATCCCTTTTTGGGTCAAGATCTTGAGGACGTCTTCAACCTTCTCCGAGGAAGTGATTTCGGCAGGCAGGATCGTGTTGACCTGATCATAGGTCACATATCCCTGCTGTTTCCCCAGGGCCAGCAATTTATTCAGGGAAGGTTGCAACTTCGGCATCTCTTTCAGAAGTTCAGCCTTCGTCTTGATCTTGGCGTTCGCGGAAGCGGATAAAGCCTTCTTAAACTCTTTTTTATGAAGAATTTTATGGGATTTGATTTTGTGCGGTTTGGCTATCGTTTTCATAAGCCGGACATTATACTCGTTTCGATTGATTACGCCAGAAAAAATATCTGTCCTACCCGGACATGGAACATACAACAACCACCATCGAATATCTTGGCATAATAAATGCAAGTATACCCGGAATTATTCTCTGACGCCTTTGCGGATCGATTTTATCCGATGAGTTTTATTTAAGCTGCTGGCTGAGTAATTGAAATTCCCGGATGAAGACATTCACACGCTCATGATCGCCTCGCTGCTCGGCATCGGAGATATTGCGCTGCAATTCCCGCAATTTCAGCTCTGTTTTTTTCTTCTTCATTCGCACGAGGCAATCTTCAAACTCCTTCAGTTTGCTATCCGAAGGACTGTCCATACTGAACACGTGAGCCAGGCCTTTCTTGAGTTCCTCATCGCGAAGATGGTTGAGCACCCTCGCTTGATTGGCTCCCAATTTAAAATCGATTTTCGAAAGATACTGAAAAAGCTCACGTGTCGATGTCCCGACAAAATCAGAAACCTCCAAGCGCGACATCCCCAGGTTCCACAGAGAGCGATCGTCGATCATCAATCCCAACAAAACGACTTCTTCCTGTTGAAGCGGGACCGAAGGGGCATGCGGCCCTTCGATGTTGCGTTGTGCGGACTTCAATTCGCGTTCCTCGTTCGTCTTCTTATATTTCACAAGTTCTGTGCGTAACGTCGTTTCATCGAGACGCAGGAGATTCGCAAGGCGTTTGACATAATACTCTAAGAGGATCGGGTTTTTGACCTTCACCAGCGTCTCCATGAAACTATCGGTGATTTTCATAAGCCCCAGCGGTTCATTCGCGCGGTATTTTTGGAGTAAGGTTTCATACTTGTAATCAAAAAAATCCATCGGGGCGTCCAACAGTTTTTGAAACGCTTCAGCCCCTTTCTCATGCAGGAAGTCATCCGGGTCATAGTCTTCAGGCATGCGGACAAGCTTCACATTCATTCCCTCTTCGAGAAAGATTTCGAGTCCGCGCATGGAAGCGGCCTCCCCGGCCTTGTCCCCGTCGTAGATGACGATCGCTTCTTCCGCAAAACGGCGCAGGACCTGGACATGTTCATTGGTCAAAGCGGTCCCCAGGGTAGCGACCGTTGTTTTAAAACCACCGACGTACAATCGCATAAAATCCATGTAGCCTTCGACAATAATCAGCCGGGGCGTTTCGCGATCGACAAACTTTTTGGCCAGATGAAGCCCGTAAAGTTCGCGGCGTTTGTGGAAAACCGGGTTTTCAGGAGAATTGAGGTATTTTGGTCCGTCACCGCCTTCGAGGATCCTGCCTCCGAAGCCGACCACTTTCCCCTGCAAATTATGGATCGGAAAAAGAATCCGGCCGCGGAAATTATCAAAGCACCGCCCCTGCGAAGAACGGTGGACCAAACCGGACTTCAACAGCAACGCTTCGTCGAATCCTTTTTTGCTCAAAAACTCGTAGAGGCCGTGCCATTCATCGGGGGCCCACCCCATTTTAAACTCGCGAGCGGTTTCATCCCCGTAGCCCCGCTTGCACCAATAATCTCTGGCCGGTTTGCCGCGCTCCGGATGGCAAAACAATGCATGGTAGTATTCCGTGGCCAATCGATAAACTTCGTAGAGCCTTTCCGTATCGCTGGGCCCCTCATCACGGTTTCGTGACGCTTCCGGAAGGGCAATATGCGCGCGTTCCGCAAGGGCACGCACGGCCTCCGGGAAACTCATATTTTCATAACGCATCAAAAAGCTAAACACATCCCCACCCAGACCGCACCCGAAACAATGGAAAATCTGTTTTTCCGGATTGACCATGAAAGAAGGGGTCTTTTCCTGGTGAAACGGACACAGTCCCTTAAAATTCCTGCCGGCACGTTTCGTCGGGACATATTGAGAGATCACTTCCAAAATATCATTGGCAGCTTGGACCTCTTCGACAATACGTTCTTCATATTTCATGGATGGGATTCTCTCTAAAGTATTTTAGTCAAAATAATCAAAAAAGCGGGCTCACGGTATCTCGCCTGAAGAACTCTGGGATGGAGCATTCTTCTTGGACATCCATTTAAAGGGAAAGGTTGTCCACCGATGAACCTCCGGTGCGGCAACGGCCAAGGATGGGCCCAGGTAAAAATGAGAACCGCCGTAGATCCTTTTCGTCTCTTCCCAGGGACTTACGATGGCCAACTGAAAAAGGAAACTCAAAAACAAAAACAGATAAATACCGCCCATGGTTGAGCCCGCCAGGAAGTTGAACATAAAAGAGCTTTTGGCTGAAACCATTTTTCTCAATTGTTTGATAACAAAACTCAGAATGAACCAGAACACTAAGCCCCCAAAAACGAAACCCAACAACGCCATGTAACCGGCAGGGACAAACAAGAGATAGCGTTCAAGGTAACTGCCAATCGTTGTATCGTATTCCATGGTCAGCGCAATCAAAAAAACCAGCCTGAGCATATCAAAGAAGACCTTCCAAAATCCCTTCTTGATCCCATAGATCATACCCATGAAAACGATGGCAAAAACGATCCAATCGGCAAACTGAAAATGGCCGAAAAAAGCTCTCCACACAATACTTTGAACGAATCGATCCCAATATTGACTCAGAGCGCTCATCTTGATCTCCGGATTAATTTACGGCTGACGCTGCCGGCTTCGGCCCCACCACGCGCCCTTGAAAGACGTCCCCTTCAAGTGCCGCCAACTCAACATCAACCATTTGTCCAAACAGCTTTTGATCACCTTGAAAACAAACTCTCAGATAATTCGAGGTCAAACCTTGAACAAGCCTATCATTTCTTGGTTTTTTTTCAACCAAAACTCCCATCGTTTTCCCGATATAAGATTGACGGACATCGCATCCCAACGATTTCTCCAAAGCCAGAAGTTCCCGGACCCGATGCCGCACGACCGGTGCGGGGAGATCCGGAAAGCGACTGGCACGGGTACCTTCTCTCTGGCTGTACGGAAAGACATGGCATTTGAGCGGTTTGACCGTTTTCAGCACCTGGAGGGTATTCCGAAAATGATTTTCCTCCTCGCCCGGAAATCCCGCCATGACATCCAGGGTCAGCAAGAAATCCGGGATCTGCGATTTCAAGCGGGCAATCAAATCCGTGTAGAACGAAGCACGATAGCGCCGGTTCATCCGTTTCAAGATCTCATCATCTCCGCTCTGAAGCGGAATATGAAAATGCGGACAGCACTTC
This sequence comes from Candidatus Omnitrophota bacterium, assembly GCA_028713205.1. Lineage (GTDB taxonomy): Bacteria > Omnitrophota > Omnitrophia > Omnitrophales > Aquincolibacteriaceae > JAQTOZ01. The sequence goes on from JAQTOZ010000114.1 coordinate 9,629, forward strand.
GAATTGCCCCGCACCATACCGATCAACCGGTCATCCACATCCACGGGTTCGATGGCACTTAGGCGGATACGCTCCAGCCCGTCGAATTTTGCGCACGATTCCAGCACATCGCAAAGATGGAGTGTCGGTGTCAAATCTCAGCCATAAGCCCCCAGTTGAATACCGGTCAACACTATTTCGCGATACCCGGCATCTCTCAGTCTCCGGGCTTCATCCCGGATGTCCGCCAACGGACGGCTCCGG
>JAQTOZ010000115.1 GCA_028713205.1 Candidatus Omnitrophota bacterium
GACGTCGAGAAAATTCGGCAGGGTATGCCATCTTCATTTGATTCAGGGGGCGGAGCTTGATTGTTCTGGCCACGGAATCTGATTGATGTTCAATTGTGACGCCGGCGGCCGAATTGGCCGATTCCTGAATATTCTCGACGTCAAGAATATTCAACGGCGTGTGAGTTGCCTCTCGTCGGGAATTCCGTCTGCTCCGTCAAAAAGATGCGAAACAGAAACAGAAAGAAACAGCTGTAGATTCAAACAGATAAATCCTTTATAGTGTTTTTATGTTTGACGACCGCAGCCGACAATTCAAAAACCAGTATGTCGATTTGGCACCCGTCGATCTTTCTCTCTATCAGCCGTTTGTCGGGAAGGATGCCATGGATCGTCTCAAATGGCTGGCTGCACCTCTGGAGCATAAAATCTGGTCCAACGTCAATTCCACTTTCGTCGGTGGCGGTGTGGCGGAAATGCTGCAAAGTATTATTCCCTTTGCGCGTGCGCTTGGCATCGACTGTCGATGGTTCGTGATCGAGGGGACGCAGGAGTTTTTTAACGTCACCAAGAAATTTCACAACCTTCTTCAAGGGATCCGCCAGCCGATCACGATTGAAGAAATTTTCCATGCCTATCTTGATACCCTGACGGAAAATACGAAACGGGCCAAAGTGGTCGCGCATTTTATCACTGTCCATGACCCCCAGCCTGCCGCCATGATTATGAGCGGGATGCTCTATGGCCATACGATTTGGCGTTGCCACATTGATACGTCACAGGCAAGCCGCCGCATTTGGCGGTTTCTCCTGCCTTATGTCAACCAATACTCCGGGGCTGTTTTTACCGCGGCCGAATTTATCAAAGAAAATCTTCAGACGCCTGCCTATGAAATTTCCCCTTCCATTGACCCTCTTAGGGCAAAAAACAAAGAATACTCTCGTGAAGAAGCCCTGGGACATCTGAGCGATTTGTTTCACAAGGCTGGAATCGATCCCGATCGTCCGTTGATCGTGGCCATATCCCGCTATGACATACACAAAAATCAAAAAGGGATTATCCGTTCCTTTAAGCTCTTGAAGGAAAACTTGAAAAATCGTTCGCCACTTTTGATTATGCTCGGCAATACGGCTACGGATGATCCCGAGGGGGCCGCCATGTTCGATTTTGTCCGGGAGGAGGCTGAAGGCGATCCGGACATTCATCTGTTCCTGAATGTCGAGAACAATGACGTCGTTGTCGGGTCTCTCATGCGTTTGGCGGACTGCTTTGTTCACATTGCGACACGGGAAGGATTCGGACTTGTGGTTTCCGAAGCTATGTGGCAGGGAACGCCTGTGATCGGGAGTTATGTGGGCGGCATCAAAAAGCAAATCATGCACGGGAATACCGGTTTTTTGGTGAACCCCAACGATTATGAAGCGGTTGCCGCGCACATGAAAACGCTCGTTGAGGATAAAGCGCAGCGCATGTCGATGGGGAAGAATGCCAAGGAATTCGTGCGTGAGCATTTTCTTCTTCCCGTCATGATGAAAAAAGAATTTGAGCTTATGCGATATTATCTGGAAATCGACAACAAAACTCCGGAATTCCGGATCAATGAGTTGACCTACAATGAGATCAAGCAAGCCCTCTACGGCCGCTCGATATGGCCTTTCACATCCGATGAGCTCAAGAAAAAACTGGAATCCATCTGGGAAGATATGCAAAGACCGGAATGACCCTTTTTGGATTTTTAGCTCCTGGTAAGTCCTCAAACTTTGCGCTTCTAAGGCGCAAAAGGCCTTATTCGCCGGAATATCTAGTTGCGAATAGGCGTAAACTATGATAATTTAACGCACTTAAGTCAATCTTGCCCAAGGGGGTTTTTTGATTTTTCCATGAAAAAGGTTATTGTTACCGGCGGTGCCGGTTTTATCGGAAGTCATTTGGTAGAAAGGCTTTTGCAGGAAGAATACCTGGTCACGGTCCTCGATAATTTCTCCAGCGGCAAAAGATCCAATCTGGCCCATTTGGGCAAAGCTAAAAATCTTACGGTTCAAGAGGCCGACGTCAGCAATTTGCCCCAAATCACGCCTTTTTTCAAGGGTGTCGATTGGGTGTTCCACCTGGCGGCCTTGGCCGATATTGTCCCGTCGATCGAAAAACCGCTCGATTATTACCGTTCCAACGTGCACGGCACGGTCTCGGTCCTGGAAGCCTGCCGCCAGGCCGGTGTGAAAAGATTGCTGTACGCGGCATCGTCTTCCTGTTACGGCATCGCCAAGGTTTACCCGACCCCCGAAACGGCCGACATTTCTCCCGAATATCCTTACGCCCTGACCAAGAATCTCGGCGAACAGCTTGTGCTTCACTGGGGCAAAGTTTACAAATTACCGGTTGCGGCGCTGCGTTTGTTCAACGTTTACGGCCCCCGGGCGCGTACCGCCGGAACTTACGGCGCGGTCTTCGGCGTTTTTCTTTCTCAGAAACTCCACGGCAAACCGTTCACCGTGGTGGGAGACGGGACCCAGACGCGCGATTTCACCTTCGTGACGGACGTGGTGAATGCGTTTGTGACCGCGGCCGGCTCGGATGTGAAAAACGAAGTCTTCAATTGCGGTTCCGGAAAGCCGGTGAGCGTGAACCGTATCACGGAACTTTTAGGCGGGGAGGTCATCCACATTCCCAAACGGCCCGGCGAACCGGACGTGACCCACGCCGATATTTCCAAAATCCGCAACATGCTGGGCTGGAAGCCGAAAGTCAGTATCGAAGAAGGCGTCGGCATCTTGAAAGACCGGATCGAAGACTTTCGCGAGGCGCCGGTGTGGACACCCGATTCCATTCGCGAGGCAACCAAAAGCTGGTTTACATATCTGCAAAGGTAGGATGATTTGAAAGTGAAAACAAAACCAAAGCCAAAGACAAAGAAGAAACTGCCGGTCCGGCGTGTGGACCATTTTACCGAAAAAATCAAAAGCCTGGACGAACTCGAAGCCCTCATCAAGAAATTCAAGGCCGCCGGCAAAAAAGTCGTGCTGTGCCACGGGACTTTCGACCTGCTCCATCCCGGTCATATTCATCATTTTTATGCGGCCCGCAAGAAGGGCGACGTCCTGATCGTGACGATCACGCAGGACGAGTATGTCGGCAAAGGCCCGGGGCGGCCGGTGTTCAATCAGCGCCTGCGCACGGAGTCGGTGGCGGCGATCGAATGCGTTGATTTTGCCGCCGTCAATCAATGGCCGACGGCCATCGAGACCATCAAGAAATTGAAACCGAGTTTTTACGTCAAGGGCAGCGATTACCGGAACGCCGAAGACGATGTGACCGGAAATATCCGGCTCGAAGAAAACGCGGTCCGGGAAGTCGGCGGGGAATTGACGTTTACGGACGAAGTCACGTTCAGCTCCAGCAGTCTTTTGAATACGTATTTCAATGTCTTCTCGGAAGAGACCCAGCTCTTTTTGAAAACATTCCGTGATCGTTACACGGCGGACGATGTCATCAACAAGCTCAAGGACGTGGGCAAACTCAAAGTGCTGGTCGTCGGGGACTCCATCGTGGACGAGTATCATTATTGCCCCGCGCTGGGGAAATCCCCCAAGGAAACGATCGTCACGACACGTTATCTCAGCGAGGAGTCGTTCGCCGGGGGCGTGCTGGCCTGCGCCAATCACGTGGCGGGCTTTTGCGACCAGGTGGACCTGGTGACCTGTTTGGGCACGCAAAACACGCGCGAGGATTTTATCCGCACGCATTTGAAACCCAATGTGCGCCCGACGTTTTTTTACCGCGACGATGCCTCCACCGTGGTCAAGCGCCGTTTCGTCGATCCGACCTTCCTTTCCAAAATGTTTCAGGTCAGTTTTTTGACGGACAAAATGCTGCCGGAAAACGTCGATCATGAATTGCAGGAGCACCTGACGAAGATTATGCCGAATTATGATCTGGTCCTGGTCGCGGATTACGGCCATGGCCTGATCAGCCCGAGCACGATACGCGTTCTGGAACGGTTGTGCCCCTATCTGGGGATCAACACCCAGACCAACAGCGCCAACCTCGGCTACAATTTGATCACCAAGTACCGGCGCGCGGACTACGTCTGTATCGACGAACCGGAGGTCCGGCTGGCCATGCATGACCGCTCCTCGCCGCTCGAGGGGTTGATCCTCCGTATTCATAAATTGCTGAAATGCAAGGTCGTGACGATTACGCGCGGGCATTTGGGGTCCGTGACGTACACGGCCGGCGAAGGTTTTGCCAAGACACCGGTGCTTTCCGATGAAATCGTCGACCGCGTCGGTGCCGGCGATGCGTTCTTCGCCGTGACGGCTCCGCTTGCCGCGGCGGGGTTTCCGCCCGATTTGATCAGCTTTATCGGAAACATGGTGGGCGCGATGGCGGTCAAAATCGTCTGTAACCGGTCGTTTATCGAACCGGCCTCGCTGTTCCGGTTCACGAAGGCCATTTTGCGATGAAAAATTCCTGCCGGGAATATTTTGCGGACCTCCGGGACTGCTTCTCGAAAATCGAGGTACGGTCCGGGGACGGGCACAAGCTTGATTTTGAGAAGGCCCTCGGCCAGGCCGTGGATTGGATCGCGAAGGTCAAGGCCGCGAACAAGAAAGTCATGTTCATCGGCAACGGCGCCAGCGCCAGTATTGCCAGCCACCAGGCGGTGGACCTTTGGAAAAACGGCGGCGTGCGGGCGACGGCCTTCAATGATGCCGCGCTTCTGACTTGTATCAGCAATGATTTCGGCTATGAGCATGTCTTCGAAAAGCCGATGGAGATGTTTGCCAACGAGGGTGATGTGCTGATCGCCATCAGTTCTTCGGGGCAATCCGAAAATATTTTGCGTGCCGTCGAGGCGGCCAAGGCCAAACGGTGTCATGTCCTGACCTTGTCGGGATTTAAACCGGACAATCCGTTGTCCTGTCTGGGGCATCTGAACTTTTATGTGCCGTCCGGTTCCTACGGGCCCGTCGAAATCGCACATTTGACGATTTGTCATTATCTCTCCGACCGGATGGTCGCGATGAAGCAGGCGGGCGTACCGAAAACGGCTGCCGGCGCTTCGAAATAGAATTTTACGCCGATGAAAGACCAACGCCATGTCCGATGAATATAAGATCGACAGTCATAAGCTGATGTACCACGTGGAGCGGGTGCACGACTGGCTCAAGGGGAAGCCGATTTACCCCATTTATGTCGAGCTCTCTCCGGCCGGTGCCTGCAATCATCGCTGCACGTTTTGCGCCGTGGACTACATCGGATACAAGACGCGCTTTCTCGATCAAGACGTTTTGATGCGCTGCCTAAGCGACATGGCGGCCCACGGGGTGAAAAGCGTGATGTATGCCGGCGAGGGAGAGCCCTTGCTCTACAAACCGCTGGCGGATGTTATCCTGCACACAAAGAAAGCCGGCATCGATGTGTCAATCACTACCAACGCGACACCGCTTACGGAAAAATTTTTGGATCAGGCCCTGGGCTCGATCAGCTGGATCAAGGCCAGTGTGAATGCGGGCTCCCCGGAGACTTACGAAAAGGTCCATCGCACCAATCCCGCCGATTTCGACCGGGCCATGAACAATATGGCCAAGGCGGCTGAGCTGCGGCGCCGGCACGGTTACAAAACGACGCTCGGGGTACAATGCCTGTTGTTGCCGGAGAACGCCCACGAGATGGAAAAACTGGCCGAACGGTGCAAGTCGAGCGGTTTGGATTATCTGGTGGTCAAACCGTATTCCCAGCATCTCATGAGTGAAACGCATCAGTATGAGAATGTCGATTACGGGGAATTCCTGGATTTGGGACCCAAGCTCGAAAAGTATAACGGCGATGGTTTTAACGTGGTCTTCAGAAAACGGACCATGTCCAAGCTCAAAGAGACCGAACGTTATTATTGCGCGTGCCAGGCCACGCCGTTTTTTTGGGCCTACATCATGGCCTCCGGCGACGTGTACGGCTGCAGCGCCTATTGGGAAGACGAGCGATTTTGCTACGGCAATATCAACAAGAATTCCTTTTCCGAAATTTGGGAAGGGGAGAAACGGATGTCGAGCATTCACTACGTTCAGCATCTTCTGGACATTACGGAATGCCGCAAAAATTGCCGCATGGATGAAGTCAACCGATACCTTTGGGACCTCAAAAATCCCAATCCGCATGTCAATTTTATCTGATGACTCAAAACCCGTTACCTTCCAAAGAAATTTTGCTTGAGCTCTACCGGCGAATGCTGCTCATCCGCGAGGTGGAAGAGAAGATCGTCCAAGTCTATCCCCAGCAGGAGATCCGCTGCCCGACGCACCTTTCCATCGGCCAAGAGGCCGCCGCCAGCGGCGTTACGACCGCGCTGCGCCGCGACGATTATGTGTTCGGCACGCATCGTTGCCACAGCCATTATCTGGCCAAGGGCGGTGATTTGAAACAGATGTTCTCCGAACTTTACGGCCGCGCGAACGGCTGTGCGAAAGGCAAAGGCGGGTCCATGCATTTGGTCGATCCGTCCCAGGGGATGATGGGGTCCTCCGCGATTGTGGGCGGGACTATTCCGCTGGCGGCCGGTGCTGCGCTGGCGGCCAAGATGCAGGGGACCGACCGGGTGGCGGTGGCCTTTTTCGGCGACGGGGCGACCGAGGAAGGGGTTTTTCATGAGAGCCTTAATTTTGCCGCGTTGAAAAAACTCCCGGTGATTTTCGTTTGCGAAAATAATTTTTTTGCGACCCACACTCCTTTGTCGGCACGCCAGGTGATTGCGAGCATTGCCGATCACGGAAAAATTTACGGGGTGCCCGGTGCGGCGGTGGAAGGCGTCAATGTCATCGATGTTTACCAAACCGCCGCGGAAATGGTCGCGCGCGCCCGGACAGGCGGAGGGCCGTCAATTTTGGAATGCAGGGCGTATCGCTGGAAGGAACATGTCGGGCACAATTATGATTTCCATTTGGGCTACCGCACCAAAGAAGAGTTGGACGCCTGGATCAACCGTTGCCCGGTGTGTTTTATCGAGAAACTGTTCCTCGAGAAAAAACTTGTCTCCGAGAACGAACTCGGCGGCATCCGCGCATCGATTCGCGGCGCCATCGACGATGCGATAGCGTTTGCCAAAGCCAGCCCTTTCCCGGAACCCGAAGACATGATGACGGAGATCTATTGATGATGGCCCGGACCCTCACCTGCCGTGAAGCGCTCTCGGAAGCTTTCGTGCAGGGCTTCGAAAAAGATCCGACACTGTTTATGATGGGCTGCGGCGTGCCGGACCCCAAAGGGATTTTCGGGACGACCCTGGAAGTCACGAAACGTTTTGCGCCCGAGCGGGTCTTCGATATTCCGCTTGCCGAAAACGGGATCGCCGGTTTTGCCGTCGGTGCCGCGATCGCGGGCATGCATCCGGTGGTCGTGCATCAGCGCAGTGATTTTCTGCTGCTGGCGATGGACCAGATCATCAACCACGCCGCGAAATGGAAATACATGTCGGGCGGACAATTACCGGTGCCTTTGGTGATACGCTCCATTGTGGGACGCGGCTGGGGACAGGCCGCCCAGCATTCGCAGAATCTGCATGCGCTCTTTGCGCATATCCCCGGTCTTTATGTGGTGCTGCCTTCCGATGCTTACGATGCGAAAGGTCTGATGCTGACCAGTCTCAAGGTCAAAGCGCCGGTGATTTTTATCGAGCACCGCTGGATTCATGAAATGACGGGCGAGGTCCCCGAGGGGCCTTACGAAATCCCGTTCGGACAGGCGGGTATCAAGAGACAAGGATCCGATATTACGATCGTCGCGGTTTCGCACATGGTCAGTGACGCGCTCAAAGCGGCGGCGCTGCTGGAGAAGGAAGGGCTTTCGGCCGAAGTCTGTGATTTGCGGACCTTGGTCCCGTTGGACTGGGAAACCGTATGCGCCTCCGTGAAAAAAACCGGACGGTTGATCGTGGCCGATACCGGCTGGCGCAGTTTCGGCGCGAGCGCGGAAATCGCGGCCGGCGTTTATGAGAAAGTCGGCACGTGTCTTAAGGCGCCGGTGCGGAGGATTGCGCTGCCGGACGCGCCGACGCCGTGTAGTTCCGCGCTGGAAAAAATGTATTATCCCGGTGTCGATCATATTGTGGCTGCGGCCCGGGACCTTGTTAGAACCGGTAAGGCCCAACATGCTTCCGCAAAGCCCCATGTTCCGTCCGCTTCCGCTCCGGAAAAATTTTTGGGACCGTTCTGATATGGCCGACCACCGTTCCTTGTCCATTATCATTCCCGCATACAATGAAGAAGGGAATATCCGCGCGACCGTCGACGAGATCGGCGCCTTGGCGCGCAAGTATCTGACCGATTATGAAATCCTGGTTTTCGATGACGCCAGCCGCGACCGCACCTCCGAAATCGTCGGGGAACTGCAGAAAAAAGATCCCCATGTCAAACTCGTGCGCAATGTGGCCAATCGCGGCCTCGGCTTCAATTACCGCGCCGGTGTGCTGATGGCACGCTGCCGTTATGTGATCATGGTTCCCGGCGACAATGAGGTGATGGCCGAGTCGCTCGAAGAGGTGTTCCGGCAAATCGGGAAAACGGACATTATCATTTGTTATGCTGCCAATCCGGAGTTTCGCTCCGTTTGGCGCCAGCGGATCTCAAGGATGTTTACGGGCTCGCTCAATTTTCTGTTCGGTTTCAAAGTGAGTTATTACAACGGGCCGAATGTCCTGCGTACGGACATGGCGCGCGCGGTGGTCCCCGACACGTCCAGTTTTGCGTATATGGCCGTGATGCTGGTCGAGCTTTTGAAGGGCGGCGCGACATTTCAGGAGCTGACGTTTGCGCTCAGACGCCGTCAGTACGGCAAGACCAAGGCGTTTAAATTGAAGAACATTTATTGCGTGGTTCGCGATGTCCTGGTCGCGTTTTGGAAAGTCGCCCTTTGCCGGCGTTATAAAAAATTATAGGGGCGTGGGAAAATCCGTCATCGCGAGTCCCGCCATTGGCGGGACGTGGCGATCTCGGTTTTGAGATTGCTTCGTCCGGTCTGCGCCGTCCTCGCAATGACAATCCCAAGGCCATAAGGGGCGGTTAACGCATCATAAAAATCGGTTTCAATTATGAAAATTCTGTTCGTCAACAAAGAAGAAGACCCGATCGACCCGATGCAAATCGAATTGCTGTCGGCGCTCGCCAAACGCGAAGGGCATGAGACCTTTCTCAATATCCTGCAGCACCGGAATTTCGCCGAGAGCCTCCGTAAAATCCGCCCCGACATCGTGGCCTACACCGGCAAGACCGGCGAACACAAAATCCTTTTCGGCGCCAACCGTTATGTGAAGGAAACCTACGGCGATAAGATCTTCACGATCATGGGCGGCCCGCACAGCACCTTTAATCACAGCGGCATCCAGCTTTGCGGCGAGTCCGACGATGAGTTTCAGGCCTTTCGCAGGAACCTCAAGGACAGCCGCGCCGGACGGCAACACGTGACGACCGAAAAATCCCAGCTCGACGCACTTTGCGTCGGCGAGGGCGACGACGCCTGGGTGGAACTCCTGCGCGCGCTGGGGCAGAAACAAAATATCGACGGGATTGCCAATATCGTGACGCGCAACAACCGCAAGAAATTTCCGGAACCGGTGCTGCATAACCGGCGCACCTGTTTGGATGACTTACCTTATTTGGACCGCGAACTGGTTTACGAAAAAACTTTTTTGGGACATTTTCCCATGCGCAGCTTTATGGCCAGCCGCGGTTGCCCGTTTCGCTGCACGTATTGCTTCAATTATGACTGGAATCAAATGTACCGCCGTGCCGGAAAACTCGTCAAGATCCACAACCGCTACAGTGTCGACCGCCTGATTGCGGAGATCCAGAACTGGCGCGAGATGGAGTCCCGGCGCGGTTACGCCAAAACGC
>JAQTOZ010000116.1 GCA_028713205.1 Candidatus Omnitrophota bacterium
AAACCACATATCGATCCACGGGGTCAAGGCATTCATCATGAGGATGGCAAAAGGCGTGACATAAAAATATTCCGTCACGGACCGCAAAATCACACACAGAAATGCGCTTCCCAAAGCAAACACACGCAGTCCCATTCTCGTTGTCGGCGTCGAAGCCGGAGACGTGATGAGAAAAAAAGCCGTAAGCACAATATTCCCCCAGGGGAGAGATTCCCAACTACGAAATCCCAAAAACCATAATGAGATCATCATAGCGCCCAAATAGATCCAGGGAATTTCCCAATAAAAAAACTTCTTCCAAATCAGGAACATCCCGCCCGCCGCAAGGGCCAAAGCCGAACATTCACCCAACATGCCGGCTCCGAGTACCCAAGACCATTGGACCGGTAATAAGCCGGCGGCCGAATCCGAAACGGCAAGGACTTCCATCGATTTTGAAAAACTGACATGCAAAAATGCCTGCCCGACCAAAGCGGCATTCCAAGGACTTTGTCCCGGCAGTCCGAAAATCTCTTTACCGAAAAAAACCGCGAAGAAACTTCCGATCGCAACGATTGCGGAAGGCAGTGTCGCCGGGGACATAAGCCCAAACAAAACTCCCACGAGAACCGCGCTCCCATCATGAAGAGTAGGCTTATCGCCTGAGATCTTTCTCCCTATAATTTCGGCAAGCATGGCAGCCGAAATGGCCGCACCGAGCACATGCAAACTATCCCCACGAAAAAGAAATAGGGAGACCAAAACTGCCGGACCAAGGCAAACCAATGTAAACCAATTCATGCCGGAAACGGTTTTCGGAGATCGGATATAGGGTGCTGTCCCTGTGATATAGGTCATCATGAATTTACGCGCCGTTATGACGTAAGCAACCTTTGAGTCCCGGCCGAAAAAGCACGCCGCAAAATCGGAGATGGCCGCGTCATCGCTTACTGATAATTTCCGGGTTTTTTTGCTTCTAATTCGCTCTGAACGATTTGGTCCAACTCTTCGTAGGAAACAGCGCCCGCGATCATTTCACCATTCACGAAAAGGGTCGGCGTCCCTTCCACCCCCAATCGGCTTCCTTCCTGCAGGTCTTCACGGATGCGTTTGCTATATTTGTCGCTTTCGAGACATACCTGAAATTGATTTTGATCCAGTCCGATCGTGCCGGCAATATTCAAAAGGGTTTGATCACTCCGTGGGTTTCCCGGCATGGCATAGAGCGCATGATAAAAATCCCAAAACTTGTTCTGTTCTGACGCGCACTCGGAAGCTTCGTGCGTTCGAAATGCTTCGCGATGCATCGGCAAAGGGAAATGGCGCCACACCCGTTGAATTTTGCCTTCATATTTTTCCATGAGCCGATCAATCACAGGTCCTGTCTGTCTGCAATAGGGACAATGAAAATCATTAAACTCCACTAAAGTGACGGGTGCATCGGGAGGCCCTTGGGATGGGCGGCCGCTGTGCTTCTCCGGAACCGTAACGTCCGAAACTGCTGCTTCGGCATTCGGTATCAAACCATTGCTTTTCCGTTTTGATTTCAGAATCGTTTGAATCAATTGGTCGAAATACTCGTAGGGATAAGCCCCTGCAAGTGCGTATTTATGATTCACAAAGAAAGCGGGCGCTCCCGTCATGCCACGTCTCAACCCCTCGCGTTGTTCCTCCAATAAAAAACTATCGTATTTTCCGCTATCCAGACAATCCTGAAATTGCGATAGGTTCAAACCGATGGATTTAGCGATACGTTCCAAATCTGCCTTTTGTGAACCGTACGGCAAGGCCAGAATGCCGTCACGAAATTCCCAAAATTTACCCTGTTCGTCGGCGCAAACCGATGCTTCATGCGTTAAAAACGAACCGCGCCCCGGCGTCTTCGAAAGCGGGAAATGCCGAAAGACCCAGCGCACATCCTGAGGATAATTCGCCATGACTTTTTTCATGGTCGCGGCACCCTTCCGGCAAAAGGGACATTGAAAATCCGAAAATTCCTCGATGGTAATAGGTGCTTGGGCCGGTCCCAACGAAGGAAGGGTTCTCACATTCATGGCGGGCACAGTAGCCGGGTTTGATGGAGCTTTGTTCTCGACTTCCACGGCTGCTTTTTGCGAACGAAATTTGATTGGACCGGCAGTCACAAAAATCAGCAACAGGAGGAAAAAACCCCCTCCGATTAAACCACCGATCACTGCTTTATTTTTTATCATCACGAAAGTTTTTTTGATTAAACCGGTTCGGCTAAAGCTTCCCGTTTTTCTTGGTGAGACTCTTGTTGCAACGAATCTGCCATGACATCTGTCGGTTCCGGCACGGTCAACTTTTCTTGATGGTCATTCAGTCGAGCATACCGGATTAAATCTATCATCGGCCGTTTGGCGGGACAAATATAGGCACAATTTCCGCACTCGATACAATGATCCAATCCCCAGTGCCGGGAAATTTCGAAAAGATCGTTTTCCGCCGCCAAAGTCACCATCATGGGCGAGATCCCCATCGGACAAACCTCGACACAACGATGGCAACGAATACATGACTCGCTTTCGCCGTCAAAAACGCTTTCTCGCGACAGAGCAAGCACGGCTTGCGTCGCAGGCATCACCGGTGTGTCCAGATTTGGCTGGGCCGTCCCACGCATCGGTCCGTTGACAAGCACCCTTTTGGGTTCACGCAAAAGACCGCGGCAAGCCCCGAATGCGTCTTTGATCGTCATGCCCAAAGGCGCCCAAATATTTTTTGCTTCAACCACGCATTCGCCGGAAACGGTAATCACCCTTTCATAAAGCGGCTTTTGCATCACAACGGCCTCGTAGACCGCCACCGTCGTGCCCACATCGAAGACCGGGCAAAAATCATTCTTGTTGCAAACCGCATCGACAGGATCTTGAGCAAACAATTTCTGCCTCAAACAAACCGGATTCTCCTGGGGATAGCGTATGGGAAGGACTTTAATTTCGTAGTTATTCCATCTCAAAAAATAAACCTTGCTCTTGAGCAACTCGGCGGCTTCAAGTTTGTTTTCTTCAATCGCGATAACAACCCTTTCAGCGCCCGCAAGCGTCCGCATAATCTCCGCGCCTTTGAGAATTTCCACCGGATGTGACATCATCAGCGCATGCGCAGAAGTCACATAGGGTTCCGATTCGCAGGCATTAAGCACCAAAGGATATTTTTTGAAATCAAAATCGCGCATCAAAGACAAGTGGACGGGTTCCATTCCGGAACTTAGATCGACAACTCCCGAGCAGCGCAAAATCCCGGCCATTTCCTCCCGCGAAAAATTTTTCCACCCCGTCCTCTCATGTCCGATGGCCGGCAATGTTTTTTGATGGGCCTCCGCGCGGATTTCGATCGCTGTTGCTTCGCCTAAAAAGGGATGCGCAAAAAATCCGATGGTCATAACTTCTCCCGCAATGCTGGCATGGATCGTCACGGCGCGTTCCGTGATAGGGACTGCGATTACTTCACCGGCCTGAACATGCTGCCCCACGACAACGCACGGCTCAACCTCCATGCCTTCGCCGTAAGCGAGAGGAACATAAACTCTGCGAGGTGTCGCGGAACGTTTGATCATCCAACTTACGAGGCTCTGCTCTTTTTTTCCTTCCAATCGCATCCCTTGCATCCTCAAACTCCTGTCATACTGAAAAACGGTGTCGCGATCATGCTCGCGCTGGGAGAAGGCTTTCGATCCATCCGCCGCCTAAAACTCGCGCGTTCTCATACATCACGGCACCCTGTCCGGGAGTAATCGCTTCTTGGCTTTCTTCGAAGACAATTCGTGCTTTATCATCCTCTAAAAGAGAAATGTTCGCAAGCGCTTTCCGGTGCTGGGCCCTGATTTTTACGTAGGCCTGAAACCGGCTTTTGCCGGGTTTTAAAAACCACCGGACCCTTTCCACCACACAGCCATGATTCAAGACATCCTCCCGGGGACCCACAACCACCTCATTTTTTTGAGGATCCGTATCAACGACATAAAGTCGTTCTGCATAAGGGACCCGCAAACCTCTCCGTTGCCCCCGCGTGTAATGAAAATAGCCTTCGTGCAAGCCCAGAATCTTCCCGTCCCGGGTCCGAATAACGCCGGTTTGCTTCTTTGTTTCGATAGAACCGGTTTTACCCCCCAAATATTCTTTCTCGATAAAAGACCCGTAATCGTTATCCGGGATAAAACAAATTTCTTGTGAATCGGGTTTGTCTTTCACCGGAAGCCCGAGTTTTTCCGCTTTTTCCCGGACCCTTGTTTTATGGAGTCCGCCCAACGGAAATAAAATATGCGGCAATAACTCCTGCCCCACAGGAAAAAGCACGTAAGATTGATCCTTGGTTGGATCCGCCCCTTCCGCAAGGTAATAGGCCCCGCGCAATTCGTCAAAACCGATTTGAGCGTAGTGACCGGTCGCGATGGCGTCAAAACCAAGTTCGCGGGCCCGTTCGAAAAAAAGCCGGAACTTGATAAACTCGTTGCAGGCAATGCAAGGATTCGGGGTGCGGCCTTTCAAATACTCATCGGCAAAATAATCAACGACATATTTCCGGAAGAGTTCCTCAAAATTAAAAATTTGGTGCGGGATGCCGAGTCGATGCGCCACCTCACGCGCGTCCTCCACGCCGGCGAGGCTGCAGCAAGACCGGGAATCGTGATTTTGGCAGTCGTTGCGCGCCCATGTGCGGAATGTGGCACCGAGGACTTCATGTCCTTCTTCTTTAAGAATCGCCGCCGCCACGGAGCTATCGACGCCTCCGCTCATGGCGACTAGAACTTTTTTTTTCATTTCGGTCTTAACCTTGCGAAGGCATCGTCGGCAAGAAGCCTTCTCCCTCGAGGTTTAAACGGGAAGCGCCGGCATTGAGATGATTTTGTCGACGCAAATCCTTTCTTCGAAAACTTCCTTGAGCTGTCCGTAATGACAGCTATCAATATTCAGGTCTGGCATTTCGGGCAAGGAACCCAAAATGGGGACTCCGGACAATTCATGGATGACTTTCGGATTGGTGAGTTCCGCCAGCGACACATTGGCCACCGGAACCCGGTTGAAGATAACGCCCTTGACCTCAAACCCGCGGATCAACGCGGCATCGATCGTCAGAAGCGTGTGATTGATCGCCCCCAACCCGCTATGGGAAACGACCACGATCGGAAGTTGAAACTCTCGGATCAAATTGGCTACGAAATAATCTTTGGCGAGCGGAACCATCAGTCCGCCGATTCCTTCGACGATGATCACGTCATAATTTTTCTGAAGCTCCCGATAAGCATGATGAATTTGTTTTAGATCGACTTCCTTTCTTTCTACCTGTGCCGCCACATGCGGTGCAAGAGGATTACGGTAGCGCGAAGGACTGGACAATGAAGGGAACTCATTTTCCGCTGCTTCCCAAAGGAAGACGGCGTCCATGGAAATCAAATGATGATCCGGTCCCTGACAACCGGTGGCAACCGGTTTCATCACACCCACTTTGAACCCTCTTGATTTTAGAACCATGGCGAGCCCCGCCGCAACGACGGTTTTTCCAACGTTGGTATCCGTTCCCGTAATAAAAATTCCAGGTTTCATGTGGTCCTTCTCAAAAACTCTTTTGTGAAATTACGCCGTTTTCGCTGACCGTGCGCCGAGCGAAAGCACCGCCAAACAAAAATAATTTCTTTTTCATTCCATTTCTTCACAAACTTCGCGGATCGACTCTTGCGTGATCTCCAGCAACCGGCTAAGTTCGCGGACGGTCATGGCCAAGGGCGGCATTAAAACGATCACGGGGCCAAGCGGTCTCAGGATCGCACCTTTTTGCCTTGCGCGTCCAATGATTCGCATCCCGACTTTTTTGTCCGCGGCAAACGTCTCTTTGGTTTGACGGTTGCGCACCAACTCAATGCCGACCATCATGCCGACCTGACGGATATCCCCCACGCAAGGGGTGCGATAAAAATCGCTCAGCCGCCGTTCCATGAACCGGATTTTTTCTTCCAGGCTTTGCAGCACACGACGCTTTTCAAAGATTTCCAGATTGGCCACCGCGACACGACACGCCAAGGGATTTGCCGTATACGTATGTCCATGAAAAAAAGCCTTGAACTCCGCATACTCCCCAAGGAAGGCATCGTAAATTTCCTCAGTTGCAAGCGTTGCCGCAAGCGGCAAATATCCCCCGGTCAAACCCTTCGCAACCGTCATAAGATCCGGCGTCACATTTTCATGGTGACTGGCAAACATCTTACCGGTACGTCCGAAACCGGTGGCGACTTCATCAAAAATCAGGAGCACATTATACTTTTTTGTCAACTCACGCGCACGTGAAATGTAGCCTGACGGCTGATCGATCATCCCGGCGGCCCCTTGCATCAAGGGTTCCATCACCAAAGCGGCGAGCTCCTCGTGATTTTCGGCAAGCACCCGTTCCATCTCAAGCAAGGATTCCCGATGGACTCGCTCCGGATCGTCCCCGGTGGGCCAGCGATAACGATACGGGGCACTTATCGAATGCGTTTTGAAAAGAAGCGGGCCGAAGATTTCATGAAATTGATCGATTCCTCCGACGCTGACGGAGCCGAGGGTGTCGCCATGATAAGCCTGCGTCAGTTTGGCAAACTTAGCTTTCGCCGGCTTGCCACGGAGTTTCCAATATTGGAACGCCATTTTCAGCGCAATCTCAACCGCTTCAGATCCCGAATCGGAATAAAAAACCCGCGTGAGTCCCGGCGGCGCGATTGAAATCAATTTCTCGGCCAATTCGATCGCCGGAACATTGGACAGTCCCAGAAAAGTTGAGTGGGCAATTTGCTTAAGCTGCGCGACAACCGCCCGATCAAGCTCGGGGACGCAATGACCGTGGACATTGCACCACAAAGAGGAAACTCCGTCCAAATAACGCCGGCCTTGGAGATCCTCCAAATAAACACCCCGACCCCGCCGCACAATCAAGATATCTTCCTTCTGCCAATCCCTCATTTGCGTAAAAGGGTGCCAGAGATATTTTTTGTCTTTTCTTTGTAAAACGGCTGCCGAAGGCTTGGGCCGGTCGGCGTTGGCCTTTGATCTTGGGTCTTTCTTCCCGCTTGATCCTTTAGAACTCACGAACATTCACCTTCCTGATAAGATTGCCGAAACTTTCTGGCAGGATGACTTGACGCAGGGAAATCAAAATAATTTAACGTTGCAGCTATCGTCTTTCCCAATCGAACAACGGGCCTTTTTGTGCCCTTCGCGTTTGGCATAGGCCAAGGCATCTTCAACGCGTTTTAAAAATTCATCCGCGTTTTCGCCGATACGATAAGCGGTAAGGCCCGCACTAAAACTAACATCCAAACGTTCCTGGGATTGCAAAAGCATACGAATAAAAAAATTATCCGCCTGGCCAAGATCCGTATGGCAGAGCAAGATACAAAACCTGGCCTCGCCGTGGCAACCCATGTAATCGGATGAGCGAATGGCCCCGACGACAAGCTCGGCAAAACTATGGCTTAAGTCGTTTGCAAAAGCACGTCCCTGATTTTCACAAATCGACTTGAAGTCGTCCAAATCAAAAAGGCAAAGGCTGATGGGCAGATGGTAGCGGCCCGCTCTTCGCAATTCTTGTTTGAGCGTTTCGTAAAACTTTTTGCGGCCGAGAATGCGCTGGAACCCTTGTTCCCCCATTCTTTTTTCACACTGCAGACGCCGGAAACGCAAGGAAAGCGCGAGCGCATACTGGACACAACAGAGACAGGCAATGCCGACGATAAAAATAAAAACGATAATGTCCCCGCGGGTCAAAAGCATAAAATTCTTCTGCTTGAGACTGATCAACAAATAAACAAGGCTGATGCCGTTCACGCCGTTGAGGATGGCGGCACTCGCACACAGAATCGTTTCGAAGTATGTGAGGCGATTACAGCCCGCGTCTTGATCCTGAACTGAAGGCGTTGTTTCCGGATTTTCGATGATCGCACCTCATCTTTTCCGCCATATGATACTGCTAGAAGTCTTTCCGGTACACGCTAAATTATCGGCTTACCGTATGATTTAATGATTCTCGGAACCGTGTTAAAGCCTGAGTAAAATGGTTGAGATCTTCATCCCGGTGGGCCGCGCTGACAGTCACCCGTAACCTCGCTTTGCCCTTGGGAACCGTCGGATAACGCACTGCCGGCACTAAAATCCCCTGCCGGAGAAGGGCTTCCGACATCGTTAATGCCGCTTTCTCAGCCCCCACAATGATCGGAAGAATCGGAGACGAAACGGGCTCCATTTCAAACCCGGCCGACAGAATGCCTTGATGCAGCTTCTGAACGTTTTGCCAGAGCCGGAATTTAAGTTCCGGTTCCTCCCGCATCACCTTCAGAGCCTCCAAAGCCGCAGCACACAAAGGCGGCGGCAGCGCCGTCGCAAAAATAAAAGGCCGCGAGAAATTGATGAGATATTCGATCAAACCTTCGGAGGCAGCGGCAAAACCGCCGAGACAGCCGATTGTTTTCGAAAGCGTCCCTGTAATCACATCAATTCGGTCTTCCAGATGCCAATCTTCGATCGCGCCCCGCCCTTCGCGCCCCAAAACACCGGTGCCGTGCGCATCATCCACCACAAGCAAACAATCATAGAGTGATTTGATCCGTACAAGTTCCTGCAAATCCGCGAGATCCCCATCCATGCTGAAGACGGTATCACTGACCAAAATCTTACGCCGGTAGCTACTTGTTTTCTCCAATAACTCCGCGCATTTCGCATAATTCTTATGCGGGAAAACACGCAGGGTTGCTCTCGAAAGCCGGGCAGCATCGATCAACGAGGCGTGACATAATTTGTCCATCACAATGATATCCTTTTCGCCGGCCAGCGCCGTCAAAACTCCCAGGTTGGCAAGGTAACCGGCCGAGAAGACAAGCGCTTTGTCTTTCCGTTTTAGCTGCGCCAAGGCTTCTTCAAGTTGCCGATGGATATCGAGAGTACCTGAAATAAGCCGCGCCGATCCGGAACCGACACCATAACGCTCAAGGGCCCGGGCGGCGGCCGCGACGACGCGCGGATGATGGGTAAGCCCCAGATAATCATTGCCGCAAAAAAGTAAAATTTCCTGGCCGTTCAAAACAGCCTGCGTGCTGCTTCGCGGTTCTAATACGCGCAACCGGCGGTAGAGATTCTGTTCACGGATTTCGGTCAGTTCTTCCTCAAGAAGAGATGGTTTGGCGCTGCTCATCGTTTCCTGCCTATCGCGCTTTGCCAAGCGCGATCGCTGCCACATGGCCTCCGAACCCCAGGGAAAGAGAAATGGCGCGCTCAATTTTTGCATCGCGGGCTTTCAACGGCGTGTAATCAAGATCGCACGCGGGATCTTTTTCTTCGAGTCCGATTGTCGGCGGAATAAATCCTTCGTTCATCGCGACAAGGGTCGCGATAATCTCCACGGCACCCGTAGCACCCAACATGTGGCCGGTCATGGATTTGGTGGAGCTCATGGGAATTTGATAAGCTTTCGGGCCAAAAGCCTTTTTGAGTTGATTCGTCTCGTAAAGATCTCCCGCCCGCGTTCCTGTCCCATGCAGGTTGATGTAATCGATCTCGGAAGCTGTCAGGCCGCTTCGTTTCAATAGATTGTTCAGTGTCAACGCCAGCGTTTGATCATCAGGGTTAAAATAAACAGGATCAAAGGCATCCGCCCCGTAATTAAAACCTAAAATTTCTCCGTAAATTTTCGCATGGCGCTTCTCGGCGCTTTCCAAAGATTCCAGCAACATCGCCCCGGCCCCTTCACCCACCAAAAATCCGTTGCGTCTTCGATCAAAGGGTAAAAGCGGTCCGTTGGCGAGCGCTTTCATATTTTGATAACCGGCAAGCATGAGCGGCACAATCGAAGCATCCGACGCACCCGCGAT
>JAQTOZ010000117.1 GCA_028713205.1 Candidatus Omnitrophota bacterium
CCCATGGTCGAATGTAGCGTGAAAGACGATCGTTTGCTTTTTAAGTTCGGAGAACGGCTGGACACGGTGAATTGCCTTGCGTTCGAGAAAGAGGTTTTGGAAAAGATCCGGGGTTTTTCCGGGTGCGTCATTTTCGATCTCCAGAAAGTCGATTATGTTGCGTCGGCTTTTTTACGCCTGAGCCTTATGGTTTACAAAGAAATAGGGGCGGGACGGTTTTTACTGGTCCATGTCTCGCCGGAAGTGAAAAAAGTTTTTAAGATTGCCGGTTTTGACAAAGAGATCCCTATACAATAAATGAAATGCGTTTCACGCCGGTTTTTTACGGCCGGAAACCTTTTCTTCAGAACTTCACAGCGACGAAGTCTAGAACTACGGGAGAAAAATTATGGCGCTTAACATCGGAGTCGAAAATCGCGGAGCGGAATTTTACATTGTATGCCTTGACGGCCGTTTGGATACCGCTACGGCATCTGCTTTTGAGGAGAAAATCAATCCGCTTCTGGTCCCGGCGACCAAAACAATGGTATTGAACCTTGAAAAGTTGATCTATATCAGCAGTGCCGGCCTACGCGTGATTTTTAAAATCCAGAAAGCCCTCTCGGCCCACCAGGCCTCCTTTGTCATGACCAATCTCCAGCCGCAAATCCAGAGAGTTTTCGAGATCGTCAAGGCCCTTCCGGACACCCCGATCTTCGAAAGTATTGAAGAGGCCGACCGTTACCTGGATGCTATGCAGAAAGAAGAACTCGACAAACAGAAGCGTTCGCCGAATGCCTGAACCCGTCACGATGTCTGCCCGAAGCATGAATTTTCGCAGGACCTACCGTCCGGTTGTTTTGTGGACCGCGGTTGTTTTGTCTCTTGCCGTTTCGGGGATTGCCCGCGCGGAAGCCACGGTCCCCGCTGCGCCCAAAACGCTGACTTTCATCACACCCTGGCTGCCGCAAGCCCAGTTTGCCGGTTATTATGCGGCGTTGGAGAAAGGGATTTACAAAAAATACGGTCTCGACGTGACAATACTCCACGGGGGGCCGAACCGTTCGCCGTATGATTTTCTTGTCCGCCAAGAGGCGGATGTCGCGTCGCTTTGGCTCGCGTCCGCGATCGAAAAACGCGTCCAGGGCGGCAGGCTCGTCCATATCGGCCAGATCGTGCAAAAGTCTGCGTTGATGCTGATTGCCAAAAAATCGAGCGGCATCAGGACCCCGAAAGACATGGAAGGCAAGAAAGTCGGGTTGTGGGACGAGATTTACCAGGTCCAGCCGAAGGCTTTTTTCGAAAAAAACGGGATTCAGGTGACGATTATTCCCCAGTCTTACTCGGTCAGTTTGTTCCTCCGCGGCGGCGTGGATGTGTCCTCCGCCATGTGGTACAACGAATATCATACGATTCTGAATGCGGGTTATGATCCGGACGAACTGACGGCTTTTTTCTTTCAGGATTACGGTTTGAGTTTTCCCGAGGACGGGCTTTATGTCCTGGAGGAAAAACTGGCGGAAGACCCCGCGCGTTATGCGGCCTTCGTGAAAGCGTCCATGGAAGGATGGCAGTATGCTTTCGAACATCCGGAAGAAATACTGGAAATTGTTTTGAGATACATGCGCGAGGCGCATGTCCCTGCCAATGACGTCCATCAAAAATGGATGCTTGAGCGTATGAAGGACGTGGTCCTGCCCGAAGACAAGGGCCGCCTGCCGGGGAGCTTGGCCGAAGACGATTATCTCCGTACGGCCGGTGTGTTGAAAGAAAGCGGCCTGATCGATGAAATTCCGCCGATGGCGGAATTTTGTAAATTCGAGGGAGGGACGCGTGAGGTCTAAGAGTCTGGCGTTCAAACTCGCTTTTTTTATTTTGACCTGCAGTAGCCTGATTTTCGGCGCCGTCCTCGGCTACAATTACTACGTTTCCCGCCAATTAATTTTGCAAAATATCGAAGCCAGCGCACGGGATCTTGCGGCTACGACGGCCCAAAAAATCGAAACAGTACTGCGCTCCATCGAAGAAGTTCCGGAGACCGTCGCCGAATCCTTGGCGGAAATTACCTACGATGAGAAGACCTTGAAACAGCTCTTGCATTCGGTCGTCGATCATAATTCCGAAATTTTCGGTTCAACCATCGCGTTTGAACCGAATGCTTTTGACGGCAGCTCATATTATTATGCTCCGTATGTGTACCGCTCGGGACGCGATCTCAAATTAAATTGGCTCGGCGACGAGGACTATGTTTACTTTCGACTCGACTGGTATCAAATCCCCAGGGAACTGAAACGGATTTGCTGGACCGAGCCTTATTATGATGAGGGCGGCGCCAATATTACCATCTCCACATGTTCGGTTCCATTCTACCGGTGGGTAGGCAACGAGCGGCGGTTCATGGGCGTTGTGACGGCGGATGTCTCGCTCGCCTGGCTCGAGAAAATGGTCTCTGGCATCAAGATTGCCAAAACCGGTTATGCTTTTCTGGTCTCGAAAAACGGAACTTTTGTGACGCATCCCCAAAAAAATCTGATCATGAACGAGACGATCTTCAGCCTGGCGGAAGGCCGTCACGATCCGTTGATCCGGAAGATCGGGAGAGACATGGTTCGCGGTCGTTCGGGATTTATTCCTCTGAAAAGTTTGGTGACCGATAAAAATGTCTGGATGGCCTACGCGCCGATTCCCACGACCGGCTGGTCGGTGGCGGTGCTTTTCCCCCAGGATGAGTTGATGGCCGATGTCTTGCGGCTCAACCAGATCGACGCCTTGCTGGCGTGCCTGGGATTTGTCATTCTTCTGGTGGTCATCATTTTGATCGCGAAGTCCATCACCAAACCCCTGCGGGCGCTGGCGTATGCCACCCAAGACATTGCCAAGGGCAATTGGAATGTTGAGTTGCCCAAACCGAAATCCGCGGATGAGGTCGGTACCCTAACGGCCTCCTTTATTTATATGAAGGAGGCCCTGGCGAAATACGTCCGGGAACTGACTCAAACGACGGCGATCAAGGAACGCATGGAAAGCGAACTCAAGATCGCCCACGATATTCAAATGAGTATCGTTCCCAAAACTTTTCCTCCTTTTCCCGAGCGCAAGCAATTTGATCTCTACGCCATTTTGGAGCCTGCGCGCGAAGTTGGCGGAGACCTTTACGATTTCTTTTTCATCGACGAAAACCGCCTTTGCTTTGTCATCGGGGATGTTTCCGGCAAGGGCGTGCCGGGGTCTTTGTTTATGGCGGGCACCAAAACACTGATCAAATCGTGCGCGAAAGAAACCGCCGGGCCCGATGCCATTCTGAAGAAAGTCAACGGCGATATATCCAGCGATAACGATTTCTGCATGTTTGTGACTGTTTTCTGCGGTATTTTTGATATCCGGACCGGTGAAATTGTTTACGCAAACGGCGGGCACAACCCGCCTCTGCTTATCCGAAAAGGCCAAAACGCGGAATTTTTACCCGGGGGCAACGGGCCTGCCGTGGGAGTTGTGCCAAACGCCGAGTATACCCAGGGGAGTCTTTTTTTGAAGCCCGGAGACACACTTTATCTTTATACAGATGGCGTGACGGAGGCCTGCAATGAAAAGGAAGAACTTTATTCCGAAGAGCGGTTGCGGGATTTCCTCTCCCGGAATTCCGGCAAGCGGATCAAAAAAATGGTGGAAGATACGCTCCGGGAAATCCGTCTTTATTCGGGCGCCGCGCCCCAATCCGACGATATTACGCTGCTGGTGCTGAGATATTGGGGAGAGGCCGGGGCCGGTCCGGATGAAAACGAAATGACCTTGATTTTGAAAAACGAAATGTCCAGTCTCGCGAAACTCGAAAGCGCTCTCGCGGAATTCGGGAAACAGCACGGTCTTGACGGGGATGTGTTGCGCAACATCAATCTCATCCTCGAAGAACTCACGGTCAATATTATTTCCTATGCCTATGCGGACAAAACCCAGCACGACATTGTGGTTCATCTCGAAAAAAGAGAGGGGAAATTAGGCATTCAAATCCAGGACGACGGCAAACCTTTCAATCCTCTTCAAGTCCCGGCGCCCGATCTCGATGCATCCTTGGAAAAAAGACCTATCGGCGGTCTCGGCATCCATCTGGTCCGCAAATTGGCGGAGTCTGTCGAGTATCAGCGGAGGGACGGATACAATATTCTGATTCTGAAGATGTCCGTTTGACGGATCAAAATCCTGCGAAACCGGTTGCCCTGCCGGTCTTATTTGATGCGGCGCGAAAAAGCGGGTCAAACACACTCGAAGAAAGACGATAACCTAAGTTATGGCGTACGCATTTAAAAGATTATTTCTCGGTTTATTTCTGATCGTTTTGGCCTCGAGTGTCCTTCTCATATCGGACTGGCATCGCCGGAAACCCGTCCGGGGCAAGGTGCCCCGAGTTGCAATCTGTCAGTTCGTGACCAGCACGATTCTTGAGGAAAGTGTCAAAGGATGCCTGGATGCTTTTGCCCAGCGCGGATATGCGCCGGGGCAGACGGTCAGGATCGAACGGTTTAACGCCGAACGGGACCTCCCGACCGCGAACATGATCGCGAAATCCGTAGTCGACGGAAATTACGATTTGATCGTGACCTTCAGCACGCCGTCCCTTCAGACCGTAGCCGCCGCCAATCTCCAGGGAAAAGTCCGGCATGTCTTCGGCGCCGTCACGGACCCGTATACTTGCGGTGTCGGTTTCAACCGCGGACGGCCGCTGGACCATCCGAAATATCTTGCCGGGATCGGAACGTTTCAACCGGTGAAAGAAGTCTTTCTATTGGCGCGAAAATGTTTTCCCGGGCTCAAACGCGTGGGCGTGGTGTGGTGCACATCGGAAAGCTGTTCCCTGGCTTGCACGGAATTGGCGCGCGAGGTGTGCCGTGAACTCGGGATCGAGCTGCTCGAAGCGCCGGTCGAATCTTCGGTCGAACTCATCGAAGCGACCAAGGCCCTGGCCGCCAAAGATGTCCAGGCGATTTGGGTCGGCGGAGACAACGTGGTCGAGTCGTCCGTTTCTTCCGTGATCAACACGGCGACCGAGGCAGGGATTCCGGTTTTTACAAACACGCCCGAGCATGTGAATGCCGGGGCCTTGATCAGTCTGGGCGCGGATTATTACGAAGTGGGCAAGACGACGGGAAATCTGGCCGTGGACATTTTGAAGGGACGGGACCCCGCGACGGTGGCGCTTGAAAATGTCGTACCACAAAAACTGGGAATCAATTTGAGCGCCCTTTCAAAAATCCACGATTCCTGGAATATCCCGGACGATATGAAAGGCTCCGCATCCATTTTGATTGATACGGACGGACGGCAATCGATGCGGCTTTTGCCGGCGGCCGGTTTGCCGGACGAAAAGAAATATAAAATTGCGATGGCCTATTTTGCGCCGGAAATGGGAGTCGAGATTGCCATGCAGGGACTCCTGGACGGATTGCGGGAACAGGGGTTGCAGGAAGGCGTCAATTTGACGGTGACGCGGGCCCATGCCCAGGCGGAGATGGCCAATATCCAGCCGATACTTCAGAATTTCGACAACAGCGATGTCGATGCCATTGCGACCTTTACCACGCCGGTGCTTCAAGGGGCGTGCGCGACGGTCAGAAGCAAGCCCGTTGTTTTTAATTACGTGACGGACCCGATCGCCGCGGGGGCGGGAACGACACTCATGGACCATTTGCCGTTTATGACGGGTGTCGGCGGTTTCCCGCCGCTTGAAGAGACCGTCTCTTTTATCGATAAGATAGTTCCGGGCTTCAAGAAACTGGGCGTTCTTTATAACAGTGGTGAAGCAAATTCAGTCAAGGTCGTGACGGTGTTGCGGGAGCTGTGCATGAAGAACAACATCACGCTTGAAGAGGGAACGCTCATTAGCACTTCCGAGGCGGCCCAGGCCATTCAGGCCCTTTTGGCGCGTGAGATCCAGGCATTTTACCTTCCGGGTGATAATACGGCCTATCAGGCCTTTGAAGTCATCATCCGGGAAACGCAAGAGGCGCGGATTCCGTGTATCATCGACCAGGTCGAATTCGTCGGCCGGGGGGCGCTGGCCGCGATCGGGGTGCGTTACTATTATTGCGCGAAAAGGGCGGGGCTTCTGTTGGCCCGTGTGTTGCGCGGAGAAAATCCGGCGGCAATTCCGATGGAAAATGTTTCGGTGTCACAGATCGCTCTGAATGAGGAAATCGCAAAAAAGATCAGCCTCCGGTTTTCTCCGGAAGTATTGAAAATGGCCAAAGATTTTGGCATTACCGGCAAGCCGGCGGCGGGTCCCGGACCGGACGACCGGTCCGCTTTGCCACGCCTGTGGAAACTTTCCCTGATCCAGCAGGTCGAATCGCCCGCCATCGATACGGCCAAAGACGGGCTTCTCGCGGGGCTCAAAGAGGCGGGACTTGTCGAAGGGCGCGATTACCGCTTGCAGGTCCGCGACGCGCAGGGGGAATTGTCCCTGCTGGGAAGTTTGGTGGATGCTTCATTGGATGACGATGCGGACATGATTCTGACGATTACAAGTCCCGTTTTGCAGACGGTGATGCAAAAGGTGAAAGACCGTCCGGTCGTTTATACGCTGGCGGTCAGCCCGTTGATTCTGGGTGATAAGGGGACGGATGAAAAGCATCGGATGAATATTGCGGGCGTTTATGACCGCAGCCCGTTTGAAGCGATGATGAAATTGATCCGGGAATGCCTGCCGGAGGCGCGAACCATCGGGACCTTGTATGCCCCGTCCGAGGTCAATTCGGTCGATTTTTATGAGCAAATGAAAAAAGCCGCCAAGGCCGCCGGCTACAAATTGGTTGCCGAGCCGTCGGGCACATCCGCGGACGTGGGCGAGGCGGCGCTGGCCCTTATCCAACAGGGCGCGGATGTCATCTGTCAAATCAATGACAACCTTCATGATTCGGCGTTTGCGAGTATTGTGTCAGCGGCCGGACGCGCCCGCGTGCCCGTGTTTGCGTTCAGCTCCGGACTTGCGCGGCAAGGCGCATCCGTCACGCTCGCCAACGACCATTTTGACGGCGGCCGGGAATCGGGTTTGATCGCGGCGCGTATTATGCGGGGCGAGGCCCCGGCATCGATTCCGTATCACGGAATCACAAAAACAAAACTGGCGGTGAATCCCGGTGCGGCGCAGGCCGTAAATTTTACAATTCCCGACGCCGTGATCCGGCGCGCGGATGAAGTCGTGCAAGCTCGGGGAAGTAAGGGGAATTGATTGATGGAAATAAAAAAGAACAAGCAGAACGAATGGCTTGAGGTACGGGTTTCGGGTCGGCTCGATTCTTCACAGGTCGGTTATCTTCAGACGGAATTGGAAGAGTCTATCCGTGCGGGCGACCATAAGATCCGTTTGTTTCTCGGGGGTGTGAACTTTTTAAGTTCTGCCGGCATACGGATTTTGCTGAAATATTTCCAAACGCTAAAGCAATTGGGCGGTTGTCTGGCGATTACGGACCCCTCGCCGGAGGTCAGAAAAGTCCTGGATCTGACGGGCCTGAGCACGATGCTTCTTGGGGCGCGGGACACGGCGGCAAGCGAACCGGAATGGATTTCTCCGGGGACCGGGACTGAAAAGCGCAAATGGGGAACGCTTGAAGGCACCCTTTTTGAGGTCGAGCCCGGGGCCGCGCTTGCGTGCCGTCTCGTGGGAAATCCGGCGCAGCTTGCCGGCGCCGCATTTGGGCCGGAAGATTGTGCCGTCGTCCGATTGTCCGAAAAAACTTTCGCACTCGGACTCGGCGCGTTCGGAAGCGGTTTCGCGGATGCGAAAGAGTGTTTCGGTGAATTTCTTGCGGCCGGCGGTTCTGCCGTCTATCTGCCTTCGGGCGGGTCTTATATTCCCGACTACGTGCTCGCCCAGGGTGATTGGGTCCCCGAGGTCCAGGCCCTTTACGCGCTGGTGTGTGAAGGCGCGTTTGCGCGTTGCCTCCGATTCGAAACCGATGCGAAAGAATCTTTTGTTCCGTTGTCCAAGATCGTTGGAACGCTGATGGAAATAGAAAAAAATCAAACGATCGGATGGGTCATGATTGCCGAAACAGCCGGCTTGATCGGAGCCTTTTTGAAAAAATCGCCGGTCTCCGGCGGTGTCACGGGCGCGGGATCGATTTTTGCGTATCCGCTCATCCAGGAATGGATTTCATTTACGCCGGAGCATGCGTTCACGCGTTCGCTGGTCTGTGCGGTGGGAATTGCGACAACTGCCGCCGATCCGGGACTACGGCCGTTCGTCAGACCGCTCGGCAAGGAGGGAAGTATCGCGGCCCATGTCCATGCCGCCGTTTTTAATTTCCGGGCTTTGCCGAAAGGCGTGCTTGATTTGAATGAAACGGTTGCGTCGCTTTACAGAGACGGTGAAATCCAGGGGCTTTTGCATCTGACCAACGATGAACGCGACATTACGGGTTCGGGGGAGAGCCTGTTTACGCGGGGCGCAATCTGGTTTGCACCGGTCACGAGGATTGGGAGGGACGCGTCATGACGCTTCTCATCGGATCCGTCACGATCGGTCTGATTCTTTCCTTGCTGGCGTTGGGTGTTTATATTTCATTCCGGATTTTTGATTTTCCCGACATCACGGCTGACGGATCGATCACGCTCGGCGCGGCGGTCACCGCGATTTTGCTTGTGCAGCAGGTTAACCCGCTCATGGCGACGCTTGCCGGCGCGGGCGCCGGCTGTGTCGCGGGGACCGTGACCGGCATTTTGCACACGCGTTTTAAAATTCACGGCCTGCTTTCCGGGATTTTAGTGATGACCGCGCTTTATTCGCTTAATTTGCATATCATGGGCAGAAGCAATATTCCGCTTTTGTCCGTGCGGACGCTCTCGGACGTGGCCGAGCAATGGAGCTTGCGAAGGTTCGGCGAAATCCCGACGGTGAATCTTTTTGGCTGGGAAGTTATGGCCCGCGACATGGCGGTCCTTGCTTTTATGTTTTTGATGGTGACGGGGCTATGTTGGGGCCTTTACATTTTTTTGAAGACGAATCTCGGCACGGCGATGCGCGCCACGGGCGATAATCCGCAGATGATACGCGCGCTTGGTGTCAATACGGAAGGCATGATCGTTTTGGGGCTCGCTCTCTCGAACGGGTTGATCGCCTTTTCCGGATCGCTGCTCGCGCAGTACCAGGGGTTTTCGGACGTTCAGATGGGGATCGGCATGGTCGTCTGGGGCCTTGCCAGCGTGATCATCGGCGAATCGCTGGTCCAGACCCGGAAGGTGGGGTTGACCATCGCGGGGGTGGTGATGGGTTCTATCCTTTTCCGGTTGCTGGTTGCGATCGCGCTGCGCCTCGGGCTCAATCCCAATGACTTGAAACTGATCACGGCCGTTTTTGTGTTTGCCGCGCTGATTGTTCCGGGACTGCTGGGACGGTTCAAGAAGCGGAAAAGCGAGGTGCCGCATGCTTAAAATTAGCGGGCTTTTCAAGACGTTTAATCCTGGAACCCCGGATGAGATTTTCGCGTTGCAGGGTGTGGATCTGGAAATCGAAAAAGGATCTTTCACGGTTGTGATCGGCACAAACGGTTCGGGGAAATCCAGTTTTCTGAACGCCGTCGCGGGCACGTTTTTGCCGGACCAAGGCGAAATCGAGCTCGACGGGAAAAAAATGAGCCGGTGGCCCGAACACCGGCGCGCGAAATGGATCGGGCGCGTTTTTCAAAATCCTTTCAGCGGCACGGCGCCGCATATGACCATCGCGGAAAATCTTGCGCTTGCGGTTTTCCGCGGAAAACGCAGAGGCTTGGGCCGCGCGTTGTCCCGGGCCCGCCTCAAGGAATTCAAGACGCTGATCCGCGCCCTGAATATGGGATTGGAAGACC
>JAQTOZ010000118.1 GCA_028713205.1 Candidatus Omnitrophota bacterium
CTTTTCCTCTTGATCCGCAGGAAGCTGCCGATAAAACAGGGACTGTCTCGCCGCTTCGGGCAAAAATTCAAGTTCAATCAAAAGATCAACATCCGATTTGTAAATCTGAAACTGAATCCCGCTCAGCTGAAAATAATCGCGGGGATTGGCCGCTTGTTCGACCACTTCTCCGGCCACATAAGCGGCGAATTCGTCAAAAGAATCCGTATCCATTTGATCCTGGACGCCATAAGACCTCTGCCCCACAATATTTTTGCTCTGGGCCAAATAGATAAGTTCATCCGTCAATGTGTAATTTTGCGCCAAGGGATGCTGAAGTTGCCATATGTAAAGGTTGGAATGGTCGGCCAAATCCGTAAAGGCCTGCCGGTCAAACCCTTGGGGAGTTAAGACATAATGTTTCCCGGTCGATTGCAGTCCTTGTATCTTTTCCTTCCGCGGCATCGCACTCATAATCGAATGCCGGACTTGTTCAAAATATCTCAACACCTCCTTGGCCGATGACGCATCCTTTTGAACCATCTCCGGTAAAGATGAAATGTTGAGTTTGAGAGCACTCATCCGCAAGTACACATTGTCATAGCTATCGTCTACGGAACGCATCGATAAATAACCTTCAAGCGGGGCACCGTCCACATAAACAACCATCAGACGATACCCCAGATCCTTTTCCTCGCCTGTTCGGGCGTCCCGGGTCTTCAGTTTGAACGCAACCACCGATCGATCGCCGAATGCATTTGCATGATCGACTTCGACGGGTTCCGATAAGATGATCTCTTTCGAATCCGCCCTTGAGAACATCAACGACATCAATGTCCCGGAAAAATCACGCAGGATTTTGTCTTTGACCCGCCAATCGCGGTCAAACAATTGATTGATATCAACCGGCGCCGTTTGCCGCAACATTTGGCGCAAGGTTTCATACCATTCGCCCGGCACACCATCTCCAAGCAAATCCACCAGCGAACGAAAGGCATTTTCAATTTGTCCTTCGCGGGTCCGGTCGCCATCGGTCCTTCCGTCGGTTGCCAGCCGGTCTCCAAAGATCGTTTCAAGATCTCCGAGAAATGCGTCATATTGAAACCGCTTTTCAGGACGGTCTTGCTGGATGATTCGTTCCAACCGGCGGGCTAAAAATTGTCGGCTGTCTCCTTTATTCTGCCGCCACTGATCAATGACCGTCCGCGCCGCGCGTTCGAAGCGCTCTCGAATCGAATTCTGGAAGAGGGCATCATCCATTCTGCCGTTCTGCGGCACCGCGCTTAAAACATCACTCAGATTGACGACATTCGCGGCCCTCAATTCCGATCGGCTGAGGACGGGGCGAAATCCTACGGTCGTTGCGCTATGATTGCTGATCCCGAGCATCGGAATTCCGCTCTCACTTGTAACAATCTCCGCAGTCATGCCCGATCCCATCAAACTGGCATCGGAGCCTTCCTGTCCTGCGACCGGAACCATCAACTCATAGCGCTGCCTCGGCCCCACCGCCGCAACGGATTCATCCGACACCTGTTCAACGAACTCGGAATCTCTCACGGACAAAACCGGCCCCGAATAGGTTTCACGACCGTTCTCGAGCACGACAAACCGGAACCGGTCCGGCAGCAAAACATGTACCGTTGCGTTAGGCGGAATTCTGTTCGGTGGGATTAAATTTCCCACCCACAAACCGCCAACCCGTCCCAGTTCACGGGTGCGCCGTCTCAACGCATCCGCAGTCTGAGTCCCAAACCCGACGAATTCCACAGTCGACGCGGGGACATCATTCCCCGCATCCTCTAAAACATAGGTCTTTCCGACGCGTGTGATTTGAAAATGATCGCGTACCGCAGGGTCCCGCATGTCACCGATCTGATAAACTTCGTCCTGAACGAAGGGCCGTAATTTCTCGCGGTCTTTGAAATTTCTGCGGGCAACGACATATCCTTGGGCATCGGTCGTGATTGTGCAGGTTTGACCGTCCAGTAATTCAAACGGTAATTCCCGGTGGCCGACCGGGGTCGACACGCTGGTCCAGGTGGGTTCGCCCTCGGCATTCCGGTTCCAATATTCAAGCTGCGGCGGCCCGGAGGAGTCCGGCTGGGACACCCGGAGATACAACCGATCCCCGACTTTGATCCTGTAAAATTCCGTGGGGCCGACCACGTAGGACCGCCCTTTCTCAAGGCGGAGCGCGACGGAGTCAAGCGCCCGGCCGAAATCCATGGCCGGGACATCTTCCTGAACCATGGAAGCGGCATCGGAGGCGTCGCTTTGCGGAATCGAAAAATGACGGGCAAAATGATAGACATAGATCCCGTTCCGGGATTGCAAATCATCCAACCGATACTCATTCGCGTCGGTTTGAGGGGCCAGAAGACTGTGTTCGCGGGAGACCGCACCGTCCTTCACGATTTTGTTATTCAACTCCGGACTCCGGCCAAACTGAATGGAGGGCATCCCCGCAGGGAACACTTCGGCCGGAATTCTTTCCCGTGCCACGGCAATGGCTTCGGCTTGTCGCGCAAAAGTCAATTTTTGAGGTCTCAAAAGGCCCCATAGCCGAATTTCATTATTGGGACCGCGGGGAAGAATGATGAAAAAATAATCCGCGATTTGAATCACATCCCCCGTGCGAACGGACGTACTCAGTTTCCCTTCGGAAGACGACAGATACTCATCGGCCTGGTCCGTCCCGAGCCGCATGGCTTCAAACGTCATAGCAACATACGGCAGATCCGTGTCGCCGAGAGGTCTTCGCTCCGGCTGCTGTTTCCGAGTCTCCGAACGCTGGGCAGAAGCTACAACTTTCCCGACATAAATGGGCAAGTGTGCAAAACTGATTCCCATCGGCATATCTCTCATATTTAACTGATGGGTTTTGGCAACAAACGCATTAAAATTCGCCCCGATAACTCCCCCCTCTCCGGTTTCACGCATATGGCTGGATAACACCGTTAAAGCATTAACAAAATTAATTTCCCAGCGGTTTGGAACAGCGTCTTTCGAAACATGTTCACGATAGTGCCAAATCAGCGTCCGCCCTGCGCGATGCTCTTCATCGGCTTTGGCTCGGTAGGCTATCCCACCCACAACAAATGGATTTGCCACCAGCGATCTTTGATATTCTGTGCGATGCTGAAAATATTTCATAAAATCCGTTTCGTCCCAGCCCTTCCGTTCCGCATACCAAAGCGCAAACAAATCACTTAAATATTCATGGATGGAGAGGGCCTGGAGATTATCCCCAACCGGTTTATAGCCATAGCCATAATCGGTGATGTTATGCATGTTTTCATGGACAAGCGTCATCAGAAAAACGAGTCCGCCGAGTTCACTTAATAGCCGGCTTCCGTAACGATGCGTATCATCCGCATTGTCGTATCCTCGGTCGAGCTTTGATTCCATAATCCGTGATATTTGTTCAGGGAAAAATTGATGGAATTCAAACACCTTACCAGCCATGCGACTGATGTCCGCCATCACAGCCACATTGATCGTCTGAAGTTCATACATACCAACAGGAGAGCGTAGCAGTGCCGATATCGCATCTGCGGAAACGTCGTCCTTTTTATTGTTGTCCATAGCAATTTCTGTGAGGAAGTTACTTGTTTGATCGAAAAAATTCTTTGTCGTCACAGCAGTCCCAAATTGACTCATGGCCAAACCATAGGCAAAAATTCTCAAGCGTATATCGATTTCACTGTCACGAATAACGGTATTCAGCATGTCGCGTTTCTGAGCAAACCTCTTCAAAACAATAAATCCCAGACCGTGATTCACGCCTTTCAAGGCCCTAAGATTGGCAACAATAACCGCATCGTCCGTGCTCTGCAATGCTTCTAAAGCGCGCCCCTCAGGGTATTCATAAGCGCGGGTATCCCTTGTAAATGCTTTCAAAGTCAACAGCAATTCACCTTTCTCCGTGATTGTCCCCTTTTCCAAAACAGCAATAACCTGGTCGGCTGCGTATCCTCGCACATCCATATGGGCTCCGGGTGAATACATCACCCACGTTAATGCGTGGACAAAATCGCGATCGTTTCCTGCAACCTCCCGAAGTTTGTGAACAATGTCCCGGACCAAGCTATCATCATATATTTGAAATCCCATGAGCATATCTTTCAGTGCGGATTCTGACAAAGCTCTTCTCGCTTTTTCTCTGTATTCTTGCGTTGTCGTCGCATTTTGGGAATCAGCGCAGGTTCTGAGAAAATAGAACGCCTCCCGTTTTTCAGCTATCGAATTATCTTTTTTACCCATGACCTCAACAGCCTGATCTATGTTTCCGCTTACAACGACATTCAAAAAGTTTTTCACGCCTGCATCATGTTGAAGTTGGGGAACCATCTTCGCCGCCATCAACCGGAGTACGAGAGGTGATGCCCTGGATGTCCCCATCGCGGACCACGCTGTAGACAAATCTCCGATCAATTGAACAGAGCTTCCGGGCTTTTTGCTCGCACGAGCATTGTCACGCATCGCAAAATAAAGAAGATGCACAATCTCCCAAGCTAGGCGAGGTTGAAGGACTGCCGCCGACTGCGCAATCATGACGTAATCCATAGCGCGCTGCCGGACAGCAATTCTTGCGCTGCTCTTCTCCGCACTATCATCTGAGGATTGCAAATGCTTTTTGAGCTCACTGATTTGGCCTATGAGACGATTTCTTTCAACGGAATCCATAGCTCTCGAATCTATGGCAACACCAACTGTGGGGATGCCCCTTTGGGCCGTACCTTCCACTTTCGGTTGATGGATTTCTTCTGTCTCCGTGACACGTATCTCCGAGCGGTTGGGCATCATGGATGCCGGATAGCCTATATCGTGAGATAACCGGTACACCAAAGTCTCAAGATACATGAGTGCATTCGTGGGAGAATGATCGGCCGTCAGAAGCGAGTCCGCTGT
Organism: Candidatus Omnitrophota bacterium; assembly: GCA_028713205.1. Lineage (GTDB taxonomy): Bacteria > Omnitrophota > Omnitrophia > Omnitrophales > Aquincolibacteriaceae > JAQTOZ01. The sequence continues at coordinate 4,894 of JAQTOZ010000118.1, forward strand.
TTTCAGTTTGCTTTCGGCATCTTGCTGCGTGATGAGGTTCCGGTCCCGGAGCTGATTAATAACTTCCACGAATTGTTGTCGCAAATCCTGCGGTCCGGGAGGCCCCAAATGAAATTGCGTCATGGGAATGAGTAATCTGACGATTTTGCCCACCGGTTGTTGGTCCGGTCCGAGAATCAATGCTCCGCCGTTATTTTGCGAGGGATCATAAATACCCGTCGGGCGGTCCGACCCGTCGTCCACCGGGATGCGATAATCCACGTCCAGATATTGAAAATAGTCGCGATGGCCCACGCCTTCACCGGTGTAACGCCTGCTGCCTTCGGGACGAACGACACGAATTTGCCGGAAATCAATGACCGTCCCTTTCTGGTCGAGGAATTCCAGGACTAAATGGCCGTCACCCGGCGGAACGTACCAGCGCATCACAACCAGATTGTTGTCATTGTTTTCGTTCCCATGGACCACCGCATTTTTCAACAGCTCACGCACGACAAACTCAATATCGCCGCTTGTTGCGGCACGAACCCCAAAGAGCGAACGGACAATCGTAACCACCATGGGAAAGAGATCGACCTGAGGATTGTCGTCATCCAGTTTTAGGTTGGAAAGGACGAGCGCACTCACACCCGAATTGAGCCAAGTCCGGAGACTTTTGCCCACGACAGTATTGATATTGTTGCCTTGATAAGCGCCATCCGCATAGCCGAGCTCATGAAAGTCATAGAGTCCCAACTTGACCGGCACACCCTGCGGCCAATGTTCCAAAACAGACTCTAGAAAAATACGTTCCTTTTCCAAATCCGGGCGCCGCATCAAATCCTGCAGGAAAACATTCATCTGCGCGATTTCTTCGGCCAACTCCGCGGTTTGCGAAGTATCGCCCTCATCGCCTGCGTGCTCGGCCAAACTCACGTCTTGTGCATTTAAGTCTTCGATATAGGCCTGAATCGCCGGGCTGTAGGCCGCGGCAAATTTCCTGGCCTCCAGCTCATCCTGAAGAAATTCCATGGCAATATTTTCAAGCGCTATGAAATCAATTTCTTCCCCGGTTTTTCGCCGCGCGCCTATCTTTTTCGCAATATCACGCGCCAGTTCTCCCATACCGTCAGCAATCGCCGTCGCACTCAACGCCTTTTCAACGACTTTGCGAGTTTCTTCTTCATCCCTCGTTTCCGAGCGCTGTTTGACTGCCGGTTGATTGTCGCGAACAGCCGGCGGAACGGAAACGGATTCCCCGCGTGGTCCGGCGGTGCGTTCCTTGAATTTTCTCCATTGGTCAGCGGACCGGTCCAGAATATTTTTATCCGCCTGTTCACGGGCAGCATTCGGATTCGCGATCGCTTCCTTTTTCATCTCTCCCGTTGCAGTCGGGCTGGCAGCCTCAACACCGCGAAGCGGTTCAACCGCCTCCGTCTGTTCGACAGCCACATCCGGCACCGATGGGACCGCCGGCAAAACTCCTCCGTTGGTCTCTCCTCGTTCGTCTGTCACCGGTAGGGGGATACCATGTGCCGCCGGTATTCCGGTAGCAACACTTTGCGGTTCCGGAGGAGGCAGCGGAGTATCTGAAGCGGCGGCGGCCAGCCGGTTTTCAGGTCCGGCCGGTGCCGGTGTTATTTTTATTTTGTTGGGAGCTGACGGGAGGCTTCCGCTATCGGCAACAGGCCCCGAAGCTGCATTCGCATCAATCTGATTTTGATTTTCGGCGCCGATGTTAGCGTTAGGACCTGCCAAGCGTTGAAGTTGTTCTCGAACTGTTTGAGCTTGCGCGAGGGCTTGCCTCGCCAGGGTTTCCGCTTGCCCCGCAGTTTTTGCTAACTGATCAAGTGCCTCCTGCGATACGCCTGGCGAAGTTGGCGGTCCGCTTGGCAATCCCAATCTGCGTCTCCTCAACTCAGATCGAACCTTGCCAGGCTCCCCTCCATGTGCGGCGACCCATTTGTCAAATTCATCGGGATTCCCTTCGGGCGACACAGGCAACGTCGCCAATTGGTCCACAATATTCATGGTCATCGCGTCCGCTGGTGCGTTCGCCGAAACGTTTAGTACACTAACCGGAATCGAGGGCGGGAGTGTATCGATACCGACAGAGGGCGGAACAAATTCAACATCAGCCGCCGATATCATTTCGCTGCGAAAGCCGCTGTCGATCATGGCACGCCCGGCAATTCCCAAGCCGTCATTGCTGACATCCAGGCAAGTCACACTGGACGGCGATTGATAGGCGGCAGGAGTTGCCTGCTTCGCTTGATCCAACACCGTTTGAACACTGTCGGCATTGACAGCACCACGGCCCGCCAATTGTTTGAGTCCATCCGACAACGCTTTGAACTGAATTTCAAAGCGTTGCCGGATGTGCGTTACGGTATTCTCGCGAAAAAGCTTCAGTTCATCGGCCACAGCGCTGAGGATATCGTTGCGTGTCTTGGGGGCCTTATTCATTTCGCCAAACTTGTCATAGTAAGTCTTGAAGAGAAGATCGATATACCGCGTGTATTTTCCTGCTTCGGCAATACGCCCTTCGCCGGCGAGTCTACGAATCACATCATCCCGCCAGGTCTTGATATTTTTCGCAAAATCCGGCTGATTCATCTCGCCCACCAGCTGAAGCGTTGATGCCTTGACGAAGGCATCATAAAAAGACGTTTCCAGATATTTCCTGTAGGAAATCTTCCCCTCCATCACTTCTTGATACGCTTCCTGCCCGCGAAGAGAATTGATCTTGGGGGTAACGACAGCGTAGGAATACCCCGCCTGTTTGAGCGTGCGTTCAAAGCCCTTGGCATGAAAACCGCCGGTGATGACAATGGCGGCATTGGCCTTTTCTTTGCGGAAGAGTTCGCCGAGTTTCCGATGAAAAGCGGCATCACGTTCGATGGCAACTTGATAATATTCGACCGCGGGTACAATCAGATGTCGATCGCGCCCTAAGAACGCAAGATAATCATCCGGCGCGTTCTCATAGGTGCCCCAGTCGTCCCGCGTAAGCTCCAGCGATGCCAAATCTTTGAGGAGCCGGATGCGGCGGTATTTGCCGGCCAACTCCTTTTCCTTCTCACTCGCGACAAGGCGCCCCTCGATTTCATCCGTCAAACTCTCGAGTTCGTCGAAGAGCCGCGTCCCCTTGATCATGGAAAGCGTTTCCGACTGCCCCAAAAGCTCCCGCATCATCGGTGTCAGCTTCGGTTTAATGCCAACGGTTTTGCCGGCCTCCATCATAAATCTCAGAAAGATCCCGGCATCCACCTGGCCGGTCACGTATTGCTGGTATTTGGCGTTGAATTCCATATTCAGCTGCCGGCTGAAGCTGCCGGCATACTTTTTTTTGAGCGCCACCGCCATTTTCTTGAGGGTCACATCCAGGGATTGCTTGTCCATCGACGCCTCTTGGGACATGGAACCGAAAAGTGCCGCCAGTTGCGGATATTTTTCCGGAGCGAAGCGGGGCAAATCCGGATTTGTCGAAGGCGCTTGTGACCGTCCCTGTGCATCCGGTACCTCCTCCGGGAAGAAGCGCTTCAAATATTTCAAGAAAGGCAGCAAATGCGTTTGTTCGTCCCGGAAGGCATTGACCTGCTCATGAAATTCATTGAGTTTCTCAGAATAGATTTGCTGACGCTCGCCATCCAGGGAGGTTTTGAGTGTTTTGAATTTTTCCAGAAGCTTGTCCTTGTTTTCCGCCGCCCGCAGATAAGCTACATAATTGGTCTCATAAAGTTCCCAGTCTTCGATGCCATAATAAACCGCTTCCTTGGGATTCATGACGGACGCCATCACCGCGCCCGTCATTTCTCCATGTTCAAGATAGCGGCGCAACACTTTCTCTTTGACAAAAGCATCCGGAAAAGCGCGGAAAATCGTCGGGTCCAGTTTCCCTTTGCCACCTTCCAAAGCAACGAGACCGATACCGTACTTTTCCTGCAAATAGCCGATCAGGTTTTGAATATGGTCCTGGGCATCAATAATGGCATGGGCGTCTTGAATGTACACGACAAACGGGTTCTTTCCGGTACCGCGGAATTCGGTTTCGATTCGTCCGAGCTCTTCGGGAATGGTAATTTGATCCGGAAGACTGATCATCAGGGACGGGCGGGCGAGGTCCACCGAGGGTATTGCCGGCTGCCCCCAAGTACTATTGCTAACGAGAAAACTCGCCAGCGTTACACACGCAATGACCTTCCCCCTTGTTTTTGAACGCAAATCTCCAATCATAAACTTTCTCTCACCAATGAGCATTCCCACAACGCAATGATTTGGTCCCAGTTAATATTTGGTATAAATACGCTTTAGTGAATATGACAATTACTAGATGGTTATAAGCTTTATAAAGCTCTATACAAAGATTACATGATATACCGTAGTTTTTAAAGCTGTTGATAAAATTTTAATGCTATATTTTGATCGTTAATGCTAGTTTTCTTCGGAAAGCCTTATCCTGAAATGAGTTTGATCCGGAGGAAATGGTCGCGACTACTGGGCAATACTGCCAGATGAGGCATCATTCATTATGGCTTGCGGGACTCAATGCTGCCGGCATACATCACGGCGTTTGAGGAAAATTCGAGGAAAAAGGATCTTTAGCCGGGCGGCCAACGCATGGGGCGACCGCTCAGCAGATGAAGATGAATGTGAAAAACGGATTGACCGGCCTGTTCACCGTTATTAAACACTAGCCGGTAATGTTCCCATCCATTTCTTGCAGCGATTTGTTTGGCCTGATAAATGACCTTTCCTATGGTATCCAGATCCGTTTGCTCAACGCTTGAAATCCGGTCAATATGTTTTTTGGGAATAATCAAGAGATGCGCCGGAGCTTGCGGATTGATGTCACGGACGACGATGACATCATCGTCTTCGTATTCAAACTTGGCCTCGATTTCCTTGCGAATGATTTTGCAAAA
>JAQTOZ010000293.1 GCA_028713205.1 Candidatus Omnitrophota bacterium
AAATGACCTTGGGCACGTGGCAGCAAATCATCCTGATCGATTTTGACAATACCTCGCGCAACCGCGAAATTGTCCTTCAAGTGATGGGGGAATGAATGCATAGAGTTCGAAACCGATTTGTGCTGTCCCTCGAAGCCCTGGTGCTATGCGCGAATATGGTGTGCTCGAATGTCTTCGCTGTGTCTGATTCGAGGAATCCACAAGATTGGTATGCCAAGGCGCAGGCCGACCTTGAAGTCGCAAGGCTGGCATATGAGCGTACGAACGATTACGATGTTATTTGTTTTTTATCTCATCAAGCGGTTGAAAAAACTCTTAAAGGAGCGTTGTTCGGACAAGGCATGATCCCGGACAAATCTCATGACACCGCCCGATTGCTTGATCGTTATCTGCATTTCAAACCGGAGCTAAAATCCTTTGACATCCCCTTGCGTCGATTGGATGATCTATACACCCCCAGCCGCTATCCCAAACCCGGGTTGGAAATATCTCAGGAAGATGCCGAAAAGTCGCTTGAAACTGCCGATCACTTAATCAACCAAATTCAAACACATTGACGGAGCGCATGCGATTTCAAGTTTAGTGGAGTTTTGACCTGAATAAGATGAAATAAAGCAATAAGACCAAGGCGAGGACATACATCAGCCATCTGACATCCTTCCCTTTGCCGCTCAGGAATTTGATCAGAGGATAAGTGATCAAACCGAAAGCCAACCCATCCGCGATGGAATACATCATCGGGATTCCGATCATGGTTAAAAATGCAGGGATGCATTCGTCATAGTCCGTCCATTTGATCTTGCTCACATTTTGGATCATCATGGCGCCGACAATAATCAAAGCCGGGGCCGTAATCGGCGGATAATTGGCAATCATGCCGACAAGAGGGCAGAAGAAAAGGGCCAAAATGAAAAGCAATCCAGCGGTAATGCTGGTTAATCCGGTGCGTCCGCCGTATTCGACGCCGGTGACGCTTTCGATATAAGCGGTGACGGTGCTGGTTCCGAGGCCGGCCCCCAAGACGGAAGCTGCTGAGTCGACGACTAAAACCTTGTCGGCTCGCGGAAGATGATTGTTTTTGATGAATCCGGCTTGTTCGGCGACGCCAATGAGCGTTCCCACGGTATCAAACACCGCCATGAAAGTGAAAATGATGATAAACGGGAGGCATGACCAATTGAGTGCGTTAAACAAATCCATTTTTAAAAAAGCACTTTGACTGAATGAAGGCAATCCGAACAAGGATGGCGGGAGTTTTATTTGTCCGAGGAAAAGAGCCAAGATGGCAGAACCGAGAATGCCGAAGAGTATGGCCCCGCGTATACGGCGAACTCGTAAGACTGCTGTGAGCAGAAGACCGAAAAAGAAGACTGCGACATCCGGCGATAAAATTTGAGTGTTGATGCCGAGAAGTGTTCCTGTCTTTCCGATGACAATCCCTCCATTGCGGAGGCCGATAAAAGCGATAAAAAGTCCGATCCCCACGGCAATACCGTTCCGCATGCTTGGACTTACGGCGTCGATGATGGCGGCACGGACTTTAAAGATGGAAAGAAGCAGAAAGAGAATTCCGGAATAAAATACGATCCCCAGGGCAACTTGCCATGCGTTTTGAAATCCAAGCGAGCTCAGTGCTAAAATAACGGAGACGAAGAAGAAATTTTCTCCCATGCCGGGGGCTAAGGCAATGGGATATTGAGCATAAAGTCCCATGAAAATGGAGGCTGCTGCCGAAGCGATACAAGTTGCTAGCAAGACCGCGTTGAAATTGAGTCCCGTCGGATTTCCGTAAAAATCGGTGGAAAGGACTGCGGGTTGGACGAAGATGATATAAGCCATGGTCAGAAACGTGGTCAGTCCGGCGAGGATTTCGGTGCGAAAAGTGGTTTGGTTCTCTTGGAGCTTAAAAAAATTCGCCAGCATTCGCTGCCTCCTTTTTCAGGACAATGTCGGTTATCGGTTAAGCTCAATCGCCCGTAAAACCTGATTTCATGATTTTTTAACGATTTTGCGTAGCCTATGATAATGTATCCTAAGTTTTGATTCGTTAATCGTCAAGCGTTACGAAAGGCCGTATGGTTTTTGATGCAGAGGACGAAGAGGAGATCCCCGAATGGGAGGTTGCGGATGAGAAAGCCCCATCGCGTTTGGAGAAAAAATGGGATCAATCGGCTTCAGCTCCAGCGAAAAAGGTTCTATGTCAATCTTGCGGTCACGAGGTGTCTGATGATGCATTGCTTTGCCTTTATTGTGGCCAATCGACGGGTGTTCGCGCGGGGTTTTTAAGCTTCATCCGGTTGTGGATTGCGAAATCTTACATTTGGGTTCTGGTCTTCTTGGCACTTATCGTTTTATTCCTGTATTGGAGTCGGGGTGGGTAGCTGTTGGGTTTCCGTTTTGTACAGTGTAATCCCAAAATGATAATGTCCTATTTGGCCCAATTAGAAATGTCCTATTCCAAGCAGCCTATAATGCCCCGTTTCCAAAGGGGGTGTTATGGCGGAAGAGGACAGGATTACGATGAGCCAA
>JAQTOZ010000119.1 GCA_028713205.1 Candidatus Omnitrophota bacterium
GACGATCCAAGAGGCGCTAAATGATTTGGAAACCTCTGCGGATCGGGGGTTGAGCAGCGAGGAGGTTGCTCAACGCCAGAAAGTCTACGGACTGAACGTCTTGACTCCGAAAAAGGGGACGCCGGCGTGGCTGCGATTTATTCTGCAATTTAACCAGCCGCTCGTTTATATCCTCGTCGCCGCTGCATTGATCACATTTGTTCTGAAAGAATGGATCGACAGTTCGGTGATTTTCGGGGTGGTGCTGATCAACTCCCTGGTGGGCTTCCTTCAGGAGTCCAAGGCACTCAATGCGCTTGCCGCGCTGGCTCGATCGATGACGACCCAGACCGTGGTTTTGCGTGGCGAGGTTGAAAAAACTTTTCCTTCCACGGAGTTGGTGCCCGGCGATATCGTGATGCTTATTTCGGGAGACAAGGTTCCTGCCGATATGCGCGTCCTGAAGGTCCGCGAACTCCAGGTCAATGAATCCGCGCTGACGGGAGAATCCCTGCCTGTGGAAAAAAAGATCGAACCGGTGGCCGAGGGGACGGTCCTTGCGGACCGGGTCAACATGGTTTATACCTCGGCCCTTGTCACCTACGGTCAAGCGTGCGCGGTGGTGGTGACCACGGGGGATCGCACGGAAGTCGGGAGGATCTCGGAATTGATTTCTTCAGCGGAGGACCTCGCCACTCCTTTAACGAAAAAGATCGCTCATTTCAGTCATTTCCTTCTTTATGTGATCCTGGGCATGGCGGCTTTGACCTTCCTGGTCGGGGTGTCCCGGGGACAGTCGCCCGTGGAAATGTTCATGGCGGCCGTGGCTTTGGCTGTGGGTGCGATCCCGGAAGGTCTGCCGGCTGCGGTCACAATCACTCTAGCCATCGGGGTGTCGCGCATGGCGAAACGCCGGGCGATTATCCGTAAACTTCCGGCCGTTGAGACATTGGGCAGCGCGATGATCATTTGCTCAGACAAAACCGGGACTTTGACCGAGAATCAGATGACGGTTCAGGAGATCTTCGCGGGAGGGCAGCTTTACGAAGTGACGGGGGCGGGATATCTTCCTCAAGGGGATATCCGGCAAGGCGCGCACGTGATGAATGTAGCATCTCTGCCGGCCTTGAAGGAATGTCTGACGGCGGGTTTGCTGTGCAATAATGCCAGGCTGGTTGAAAAAAACGGTCGTTATGAGATCGAAGGCGATCCGACGGAAGGATGCTTGATTGTTTCCGCCCGGAAAGGGGGGATTGACGAAGGAATTTTGGGGGCTTCGATGAAGAGGCTGGACATGATCCCGTTTGAATCGGAACATCAGTACATGGCGACGCTCCATGACTCCGGAGCGGGAAAGCCCCGGATGATTTTCATGAAAGGATCCGTCGAAAGGATTTTAGAGCGCTGTGAGAATGCGCTTAACAAGAAAGATGTTCTCGCGCGTGCCGATGCGATGGCCTCCAAGGGGTTGCGCGTGCTTGCGTTCGCGAAAAAGGAAACATTGCCGCAGACAGATTCCCTGGGGCATCCGGACCTTCAACAGATGGTTTTTCTCGGTTTGCAGGGGATGATCGATCCTCCGAGGAAAGAAGCCATCACCGCCGTGCGAAGTTGTTATGCGGCAGGGATGAGGGTCAAAATGATCACCGGCGACCACGTGCTTACCGCGACCGCGATTGCGAAACAGTTGGGATTGAAAAGGTCGGCCGATGCTGAGGACCTGATCGCGTTTTCCGGCAAGCAGATTGAAAGCATGAGCGATGCGGAATTCGTCGAGGCCGCGGACAAGGCCTCGGTCTTTGCGCGGGTAACGCCGGAGCAGAAACTGCGGCTTGTCAAAGCTTTGCAATCCCTGGGGAATGTCGTCGCCATGACGGGGGACGGCGTGAACGATGCTCCTGCCTTGAAACAAGCGAACATCGGGATCGCCATGGGCATCACGGGGACCGAAGTGGCCAAAGAGGCCGCGGACATGGTGCTGACCGATGACAATTTCGCTTCCATTGAAGCTGCGGTGGAAGAAGGGCGCTGCGTTTTTGAGAATCTCAAGAAATTTATCGTTTGGTCTCTCCCGACGAATCTCGGAGAAGGGCTATCCATTCTGGTGGCGATTTTTTTGGGGGCCGCGCTTCCGATCCTTCCGGTCCAGATTCTTTGGGTCAACATGATGACGGCCATTTTTCTGGGGATGATGCTGGCATTCGAGCCCAAGGAACGGGACATCATGACGCGTCCGCCCCAAGACCCAAAACTTCCGATCATGACCCGGGATGTTGTGATTCGCACCTTGTATGTCGGTATTCTGCTTGTTGCCGGTGTCTTCGGATTTTTTGAACTGGAGTTAAGCCGGGGGGCTTCGTTGGAAGAAGCCAGAAGTGTTGCGACGACGATGCTGGTGATGGGAGAACTGTTCTACCTTTTTAATTGCCGGTCCCTGACTCAATCCGTGTTTGCGATCGGTTTCTTTTCGAATATTTGGATACTCTGGGGAGTCTGTTTGATGGTTTTGATGCAGGTGTTTTACCTCTATGTCCCGGTCATGAACAAGCTTTTTCATTCGGCCCCCATGCCGCCGGATGCGTGGTTGCGCGTAATCGGTGCCGGCATCCTCATTTCCTTGATTGTCGGTCTTGAAAAAACGGCAAAATCAGGACGGCGTCCGAAGGGCGGGGGTAAAAAACACGAACCTCTCCCCGCGGACGGCGTCCGGTCATAGGAGGAATCAGCTCATGATGAAAACTTGGGGCTTATTCATTTTAGTTATGATTTTTGTGCCGGTGTGGGGATGGGCCGAGAGCACGGTGAGCAATGGCGCGGCCATGACGGTTTTTCATTTTGAAAAAGACAAGACCTATTATTTCGGTTCCGATTGGGAAAAGGCTTACTACGAATTCGGCAAGGATGGCAAGTATCGTTTGATCAAGACAGATGATTATTCTTCCGGGGAGGCAGATGAAGGGTCCTGGATGCAAATGGAAGATGGCAGGCTCCGGCTCATTTCTCAAAAGATATTTCATGATTTGTATTCCGATATCATGTACATCAGTGTTTACACCGGGAAAGATTTGGAGCGTGTTGCCCGGGTGAAGGAAATTTTGCGCAACTATCTGGATCGGGAAAAACGAGATGAGTTTGCACGATTTGAGATCGAGAACTTGCTGCGGTACCAAACCAAAGGCAATGTGTCGCATAACGTTATCGGAGTTGTGCCGCGCCGTTTACGGATCACACGAGCGGAACTTGAGAAGTTTTTGACCGATATCGATGCCTATCTGCAGGGGGAGGCGAAAAGTGTGTTTTATATGACTCCCTATCTCTATCAGTCCAATGTTCTTTTGGCGATTCCCAGTGATTTGTTGGATGATAGCGATGCCCCTGTGAAGATCCGACAACACATCGACTCGGCCAGCGGACCCTACAAGTGGGCTGATCAAATCATCGCGATCGATCAGAAAGACTTTGAATCTGCGACTGCGGATTATCGATATCCATATAAAAATGAATTACTCGAAGAGGACCAGGGCTACCGGCCAAAGTCACAAGAGGAGGTTGCGGCGGTTCGTGCGTCGCTTCAGGTTTATCATTTCCCGAAAGGCGAGGATGCTTTTTTTGCAGAGAGCGGGGCTCATACCATCTATTTGGCGCTTCGGGCCGACGGAAGCTATAGAGAAAGCGAATCGGCCCATGTTGGCATAGCACAGACGGATGCCGGCAAATGGGAGCAGGACAGCGATGGAATTGTGCGTCTTATTTCGGAAAAACGCTATCACGATATCTGTGCGGGCTGGATGGAGGTGCTGCCTTATGATGCGTATGAAGTGAATGCCCTTGAAGAGCTCAAAGAACTCATCCGGGGCTTTTTGGAATCGCGGAAAGAAAACCGCTTTACCCGAAAAGAAGTCATGGCGATCACAAAGGATGCGCGGGCAGAAGGATCCATGGTCCCTGATATCGGATTTTTCCTTTCGGCGGACTTTGCGACGAGGCAGAATCTGGAGGAGCTGTTGACTCAGATCGATGCGTACATTCCCAGCGAAGAAAAGAATGTTTTCAAAATGACGCCCTACCGGTATAAGGCGGAAGTAATCCTGTTGCCCGAAGATATATTGTCCGGCCTCGAGGATGTCGTGGAATATTTTGATCATGGATGGTATCCTTCATTTGTGTATGTCGCAATCGACAAGAAAACATTTGAGAAGGGGTCCAAAAAACCGCAGCCCTTCAGGTTTTTCCCGGAGATGAATAAAAAGATCAAGGGAAAGAAAAAAAAATAAAAGGCTCGCAACTTTATTAAGCCACACATGCTGAATAAGCGTAAAAGCGCGTAAAAGCGGGACAGACACCTAATTTCTTGACTTAGCCGCAGAGATTCCGTTAGTATTTCTCCATGCCTAGAATCGCCCGCGTGGTTGCCGTCGGTTATCCGCATCACATCACTCAAAGGGGAAATTATCAGCAGTCTCTGTTTGAAAACGATGATGACCGGATCATGTACTTATCGCTCGTCAAGGCTGAAAGTGTCAAGCGACACCTAAGGATTTTGGCTTATTGTCTGATGTCGAATCATGTACATTTCATCGCGGTGCCGGATGACGAAGATTCGATGGCCCTGACCTTTAAATATGCCCACATGAAATATTCTCAAGCGATCAACAAGCGCAACGGATTGATGGGGCACTTGTTCCAGGGGCGGTTTTATTCGTGCGTGATGGATGAACGGTATACCGGAATATGCGCGCGCTATATCGAACGGAATCCGGTGCGGGCCGGAATGGTGAAAATAGCTTCCGAATGGGAATGGTCGAGCGCAAGATTTCATTGTGGAGAAAAGGGAGCGCATTGTTTCCATCTCGATCAGCTTTTCGATTTCATGGGTGGTGCGGGGAAACGAAACTGGGCGGTCGTATTGGCAGAGTGTGATTCAACGGAGGAGATGCTGCGTATCAAACAGCAAACGCGCCATGGCCGTCCCTTGGGAAATGAAGTGTTTTTCGACAGGGTTGAAAGTATTCTGCAGAGGGAACTGGTCGTGAAAACGCGCGGCCGCCCGAAGTTGAATGGGAAAAAATGAGGATTCCTTTTGCAAGTAGGGTAGAAACATATGAAGAGGAGAAATAAATAGGTGTCTGTCCCGAAAATAAAGTGTCAATTCGTACTTTCGGATGAACGCTGGTACGCCATTTACGTATCGATCGCACAATTTATGCCAGGTTTGTGCCGATGCGAGGACTTGTTGGATGACAACGAGTTATGAATTTCTAACGAACGGTTGGCCGTTGGTGCAAGTACCGCAAGACGGTTTTGTGGATTCTAAAGCGGGTAAATGGCTATCCTGTTGAGAGTTAGGGGAAAATATATAAGAATTAGAGAGAAGATAAAACAATATGAAAATTCGCGATAGCGGTATGCCAGAGCATGACATGTGGGCTAAATTCTTTGATGCAAAGAAAATTCTTGTTGCTCTTGGGTTCAATAATAAGGTTAATGATGCTGCGGAATTCGGCTGCGGATATGGGACGTTTACAATTCCGGCAGCCAAGATGATAAGCGGTAAAATTTATGCGCTTGATATTGAGCCTGACATGATTCGGATGACGGGAGAGGAAGCGAAAAAGCATAAACTGGATAATGTTGAAACAACGCTTCGTGACTTTATGGCTGAAGGCTCAGGTTTGCCGGATGAAAGCGTGGATTATGTGATGCTTTTTAATATCCTCCACTTGGAAAATCCAAAAGCCTTATTGAAAGAAGCCGGGAGAATTCTAAGAAAAGACGGCAAGATGGGAGCCATCCATTGGAATTACGACCCAACAACTCCCCGAGGGCCTTCCATGGATATTCGCCCCAAGCCAGAGCAAATTATAGAATGGGCGGAATCTGTTGGCTTTAAGTTTGCCAGCCAGCATGACTTGAAGCCGTATCATTATGGGCTTGTGTTCGAAAAGGCAAAATCTATAAACAAGGGAGCAGCTTAAATAAAAGGAGGGATAAGATGAAATTAGGAGTTATCATTTCAAGCAATGATGCAGAAACAGCGTGGAATGCGCTGAGGTATGCGAATTTTGCACTAGGGCAAAAAGATGAAGTCAAAGTTTTTCTTACTGGCAAGGGCGTCGAATACCAGTCTATTAGCACAGAGAAATTCAACACAATAGAGCAGGCTGAGAAAGTTTTGTCATTGGGCGGAAAAATACTTGCTTGTGGAACATGCATAAAGTCACGCAATCAGGAAGGCTCTGAGATGTGCCCGATTAACACCATGAAGGACATGTACGAGATCATTAAGGAAAGCGATAAAGTCGTGACATTTTAATTTTTCCTAGAGGGTAGGGAAATTTTATATATCTATCATGCAATGAATATGAATGGCTGAAGAGAAAGCAATTTATGAATCAATGTCCAACGCAGAGCTGGAAGTTGCTGAATATCTCAAGAGAATCAATATATATTGGCTTTTTGAGAACCCTATCTTTCTGCTTGATGAGAAGGAGAGGCCGCGAGTTTGGACTCCTGACTTCTATCTGCCAGAATTAGGCATATATGTGGAGGTTTGCGGCGATGATAGAGCTTGTTATTCTTATCGGGAAACTATCTATAAGAAAAACAGGATTCCCGTCATATTTATCCACCAATTCAAGAGAGAGGATGACTGGCAGGAGTTCCTCAAGAAAAGGATAGTTGAAATCAACGAAAACAGGTCTAAGAAAGTATTGGATTCTTTAATGCGAAAAGCGTAGTGCTTTATTTTTCTGATGTGTTATAATGTTGTATCGTGTTAAATCGTGTTGAGCGGGGATATTTCTATGCCTAAAGCATATCTTACAGTCAGGGATGCAGCCAAACAGCTTGAGTTGACCGAGTATCGGGTGAGGCAGCTGATTCGCGAGGGGCAGATTCGTGCAACAAAGATAAAACAGTGGAGGATTGCGCCTGAGGATTTGGTGGAGTTTGTAAGGGCTAGGACGAATAAGTAGAAAAATTTATAACTTACTAAGCAAAAGATTAACAGTGGTAGGGAGTCAAATGTTCGACATTGCTAGGTTTAAGGGAGATAGGGCTGCTAATTATAGGTATAAGAAGCAACTCGAAAGGCTTAAAGCCGAAGGAATAAATACGGTCTGTATTGAAAAGGCCGTAACAGATTCTATAGAAAATTTACAGAAGAACATCACATCATTTGTTATTTATGGCGAACCACAAAGCGGTAAGACAGAAATGATGATTGCACTTACATCTAGGCTTTTGGATGAGGGGAAAAAGATTATAATTGTCTTATTGAATGATAATGTAGAGTTGCTTAAACAAAACCTACGGCGATTTAAGAAATCAGGTATTGACCCTGATCCTAAAAACTTCAGCGAGGTAATGGATCAACATGTTGTGATTGGGAGTAGCGAATGGATTCTGTTCTGTAAGAAAAATGCAAAGGATTTAAGAAAACTCATAGATAAACTGAATGGCATAAAAGACAGAGTTATTCTTGATGACGAAGCGGACTATGCGTCGCCAAATGCAAAGAAAAATATCGGTGAAGTAACAAGGATCAATGCACTAGTTGGTAATTTGCTTGGAGTGAATGGGGTGTATATAGGGGTAACGGCAACGCCTGCTCGGTTAGACTTAAACAACACTTTTGATAATGCAAATAATAAATGGGTTAATTTCCCAACGCATCAGAATTATACAGGACAAGATGTGTTTTTCCCTTTAAATCTTGAGGAAAAACTTAAGTATAGGCTCAACCTATTGCCTGATGAGGGAGACGAAACTGCGCACCTTCGCAATTCAGTGTTCAACTTTCTCGTTACAGCAGGACATCTTAATGCTCATGTAAATAAGACTGAAAAGAATTACTGTATGCTGATTCATACTAGCGGGAAACGGGCTGACCATACATTAGATTACCAAGAAGTTGTGAAGATTATTAATGTGTTGAAGGATGAGAGAAATGGGAGCTATGACGCATTTATTAAAACATTATGGGAAACAGCGAAAGAACGGTTTGGAGAGGGTGCGGCAAATGATATTGTTGACTACATAAGAAAAAATATATCTAGAAATTCAGTTGTAGTGATGAATAGCGATGCGGATAAGAAAAGTGTTGATTATGATGATGCCACTAATCCTAAAACCCCATTTACTATTGCCATTGGTGGGAACATTGTGTCGCGTGGCGTGACATTCAAAAATCTCTTGTCTATGTTTTTTACGAGAGATGTTAAGCATAGAATTCAGCAGGACACATATATCCAAAGAGCAAGAATGTTTGGTTCAAGAAATGAGTACGTCGAACACTTTGAGTTATCAATTCCAGAGCAGTTGTTCTTGGATTGGCATAAATGTTTTGTGTTTCATAAATTGGCATTACAGGCAATCCAGTCTGAAAATAGTATACCTGTTTGGCTTGAAGATTCTAAAGTGTCTGCTGTAGCATCTGGCAGTATCGATAGAACAACTGTTCGCATGGATAGCGGAGAAATGAGCTTTGATATTTTTGAACTTAAAGACAATGTTACTAAGTTGATTGAAGCAGGCTACAGTGGCAGTAAAAGTGGACTTGTGGTTTTTGATGAGCTTAATAAAATATTAGGTGACGGTTGTCTCCCGAAATATTTAATTGAATATGCCAAGAAATTTATGCCATCAGGAGAACAGTCAATAGCTATTCACAAACCATTTTCTATTCATAAATATAATGATGCTAATAAGGAAAAAGTGAGCAGGGCCAGAGGATTCATGGGTACTAGTGAATTAGAAAAGGAGAAGTTTCCTAATGCTATTCATCATCTGAAGATATTTTATTATAAAAAAAGGGCGCGTATTTTCTATAGATATGTTGGGAGTATTAAATTTTTGAAGAATTTGAAAACAGGCGTTGTCGAAACCATATCAGTGTAAATTCAAATAGCACCATGCAGGGTAGAAAAGCTTTATTAATAACCTACACAAAGTAAGATAAAAGGAGTTGGGGGTTGGACGACATAACGCGAAACAAAAAGATGGTTGATTTAAATTCTATTAAGTCAGATATACGTTGGTCATTTGCTGACATTACTCGCAGAGAGACTCTTTATGCGACCCATGGTTATCATCGTTATCCTGCAAAGTTTATTCCTCAATTAGTCCGCAAAATCATAATTAAATATTCTAAGCGGGGCGACCTAGTTCTTGATAGCTTCGGAGGCTGTGGAACTACACTAGTAGAGTCCAAGCTTAGCGGTCGTGAAAGTATTGGCTTAGACGTGAACGAAGTAGCCGTTCTTATAGCTAAAGCCAAGACAATTGGCATCGACCCGGAAATTTTAGAAGAAAGAAACAAGTCTTTGTTAGAGCGCATTGCAGCTAGCAAAGTTGAAACTAATTATTATGAAAATGCCAATAAGCGTTTGCAATACTGGTTCAAGCCTGAAGAGTTCAACAAGCTACGAATTATTTATGATTGCATTCTGTCGGAAGGGGATGCGGACGTCCGTCTTTTTTATAATTGCTGTTTTTCGAACATACTAAAAAACTGCTCAATTTGGTATTCAAAAAGCATTAAACCGATGCGTGATAATTCTAAGAAAATCGCTGAGCCTGTCACTGCTTTTACCAGACATCTTAATCTCATGACGAGAAAGAATAAGGAATATGTTGAGTTGCTTGAAAAAAAGAAAGTGGATGATGTGTCCTGCAGGATGAAAAAGGGAGATGCTCGAAAAATCAATCTTCCTGATAGACATGTTGATTTAGTTGTGACCTCTCCTCCGTATGTGACTTCCTATGAGTATGCAG
>JAQTOZ010000294.1 GCA_028713205.1 Candidatus Omnitrophota bacterium
TATCCATACGGGAGTGGGCCAGGAATTGGTTCCTCTTCTGAATACTGCGATGCTGGATGCGGAATCGCATGGTTTGGAGCTTCCGATCGAACAAATTGAAATTGTAACGGGAGGGACGATCCAGGATTTTCACACGGCCTATGATTATCAGGGCGCTTTCGGACGCTATTTCAGCGATTAGGGAGCGTTCCAACTGACGATGCCGGACGGAACCACACGGTTTTTCACCGACCGGGTCGATGTTCCCAATTGGGACGGCGATACCTTCGGCTATTCCGTGGCGATGCTGGATGCGGCTCACACTTACGCGCTCGTCGATCAACTCGACGTGACGTATTCGTTTACCGGCACTGCTTCTCCGCTCGTGGGTACCGCAACTCCGCAATCGTTCGCCCTTCATAATGGCACGGAAGTTTATGACATTACGAATATGACGTCGGCCGAAAGGACACAATTGGCGACGCAACTGATTACCGAACTGGTCAGCGAACAATATGTGGAGCCGGGACAGGGTCTCATGACGACGCTGGACACGGCGACGCTGAATGCGGAAGCGCATAGCTCGCAACTTCCGATTCATGCCGTGGGACAGGTGTTGGATACGACGTCAGCCCAAGTCATCAAACACAGCTACGATTATCAAGGGGCTTCCGGGCGCTATTTCAGCGAACCGGGCATGTTCAACGTGACCATGAATAATCGAACGGTATCTTTCAACTATCAGGTTATTGTTCCTAATTTCGACGGAGACCGTTACGGATGGAAATTGCAATTACTCGATCGAGACAATCAGGATGCGGCGATCGATGAAGTCCTTGCGCTTTGGGACTTTCACGGTTCCGGATCGCCTCTCGACGGCATTGCGGTCCCAAGATCGATTACAACCAATCATGGTACGAAAGAAATAGACGTGTCCACTTTGTCAGAGACCTTAAGAAATCATGCTCTTGAGAAAGCGATTGAGGATTTGGTCAGTGCGCTTCCGGCAAGATCGGAATTAAGAGCGGAGAAGGATGTGCTCCGAGAATATTTCGACCAACGTACCGGGGCGTCCTTCAAAGCGGTTGTGGTGACGGCCGAGGATGTGGCCGCAGAAACGATTTCTGACGAACACCGTGTGCGTCCCGAAGTCTTTGAGGCGTTGCTGGACGTGATTGTGCCGGCGGTTGCCCAAGAGGTCGGCATCAATCCCGTGGATTTGCGTCGCGACGTTGATCAGAGCATCGCAGACCTGCAAATGCTTCTGGTCCAGAAAAGGATTGTGTTGGACGGCCAAGGTACGGCCATTATGACCACGACGGGGGATGTGGATCAGAGAATCAATATGATGATGGCGGCATTGCCGATTTTTGTCGCTTTGGCGAAAAGGGACCGTACGGGTGAATATCAGCAATCGATTGTGCTTGCCGGTGTCAATGCCGAAGCGATCAAGCAGGCTGTTTATGTCAAGGGTATCGATCAGTTGAATGATCAAGAAAGAGCGCTTGTCGGCAAGATCGTTAAATTTGCGAGCGGGAAAATCGGTTTCGACGATTTGATCCGGCAGGAAATTTTCAAGCAACACAACCGGCCCGCGCCCCATGCGGTGGCATCGTCCTTGACGGAGGCGGAGACGGCGGCCATGCCGGAAATCATCCAGCAAATTCTCAATGCCGTGGAGGATCCTTCGGATCTAAATTGGAAGCCGGCTTCCCTTGTGCAAAAAGCGGAGGCCTATGTGATACGCGCGCTTTTACTGAGCGACCTCGCATCCAGGCTTCGCATTGAGGCGGAAAAACTGAAGGGCCAGCCGGATTACCGCGCCAAGGTCGGAGTCTATATCCGGAAATATTTTGAGCAGAATCTTCCCGATATCGCGGTCAGGTTCAACGACGACGGTTCGTTCCGTCTGACTTTGGCAGATATCTCCAGACAGCTTTCCGTCTTCAAGGCAGCGGCTGCGGCTCAGGCCAAATCCGCATAATTTTCCACGATCTGCGTGCCTTGCAGTGGAAAGGTGGAGAAAGGCCGGAAAAGATTTTTTACGGCACTCTCTTCAGGTGACGTTTTTATTAAATTTCTTGAGTTCTTCTTCGCGTATCTTCTTGAAGCGTTCGGCGCGATCTGCTTCGGTGGCTGCCGCGGTCTTTTTCGCCTTCGCATACTTACCGACCAGATAGGCGATGATGCCGCCCACGATCGAGAGCGATGCGATGACAATAATGACCGTGATGAAAGAAGTTGACGCGGAAGAAAAATCGATATTATTAAGATCCATTATGGTTTGAGCAACCAAGTCGCAATATGGCTATTGCTTTCTTGGCTGCGCCTCCTTGGGGTTGACTGGTGTTTAAATTCGTATGTCTTCTATTCAAGCTAAGTTAGATCAACGGCAGTAAAACTTTTTCCTTGAGACCCTAAAATTCCATAACCTTTCGGTTAAACTTCCAAAAATTTGGCGAGGTGTGTCAAATGGCGGCAACCTTTTTGGGTGACGACCACAACGTCTTCAAGCCGTACGCCGCCGGCGTCTTTGTAATAAAGCCCCG
>JAQTOZ010000295.1 GCA_028713205.1 Candidatus Omnitrophota bacterium
GTGAGACCGACGGGATCGAGTAAAACCACGCTCATCAATTTGATCCTCCGCTTCTACGATTGTCCTCCCGGTTCTATTTTTATGGATGCCATGGATATCCGTGAATACAGCGTCAAGTCCCTGATGCGATTCATGGGTGTCGTCGGGCAGGATGTCCTGCTTTTTAATGAGTCGGTGCGGTTTAATATGACCTATGGATTGGAGCGGTCATTCACGGATGAGGAGTTGTTGGATGCCGCACGCAAGGCACGTCTGGATGAATTTATCCGCGGATTGCCCAAGGGGCTCCATACCGTCATCGGGGAACGGGGGATTCAATTGTCGGGCGGCGAAAGGCAGCGCTTGTCGATTGCCCGCGTTTTTCTCAAGGAACCGGATATCCTGCTTCTGGATGAGGCGACCAATTCCTTGGATAGCTTGACGGAGCGCTTGATCCAGGAGGCGGTCGATAATGCCATTCAAGGGCGAACGGCCCTCGTGATTGCGCACCGATTGTCAACCATTTCGCATGCCGACCAAATTATCGTTTTGGATCACGGATCGGTTGTCGAGCAAGGTTCCCTTCAAAATCTGTTGGCGCAAAAAGGAAAGTTTTGGCAATATTGGGAAGCGCAAAAGTTCAGTGTCGAAGAAAACCGGTCGAGGGGGCTTTGATTCATGACTGATCTGACCGTTTCGATTCGCAACCTGTGGGGCAAAGTGTTGCCCGGTTTGGTTCGTGGAACCGAGCGGTTTTATTATTCCCGTATTCTCGTGGTCCTCATCATGGTCATGGGGATTTATTTGCGCGCGCGCGAGTATGCGGCCAATGTTTCCCTGTGGTATGACGAAGCCACGTTCGCTTTGAAAATTCAGCATACGCCGTTGATTCATCTCTTGATGCCCAAGCATTGGGGCGGGTATGAGCCTCCGGCGTTTCTGTGGCTGACGAAACTGACGATCTATTTCGGCGGTACCAGCGAATATGTTTTAAGATTATGGCCTTTCCTCTTTAGCCTGTCGGCTTTGTTTCTATTTTGGCGGATCGTCCGGCGATGTTCCAGCCGAGCGGCCATGCCCGTGGCTTTGCTCCTGTTCAGTATTTCCAATGAAATCATCCACTATGCGGATGATGCGAAACCCTATGCGTGCGATGTCGCTTTGTCGTTGCTCGTGTGCCTGATGGGTTTCCGGATGAGCTCGAAGCCGCTGAGTTTACGGCGGGGATGGGTGTATGCCCTTTTTGGAGCGGTGGTGATCTGGTTTTCCCATGTGACGGCCATTGTTTTGGGCGGCGTCGGGATGAGTTTGTGGATTTTTTCCGTGATCGATAAAAGACGGGAAGAATTCAGACCGTTGTTTTGGATCTCTCTGATCTGGTTTCTCAGCTTTGTGTATGATTATTTCTTTTTTTTGGGAATCGAAAAAACGCAAATGGCAGTCGCTCTGTGGAAGACCTCATTTATTCCTGTGGCGACTGAGAGCGTGAACGATACCGTGTGGTGGGTGAATCGTGTGATGGGCGTTTTTGCTTACCCGGGAGGCATGCCCTTATACGGTCTTTCGGTTTTCGCTTTTTTAACGGGTTGTCTTTTGTTCCCGAAAGGGAGACGGCGTCAATGGATGATGATCATGTCTCCGTTTTGGCTGGCGTTTTTGGCGGGGCTATTCCGGCTCTATCCCTTTAACGGACGGCTTATTTTGTTTCTGGTGCCCGTCATGTGCTTTTTTGTCGCCGAGGGGATGACCTGGGTGACGGGACTGGTCGCCCAGCGAAGTAAAATCGTCAGTGTCCTTCTGCTGACGATCTTTTTCCTCCATCCGGTTTTGAATATGTATGAGCGCTGGCATGAGGCCGAAACGCGCGGGGAGGAGATCAAACCCGTATTAAAAGTCATCCGGGACGCGTGGCAACCGGGGGACGTTTTGTATGTTTTCTATGGGGCGATCCCGGCGTTCAAGTATTATCAAAAAAGATACGGGATCCGCTCCGAAGATTGTGTCTGGGGAGCCAAGTCGCGCGAAAATTTCACCGTCTATTTGCAGGAAATGGCACGATTTTATGGACGAAAGAGAGTTTGGCTTCTTTTTTCGCATGCCCTGGTGATCTACGGGCAGGACGAGCGAAGGCTTATTCTGGATTTTTTAAGTACCGTGGGCAAGCCGGTGGCGATGTATTCAAAGACGAAGGCGGATTGTTATTTGTTTGATTTGAGTCAAGTCAAACCGCTCGGTGTTTAAAAACGGATGGTTTCTAAACCTGCCGATCAAGAAAACCGGATTCCTTTCGGGACATGAAGATCGAGGCGTTGAAGCGCATTTGTGAAATGCGGTCGATTCAGCGCGCGCAAACGAGCCCAAGGATGGGGCGAAATCCATGAAGAAGATCAAACTTTACACGTTCGCGAGCCGTTCTTACCGCTGCATCCGGGAGACGTATTTTGAGCCGTCGCTTCAGGATGATTATGAAATTATCGCCGAAGGGTGTGACCATCAAGAGGATGTCGAAGGGGCAGCTTACGGTACGGCAGAGTTTAAT
>JAQTOZ010000120.1 GCA_028713205.1 Candidatus Omnitrophota bacterium
AAGGATTTGCTGAGACGCCTGATTGCTGCGGAAGATCAATGGGCCTCTCTATCGGATTTGGCAACCGGTATTGCCAAGGAGGTCAACCGGAAATCGAGAGAAGATTTCCTGGAATTTTTATTGACCATCGACCGCCGTGAGGTCACGAAAGTGCGCTTGTCCGATGAAAGGGCGGTTGATCTGAAATTGGTTTCGACTTATGAGGCATGCGCGGTTCATATTGCCCAGGACTTTAAATGGCGGAACCATGCCATCCTGAAGAATTTTGACAGAATCACTAGCGAGATTCACGGTCAGCGCGATTTATCGTCAAAGGATGAGGAAAGAATCCGCATTCTCGAAGCAGACTTAAATCATCAAAAGGATTTGGTGTCGTGCCAGGAGGACAAGCTACGCGCGCTCGAGGACGAAATCCGTAATCAGAAAGAACTTGCGAAAGGCCAGGAGGATAAGCTCCATTCACTGGAAGATGAAGTCCGGGGCCAAAAAGATCTTGCGGCCGGCCGGGAGGGAAAGCTCCAAGGGCTTGAGAAAGACACCCTGGACCAAAAAAAGCAGGCGATAGCTCAGATGGAAAAGATGCGCGCGCTTGAGGAGGAAATCGGTCAGCGGAAAGATTGGATGCAGGCGCACGATATGAGGATGGGGCTGATGGAGAGCGAGATCTGCCTCCAAAAGCATATGGTTTTAGGTCAAGCGGAAGAAATTCGTATGCTCGAGACGCGGATTGCGGAAATGAACGGTTTGTGGCCGATACGGTTTGCCAAGAAAATCGTCATGTTGGTAAAAAAAATAATGCCGAAGGCTAAAACACAATGAATCTGAATGTGTTCTGGAAATATGTTCCGATGGGACAGCCGGGGAGTTATGGTGCCGTTGATTGCGGTATCATGCCGGCCGGCGAATACCTTTTTCGAGTCGTCAAATCGGGTGACCTGGATTGCCGGCTCAAGATCAGAACAAGCGATGTCCAATCGTTGGCGGAAGTGGTTTTATCCGAAGGGGAAAACGCGATTCAAGCGGTTGTCCGCAAACGCAGTCTGATCATCATGCATTTTGTCGGTAAAGAGCAAGGTTCGTCCTGCGAACTGGGCGTGGATTTCCCAAGGATGGTGCAAAAGCCTGTTCCGGCCGATTCCGAAAACAGTCCCGGCTCCATGTATGATGTTGTTGAAAAAATCACGACCGCGATGAATCGAAAGAGGCTGAGCGCCTCAACCACCGGGTCAACCGGCGAAGGCTACAAGGTGCTTTCCGAAAAGGATTGTCTCAATCTGATCCGGGAAACCGTCAGTCAGCATGTCCCCGGAAAACTTGTGGATGCCGTCTTGAGGATCAAGATGATCCGCAATGTGCTGGCCAAAATTTCATTTGTGTATATCAATGCCAAATTTTATTTCATGAGTTGACAGGATCGCTGTCGGCAAGGAAAACGAAGCTATGAAAATTTGCATCCTCACAAAATTCTTTCCTCCCGGGAAGACGGAAGGTATTCCGCGGACACGATTCCTGTATGCGCGGGAATATGCCGCGATGGGCCATGAGGTTCACGTGATCACCTCGGGAAACGAAGGCGTCGTCAACTTTCGCGACGGTTTTTGGGTGCACGAAATTCCTTTGGCCTTACCGGACAGGCCGGCCGATAAGCTATCGCTGGAGCCCGTGACAAAGAATATTTTGAATTATTCCTACAGCGTTTTTCGTAAAGTCGAGGAATTACATGAAAAACACCGGTTTGATATTATCGAATCGTCTCTTTGGGACATTGAGGGTTATGTCACCAAACTCAAGATGCCGGATGCTCCGGTCATTGTCCGGCTTGAGACTTCGACCATGATCAATCAGGAAATCAATACCGGGAAGACGCCTGTTTTTTGTCCGCTGACACTTTTGGAGCGCAATTTTATGAAATTGGCCGACGGCCTGACGTTTGACAGTTGGTCGGTTTTGCAGGAGACGTCCCGTCTTTACAAAATCGATTTTAACGAGAAACCTTATGCGGTGATCTACTATGGGGTCGATGTCGGTCATTCCCTCCCGGCGAAGATTGCGCGGGAAACTCCGGATGACGGGGTGATCCGCATGATCAGTGTCGGCAGGCTTGAGAAGCGGAAGGGGACGGATATCCTCGTGAAGAAGATCATTCCCGAATTGATCAAGTCCGGTTTGAATTACGAACTTCACATCGTGGGCAGAGATGTTTCGCGATTTGACGGATTCCTTGAAGAAACCGGTCTTTCCTACGCGGATTACGTCAAAAAACATTATGCCGGGGAGATCGGCAAAAGGATTTTTGTCCACGGTTATCTTCCGGATCAAGACCTTGAAAAACTGTATGCGATTTCGGATATCGCTTTGTGCCTGTCGATGTATGAGTCCTTCGGGCTACTCTATTTGGAAGCCATGCGCAAGGGTGCGGTCGTGCTTGCCTTTGACGTCGGCGGTGTTACGGAAATCATTCGAGACGGTTACAATGGGTTTCTCTTGCCCAAGAGCCAGCCCTTGAAAGCCCTGGAGGTTATCCGGTT
The DNA here is from genome assembly GCA_028713205.1 of Candidatus Omnitrophota bacterium. GTDB lineage: Bacteria > Omnitrophota > Omnitrophia > Omnitrophales > Aquincolibacteriaceae > JAQTOZ01. Next base: position 2,529 of record JAQTOZ010000120.1, read on the forward strand.
GATTGCGGGGGACCCGTCCCTCCGCGATCGAATCGTTCAAAATGCGTTTGAGGAACTCCGACAGCGATTTACGTCACGGCTCATGGCGGAAAATAGCGTGAAATTTTATTCAAAAATGGTGGAAGAATTCAAAAGGCCGAGAGTCGTTCAAATCATGGACGGTTTGGATTCGGGCGGCGGCGTGAGCAATATCGCGATGAATTATCAAAAGCTGTTGAAACAATCGGGCGTAAATTCCGTCCTGACGGGGCGTTGGTGTGCCCCGGAAGTCCAGCGATATCAAACACCCTGGCAAGACGTGTCCATCCGGCCTTGCGATTTTGTTCTGTTTCAATATTGGACCTTCAACCGTATGGCCCGGATGCGCAATGAGCTGAAAGCAAAAAAATGTTTTTTGTTTCAAAATATTACACCGTCCGGCCTACTCAAGCGGGATTCCGCGGATTTTAACTGGTCTTCCGAGGGGTATAAACAACTGGGCCATTTGGATAAGTTCGATGTTTATGCGGGATTTTCAGATTATTCCGCCATGGTCCTCCGGGGTGTTTATGGCCAGCGGCTGGAGGTAAAAATATTGCCCCCCTTTATGGATGGTGAGGCCATGATTGCCAGCAAGTACGATGACGCTTTGTCCGAGAAGTTGGGGAAAACGGGGAAGCATCGAATCCTGTTTGTCGGGCGTATCGTTGAGTCGAAGCGGCAGATCGAACTTGTGAAGATTTTATCGGAGTACAGAAAATACGATAAGGATACCCATCTTTTTCTTGTCGGAATGTGCGACGAAAAGTATAAAGACAAACTGCTGAAGGTCGTTGAGGCCCTTGGGTTGAAAGACTCTGTGCATTTGGCCGGAAAGGTCCGGGATGAAGAACTCTATGCCTATTACCGGTCCTGTGATTTGTTTTTATCCATGAGTGTCCACGAAGGTTGCGGATTGCCGCTCATCGAGGCCGCTGCTTTTGGAATGCCTGTGATGGCCTTGTCGACGACGGCTGTTCCGTACACCATGGGGTATGAGCATCCCGGACTGTTTCGGACCATCCAGGAGAAGGACATCGCTGAACTTGTCCGCAAATGTTTTACGGATCTCTCCTTCAGGAACTCGATTCTGTTGTTTCAAAAGACAAATCTGGAGCGTTATTCGCGTTCCCAGGTGATGGAAGCCCTGAACGGAATATTTCAACAGCTGGAGCAAGTTTGATATGGAAGCGCCGTCATTCTCGATTGTGATCAGTACGCTTGACCGGGCGACGCATCTCAAGAATTTACTTGAGGCGCTTGTTTTGCAAAGTTGGGACCCTTTCGAAGTCGTGATTGTCCTGGGCCCCTGCAAAGACAATACCCGAAAGCTGCTGGAACGTTACCGCGGTTTTTTCAAATGGGTGGAGTGCCCTGAAGCCAACTTGAGTGTCTCTCGCAATCTGGGGATTGTGCATGCGTCCGGGGACATCTGCGTGTTTATTGATGACGATTCGCTTCCGCTGGACAGGGATTGGCTGTTGCGCTACGCGAATGTGTTTGCCGGTGACGGAGCCAAAAAGATCGGTGCGGCGACGGGGCCGGTGCTTCACCGGGACACGGAATATTATGAATTTAGAAACGGTGTTCATAACTGTTACGGATTTCAACAATTCACCTTCAATGGGGATCCGGGTGACTTCAAATGGCAGCTGCGTTTGGTCGGGGGGAATTGCGCCGTGAGGCGCAGAGAGGTCTTGCTTGCGATCGGCGGATTTGACGAGCGCTACCTCTATTATCACGATGAAACGGATGCCAGCATCCGCATGATCAAGGCCGGTTGGGAAATCCGGCATGTCCCCGATGCGGTGGCGCGGCATTTCAAGATCAACGGGGAGTTCAGAAAAAGTGATTATGATTTACGCTGGGATGTGATCGGCCGGAGTGACGCCTATTTTGCGATGAAAAACGGCGACGATTTCTTCGCTCTAAGATTATTGAAAACCCTTTTATATGCTCCCAGAAAACATTTTGTCCTGCAGATCTTGCATGGTTATCAACATAAGGTCTACGGCGCTAGGAAGTTGCTCTATTTTATATTGCTTTGGTTGCAGGGAACCCTTTCCGGGATTGTCTTGGCCTGTTTCCCGAGAAAACTGATGAAAGGGAATGATGCCGGTGACAAATTTCTACGATATGATAAGAACGCTCTCTCGAAATGCAATCCCGTATCGGCCGAGATCTTGAAGCGATATGCAGAGGCCCCAAACGTTTGTCCAACCCAAGCGGATTTACTCCGGCCGGCGTAGAAAATCAATTAGGAAACAATCCCATGACGGAAACACAAACAGGGCTTATCGGAAGCGTAACCCTTTATATGCTTGCGATGCTCGGCATCGGTTTCTGGACCAGTAAGAAAATCAAAGATACGGCGGACTATATCGTGGCCGGAAATCGTCTCGGCTGGTGGTTGAGCATCGGGACGATTTTTGCCACCTGGTTTGGTGCCGAAACCTGTATGGGGGCTTCCCGTACGGCCTTTGAAAAGGGGATTATGGGGGTGATCGCCGACCCCTTCGGCGCAGGCCTTTGTCTTGTGCTTTCCGGGGTTTTCTTCGTGAAGTTCTTTTACAAAATGAAAGCCAAAACCATTATCGATTATTTTGAAAGGCGTTATGGAAAGGTCATGGCGCGAATCCTGAGTTTGATTTACATCCCCGTCTATGTCGGTTGGGTGGCGGCACAGGTCCTGGCCTTCGGCGTGATTTTGCATTCTCTGACGGGAATCCCCGATACGGCATGCATCGTTATCTCGACCGCGGTTGTTATCCTTTATACGTATTGGGGAGGGATGTGGGCCGTGACCATCACCGATTTTGTCCAAATGATCATTTTGATCGCGGGATTTGTGGTGCTCTTTCCGATATTGCTTAAAGAAGTCGGAGGTTTTGCGGTCATGAAGGCGGAATTGCCGGACGGTTTTTTCAGCTTTTATCCCAGAAGTTTTTCTCCCCTGGATTGGTTGAATTATCTTCAGGCATGGATGCTCGTTGGGATCGGATCGCTTCCCGGGCAGGACCTTTTTCAAAGAATCATGGCGCCCAAAAGCATCAGGATTGCCCGGTGGAGCTCTATTTATTCGGGAATTCTTTATGTGTTCATCGGTCTGTTGCCGGTATTCCTCGGGATGATGGGACGTATGGTTTTACCGGGGCAAAGCGGCGATGCGATCCTGATCGATCTTTCGATGAAATATTTACCCACGGTGTTGATTGCCGTGATGATCGGTGCCCTGTTGTCCGCGATCATGAGTACGGTCAGCAGCGCCATTTTGGCGCCTGCCGGGATTATCGGTCACAATATCGTTTCGGCGTTGAAACCGGACGCCGGCGAGGCATTGAAATTACAATGGTGCAAACGGAGTATTTTGATTATCGGTGCCGGTTCGCTGGCGATTGCCCTTTATTTTAAGAATATTTATCTTTTGTGTACGCAATCCTGGGGGATCCTTCTGGTCGGAGTTGCCGCGCCGATGATTGCGGGTGTGTACTGGAAAAAGGCGAATACGTACGGCGCGATGGCGGGCGCGGTGACCGGTACCCTTGCGTGGATCATCTTTTCATTTGTTTTGGGGGACGGCTATCCGAACAATCTCTTCGGTTTTTTGATTTCATGCGTCAGTCTGATTGCGGTGAGTTGGATGACCCAGGGAATTCAAAAACCTCTCGTTGGGGAGGGCCCCGAAGAATGTCGTGCGGATTCGATCGATGGTGACAGGAACGCTGTGCGCGCCCGTAAGAAAATGACAGACGGGGCTTGCTCCTAAGCAGGAGAATCCCGGTGATGTCGGACAAAGTCGGAATACCATGGACATGAGAAAAATTCCAGTTCCGCCGGTTCTTTTAATTGCATCAACCTTGCTGACGGTGGTGAGTGTGAGCCGCGTGCTTTGGGCCCAGTGGCTTTTGTCGCGGGCGGCATACTATGTTCTGTTTCTGCTCGTGATCGTATGGCTTATCGTTTTGATCCATGCCTTACGGGTTTTGAAGCCGGATCTCAGAAGGTTTTTTGGGAACTACGGTTCCGGGATCCTTTTTTCCGTCTTTCTTGCCGGCGTGATATTTATTTCGGCCCAGCCTTATTTTCGTGTCCAGACGGATGAATCCAAAATTCTGAATGTGTCCCGTTCGATGTTTCTGGAACACAAAACCGATAACGTCTCGGAGGGCATTCAGCTTTCGGACGGGACCTATTTGCCTCTTTTTAGGAATTTTCCGCAACGTTGCCTTCTCTTTCAGTTCTTGACCAGCCTGATTCATCAGGGGATAGGGTATCGCCCGTGGAATCCCTTTATTCTGAATTTTATCGTTCTGTCCGCACTGCTTTCAGTTATTTTTATCTTTTGCCGGCGGCATTTTGGACCGACGGCCGGATTTGTGGCAGTCCTTCTTGTCGTATCGCAACCCATCTTTTCGCTCTCGGCGAGTTCGGGGGGATTGGATCTCCTTTCGGCCCTTTTTACCTTCATCAGCCTGATGGCCTTGGAAATGTTTTTGAATAAACCGACCCCCTTTTATTTCAATCTGCTCTGGATGCAGCTTTTGATGCTGGCACATACAAGGGAAGAAACCATTCTCTTTGCCGTGGTCATGATGTTATTTCTGATGGTCTACCGATATTTCAAATTCGAATGGGTGAAGTCATCTTGGGTTTTGGGGATGACGCCTGTTCTATTATGGCCCATCGTATGGCAGCGGGTTGCCATCACGCATGCCTATCTTTTTGAAGACCCTCCCGGAGGCATCGCATTCTCACCGGTGCATTTTATCCATCATCTGGGTGTCCTTCTCGCAACCGCGCTCCGTTTTGATTTTAGAATACCTTATGCTTCCGCCATTAATTTGATCGGGATTGGTGCCCTTTTCTATTTCATGTTTTTGTTTGTCCTCAAACGTTGGCCGAAGGGAACGGCCGGCAGGCATTGGGTCGCCATGGTCACCGTGTCGCTGGCCCTTCGTCTGGCGGTCCTGTGCTCCTACTATTTTGCAAATCCTTTGAATTATCTGGCCAGCCGCTTTTACATCGTGTTTCTTGTTTTGCTGAGTATTTTGATTGTTGCGTTTTTGCATCGCAAAGGTATTTTGCAACGGTCCCCGAGAGGTTGTGTTTTAGCCGCCCTGTTGATTTTTGTACCGTATCATGCCGTGACTGTCAGCGATGAAAACATGGGCTCTTTATATCTGAACCAGGAGTTTCGTTGCGTTATGGATTTTATGAAAGAGAAAAGCCCGAAAGAAACGCTTCTCATTCTTGATTCACCGGACATGTACAGCGGGCGTCATCTCAGCGTCGTCAATTTCGACTATGCCAATGAAAACCGCAAGAAATTGGCGGAGCTTCTCAACTACACGCAGATTCATGAGATCTATGTGTTTCAGCGGTTTTTGCCGGCTTCGAGGCAAATCGATGGCGCGGCGCAATTGGATCCGGGCTATCAAGTGACATTTATCAAGTACATCGCCGTCTCGCCGGGCATTTGGCTGCGGCTTTCCAAGCTCTCATCGATCGATCGTACCGTGGCCGTTTGACCTTAGAATAATAGTTCTTAACTTCCGGTTTCATCTGCCGACAATAAGATCCCACCTACCGTCTGCCGGTGATGGGTTCGTTCACTGAAAACCTCAACTCCCTCGCGTAAGCGATTTCGGAAAGGAACCTGCCATGGAAGGGAACAACCTCTTGAAAAACTCTCAAATAATCGTTTTAGGCGTTTGCATAGCCTTGGCCACATTAGGCTCAAGCGTTATTCTTTCGCAGGCGCTGGTCAAAATTAAGAAATTCTCGACGGAAGTGATCAGCGTGACGGGATCCGCCGAGAAAAAAATCAAATCGGATGCGATGGTTTGGCGGATCAAATTTTCACGCCGCGATCTTGTGATGACTCAGGCCTACCAGAAGCTCCAGGAGGATTTGGCGACCGTGAAGGCCTATCTCATCGCCAAAGGGATTGCCGGAGAGCAGATGATCCTTTCTCCGGTGGAAACGGAAATCCTGTATCGAAAAAACAAGGCCGGGCACGATACGAATGAAATCGAAGCCTATCGTTTGAGTCAGTCGGTCGAGATTCGATCAAATGATGTGGACCGGGTGACGGCTATATCGAGGGAATCTACGGAACTGATCAATCAGGGGATCGAATTGATTTCTTCCGCGCCCGAATATTTTTATACAAAAATTGCCGAATTGAAGCTGGAAATGCTGGCGGAGGCTACCCAAAACGCCAAAAAAAGGGCCGAACAAATGGCCGTTTCGACAGGCAACCGGATCGGATTCATGCGTGCCGCCCGCATGGGGGTCTTTCAAATCACGCCGGTGAATTCCGTGGATGTCTCCGACTGGGGCGAGAACGATACCCGCTCTCTGGAAAAGAAAGTGATGGCCGTCGTCAAGGTAGACTTTGGCATTGTGGAGTAAAAGTAAAACCTGTAGAATTTGGACCGTCATACGCCGAATGGACGATGTCATCAAACGTAAGCCTTGATTCCTGAAAAGGAGGAATTTTATGCCCGCCCTCAAAAGAATCGGAATAATCCTCATGTTTTGTTTCTTGTTTTCCTCATTAGCCTTTGCGGCACCGGTCGCCAAAAGTACCATGGATGACCAGACGTCCGTCGAAGTGACGGTCTACAATCAGCAGTTGGGACTGGTGAAGGACATTCGCCAACTTAAGCTTGAACCGGGGGAAGGCGAATTACGCTTTATGGATGTTGCCGCCGCTATTGATCCCGTGACGGTGCAGGTCAAATCGCTGACGCCTTCCGGGCCATTCGCAATTCTGGAACAAAACTATGAATACGATCTCATGAACCAGCAAAAGCTGTTGGATAAATATGTCGGTAAGGGAATCCAGCTCATGCAATGGCATGAATATCAAGACCGCAAGGAAATCGTCGATGCGGTGTTGATCTCAAACAACGAAGGGCCCGTTTATAAAATCCAAGATCAAATCTATCTCGGGTATCCGGGGACACAAATCCTGCCTGCGATTCCGGATAATTTGATCGAGAAGCCGACCCTCATGTGGCTGTACGATAATCGCGCCAAGCCGCCGCAGCAGATTGAAGTCACTTATTTGACCGGCAATATCGGATGGAAAGCGGATTATGTCCTTTCCGTTTCCGCCGATGATACCCTGACC
>JAQTOZ010000121.1 GCA_028713205.1 Candidatus Omnitrophota bacterium
TATCGATTGACCCAGGCAACGGAATATAAAGACGCAGAGTCTGCCCATCATGTGCGCCGCGTCAGCCTCTACACGACCACCCTCGCCAAGGCTTGCGGGATCAAAGACAACATGGTTGAACTCCTTCTGTATGCGAGCCCGATGCACGATGTCGGGAAAATCGGTATTCCGGACAGGATACTTTTTAAAACAGAGTCTTTGAAACCGGATGAATGGGAAACGATGAAACGGCATACGGTCATCGGACACGATCTCTTGGCCAATTCGAAATCACCGGTATTAAAATTGGGGGCTTTGATTGCCTTGAACCATCATGAACGCTGGGACGGAAGCGGTTATCCCAACGGCCTCAAAGGGAAAGATATCCCCATGGAAGCCAGGATCCTGGCTTTGGTGGATGTTTACGATGCGTTGCGGAGCAAACGTTATTACAAACCGGCCTTTGACCATGAAAGAGCTTGCAAGATCATTCTTGAAGGCGACGGGCGTGTATCACCCGCGCATTTTGATCCGCAGCTACTGGAACTTTTCAGGTCGGTCCAACACAAATTTGATAAAATTTACGAAGAATATGCGGAATAAAATTATCGGGCAAGGAATGTGGTTGATGTGAGGTCCTCATGAGGAAAAGACGATTTGCTCCTACGTTGTTTTTTGCCCTCATGGGGGCGTTATCGGCGATTGTTTGGGCGCAGACAGCCGTAGCGCCCGCGAATCCGCGCACCGTGCTTGAATCACGATTTGAAGAAGCCCTCGGACAGCCGGTTGCTACGACGATTGCCGGAACGCAATCCGTGAATGATACCGGCTTCAATCTCAAGGTTTTCGCCAGCGACCGCCCGGTCGTTGTCTTTTATTACCAGGATGATGCGGATTCACGCGGACTGGCCTTTCTTTATAAATATCTCATGTTGAAATATGCGGGCCGCATCAAATTTTTGGCGTTCCAGGTCAACGAAAGCAATCCATCGGGACCGGACCGGGCAAGCCAAGTGATTGACAAATATAGTCTTAAAGAACTGCCGTCCCTTGCTTTTTATAAAATCCGGGAAGGAAAAATGACCCGCGTCGATACCATGGACGGCGGATTTCATAGTTTCGAGTTCTTCTTGAAGAATATGCAGATTTTTGATCTGTTTATTCCCAAATCGATTCTAGATTAAAGACCGTTATTAAACTCAGACGATACAGCTTGAAATGCCGGATGATTTGGAGCTGTTTTACAAGGACAGCCTATGAAGGTGGGCTGAAAGGAGAAAGCAATGAAGAGTATGAAAGTGTTGTTGGCAGGGTTGGTGATTGCAGGTTTGGTTTTTGGGGGTCAACCGGTTTTTGCCGCCAATGAAATCAGCAAGGCTGCAACGGGGATGACAAAAGGCGCAAAGAAAGATGCCAGGCAGGCAGCGAAGGTGGCGAAGAAAGAAACAAGAGAAGAAGCGAAGACCGTGAAGAAGGAAACGAAGGAAGAGTCCAAGGCTGCGAAGAAAGCAGAGAAAGAGACAAAGAAAGCAGCTAAAAAAGCGGCTAAAGAAGCGAAAAAAGCAGCCAAGAAAAAGGCCAAGCAAGCGAAAAAAGAGGCCATGACTACGAAGAAAGATATGAAAAAGGAAGTTCATAAAGCAACACCCGAAATTCCAAAATTATAATGAAGTGATTTTTGTCATTTTGTTACCACGGGGCATGTCTTCTCAGAGTTGTGCCAGGGCCTCGTGGTAACGGAATGGACATGCGGAACGGTACGAAAGGGTTGAAACCGGGGCAAGGAGGTAGGGCGTGCTGAAACAAGATTGCCTATTGTGCAAAATCCTGGGCTTATTGGCCATTGCGGGGGCATTGAACTGGGGCGCTGTGGGGATTTTTAAGTTTGATGTGATTGCCGGAATTTATGGCGAGATGACCACGGTAAGCCGTGCCGTCTATGTCTTGATCGGTTTTTCCGGTTTGGCGGTGCTGGCGGGTATGATCATCAAATGTCCGAAGTGCAAACAGGATTAAGTTTTCGGGCTGATGCGTCACGGTCGGGCTAAGGAACGTAAAGCGCTGAAGAAGTTATTTTTTTAATTGTTTGTTTTGATGAGTTTGAAACTTCAATCATCCTGAGGGGTTTGCTATGGTAAAAATCGATGCTATTTATGAAGGCAACCTTCGTTGCCGCTTGAGTCACGGGCCCTCATCGGAGGAAATTCTGACCGATGCGCCGACGGATAATCAAGGTGAGGGGAAATTCTTTTCGCCGACGGACCTTGTTCCGGCGGCACTGGGCTCCTGTATGTTGACGGTCATGGGCATTGTGGCCGCCAAACACGGAGTTGTGATGACCGGCACGCGCGTATCGATGACAAAAGAAATGGTTTCCCAACCCTCGCGCCGTATCGGCAAAATGACCGCCTTCATTGAGATGGCGCCGGGCATTGCAGCCGCGAAGCGGAAAGTCCTCGAAAACGCAGCCATGCTTTGCCCTGTGAAGGAAAGCCTCCACCCTGAAGTGCAGCTTCAGATTCAATTCCATTATCCCGATTAATAGAGCATGGGTTTTAACCCGCATTTTCGATCAAAACCGGGGATATCCGGTTGTTTTGAAACACAACCGGGGAAAAGGTGGATCTCGTGCGCGAGATAGCGATTTCCAAGCTGATTGAGAAGAGTTTTAACCGGACCATCATGATGTTATTTGACCCGTTTTCCGCGAGACGATGGCTGGCACTTTTGCTCATCGGGATACTTTCGGGCGCTTTTTCGGTCGGAAATTTCGGGGTGAAAAACATCCTGGGTAAAAACAACACGAAACAGGAAAGAATCGAAGCCGGCGCCCAGACTCAAAATGTTGCGGCGACAGAAAACCGGCAGGTCCAGCGGAAACCGAATTTCAGGGAAGTCGTCAACGGCGCCGTTCAAAAGTTTTTTAATGGAAAAAACGCGGTTGTCTTTATTCTCGCTCTTTGGCTGATGTTGATGTTTATGATTGTCATGGTATGGCTGGAGGCGAGATTTAAGTTCGTCTGGTTCCATGCGATCGTCAACAATCTGACAATGATTGTCGAGCCTTTCAAGAAGTACCGCCTGGAAGGAGACAGCCTTTTTCAGTTCATTATCGTTTTCACAATTTCCAGTTTTGCCTTCTTTTTGTCTCTGGTCGGATTCGGCGCTTATTCGTTGGTTTCAAGCGGGGTTTTTTACGGGGAACGGTCTGCCGGAATTATTGTTCAGCTCATCGGTATTTTTGGCCCTTTGATCGGAGTGATCGTTGTTTCCTCTTTGCTTTTATACCTTTTCTATCTGGTGGTCGATGATTTCGTGGTGTCCATCATGGCAATCGCCCGGTGCCGGTTTTTGCAGGGGTATCAAAAGTTTGTGGATATTTACAAGTATAACCGGGGCGAAATATGGTTGTACTTTCTGATCAAGTTCGGACTCGGCATCGTTGCCGGCATTTGCCAGGGGATATTGGGCCTGATTGGGGTCGTGATTTCATTGATCGCCGCAGCCGTGATTTTCGGGCTGCCTTATCTGTTGGCCGTGGTGATGCTGAAGATCAAGGCGATCTTCATCTTCTGGGTTTTTATTTTCATTGCTCCGTTTGTGGCGGGGATGGCGGTGTTGATGACGAGTATTACCCTGCCTTTTGCCATTTTCTTTCGGTGCTTTTCGCTTTATTATCTTTCCAGTTTAAACTGCGGGTATCGTCCGATTCCCATCGAGGAGCTGGATTAATCAAGTTCGCAAGCGATCAAACCGATATTCCCCATCCTCCTGAAGAGGTTTCCGTTTCATGAACAAAACAGAATTAAGACAAATCGAAAATTGGTTTTTTACCTATGTGGCCATGTTCAGGGTCAACGACGAGCTCCCGCCGATTTCCCAGATCAAACATGAACACAGTTTGCGTGTGGCGCGGGAAATGAAAATGCTGGCCGAAGAGATGCAATGGCCGGACGAAGAAGTCCGTACTGCCTATGCCCTAGGCATTTTACATGATGTTGGACGGTTTTCGCAGTTTGCCGAGTTCGGCACGATCGTGGACCACCAATCGGTCGATCATGCCAAGCGGGGCGTCGAAGTCCTCGAGCAAGAGAAGATTTTAATGATGATCAGCGAGAAAGACCGCGGGATCATTCACCGGGGTGTGTGTGCCCACAATATCAAATGTGTCCCGTCCGATGTTTCCCCGGATCATGACAAATTCGTAAAGCTTGTGCGCGATGCCGATAAACTGGACGGATTCTGGATTATTTACGACGCGCTGGCTGTCGGAAAAAATTCAATTTACGCGACGCTTTTCAAAAACCGCTCCCTGACGGACAAAGCCAGCCCGGCCTTGGTCGAAAGTATCAAGCAAGGGAAGATGATCTCCTATGCCGATACGCATTGTTTGGCGGATTACCTGTTGTTGCAGATGGGGTGGGTTTTTGACCTGAATTATGCCGCGTCGATGCGTTGCGTCAGAGAAAGACGCGTCATCGAGTTATTCCCGACTTATCTTCCGGCGGACAAGGGGATTCTGGAAGCGTCCCGCGCGGTGCTCGCGTATCGGGACAAATTCCTCGCGGTTTGAAGGGCATGATTTGTTCTCTTGTCACCGTGAGGGACCGGGATTTATAATGCCAGACAATCAACCGAAGGAGCGAAATCCATGACCAGGAAAAAAACCAATCAAACCCGGTTTGCGGTATCGATGATCTTTATTTACATTTTTTTGTTTGCCGCCGTCGGTACCTATGTCCTGCCTGTTTTACGCGTGAACCTACCGCCGGTTGGGAGCAAGAGCTGGAGCGTTCGTGATGTCGCATGGTCCATCCCCAAAAGTTTTGCGCCGCGGAACCAAAAAGAGGGGTTCAAATTTGACTATGATTTTATCGATCTCATGCAAAAAATCATGCCGGAAGATACGCAAAATCCTTCCGTTCTGAAAGCATTGCCTTTCTTCCTTGGTCTCCTGGTGCCGATAACGCTGGTGCTGGCCTATTTTTTTATCCTGCTCAGTTTCTTCTTGGCGCCGCTGACCAAAGGTGGCCCGCTTTTCACAGCCTCGTTGCTGGCTGTGATCAATTCCATCTATGCGCTGGCCGGGACCTATTACCTCGGGGACCTGGCGCAGGTCGCGTATCATGACGCCATCCAGAAAGCGGGTTCAGGAATTCTGGGCACGCTCGCCCAAACTTTTGTTTCCGAGATATCGGTCAAGCCGGACACGGGGCTTTTCGTGCTTTGCAGCGCGGCGGTTCTTGTGTTTGTGACGAATCTTTATCGCCGTTACGTGGGGTGATCTTAATGCAAAAAGTCATCATGGCGTGGAGCGGCGGCAAAGACAGTGCCATGGCTTTCGAAGCATTAAAGAAGGACGGAGGCTTCGAAGTCGTCGCGCTTTTAACCACCGTAACGGAAGTCTACGGGCGGATCAGTATGCACGGAGTTCGCGAAGAACTTCTCGAGAGCCAGGCGCGCGCGCTGGGAATCCCGCTGGATAAAATCTATCTGAGCCAAAAGGCATCCGACGCAGAGTATGAACAAAAAATGCGCGAGCGGTTGTTGCATTACCGGAGCCAAAATGTTTCGGCGGTTGCGTTCGGGGATATTTTTCTGGAGGATCTGCGGAAGTACCGGGAGTCCAATCTTGCCAAGGTGGGCATGAGCGCCGTGTTCCCGCTTTGGAAAAAAGATACCGCCCGGCTTGGCCGGACCTTTATCGATAACGGTTTCCGGGCTATCGTGACTTGTGCGGATTCGAAATCGCTCGATCGAAGTTTCGCGGGAAGAGTGTATGATTGTTCCTTGCTGGCCGATTTACCGCCGTCGGTCGACCCCTGTGGTGAAAACGGTGAATTCCATTCATTTGTCTATGGCGGGCCGATTTTTCACGAAACCATTCCTTTTGAGAGAGGAGAGGTCGTTTTGCGGGACGAACGGTTTTATTTTTGCGATCTCCTGCCGATTCGGCAGACAGGCCTGCCGGCCGCAAAACAACCCGGCTTGGAAAAAGCCGTAGCCGGAGTTCAAAATAGGATTTAAATGGGGCTTCTCTTCAGCCGGCCGGGTGCGTTACAATGGCTCCCAGGTTGGAATACCGAAATTTTGTGGATTTTAAATCGTTTTTGATAAGCAGAAAGGCCGATGAATTCGAAGCGCGAATCTCGAAACAAATTCAAATTTATCAATTATGGAACTGCGGCATGAAAAGTTTCGAATTGGATCATTTGGAATTATGAATTCTTTCGTGCTTCGGCATTCGGGTTTCGAGTTTTGAAATTTGAGGCGCAAGGATTGAGCGATTTTTGACTGATTGCTTAGAAGGTGAGAGCGGATGAAATTCAAACATAACATCATCGCGATTTGTTATGACTTTGACGGTACGTTGTCCCGTCGCAGCATGCAAGAGGATACGATCTTTTCCGAATACGGAATAAACCGGAAACTTTTTTGGGACAAGGTGAATCGTATTGCCAAGACGCAGGAATATGACAAGGTCCTTGCCTACCTGAACATGTTGATTTACGACAAGACGTTCCGTGCGAATCCCCTGACGGAGAAGAAACTGGGGGCTATGGCAAACCGCATCGAGTATTTCCCGGGCGTGGAGTCCTTTTTCCCCTATATCAACGATTTTATCCGCCGGCACACAAAAGACATGAATGTGAACATAAAACTTGAACACTACATCATCTCCTCCGGGATGAAGGCGATTTTAAACGGTGTGAGCATCCGTAAATATTTTAAACAAATTTACGCTTGTGATTACGAATATGAAAAGGACGGCAGCCCTAAATGCGTAAAGTTGGCGATCACCGACACGACCAAGACCCAGTTTTTGTTCAGGGTCAGCAAAGGCAAACTGGAGCTCAATCAGGATATCAACAAACACATGGACCCGAGCCAGCGGCGGATTCCGTTTGCGAACATGATTTACGTGGGAGACGGCGATTCGGACATCCCCAGCATGACGGTCACCGTCAAATACGGCGGTTATGCGGTCGCCGTTTATCCGCCCGGTCAAAGGGCCTCGAAAAAATGCATCGAGATGCTGCACGAAAAAAGGACCAATCATATCGCCCCGGCTGATTTTCGCGTCGGTTCCGAACTGACGGGGGTGATTGAGACCATCTTAAAAACGATTGTTCAGAAAATCATATTTAATCATTCCGTGTTTACCCAGAAGCAGAAGTATTCGAAATGAAAGACTTGCGATGAAACAACAACCGTGGATCCTTTTCGTCATTCTCCTGTGCCTGGCGGGAGCAAGTCCGTTGACGGCGCAAGAAAAACCTGCCGCAAAAAAGATGATTCAAGCCCCCGGCTCTGTGATCGACCCGATCCCGCGGCGTGATATCTCGGAAGCCAAACGGGCCTTGATGGATGCGGAGAAGCAATTCGGTCCCGAAGATCCCAAGGTTCTGAATGCGCTCGATGACTTGGCCGCTCTCTACCGGGTGCAGGGCCAATATCAAGCGGCGGAACCGTTGTATCAGCGGGCCTTGAAGATTATCGAGAAGGAAAAAGGGCCGGAAAACCCCGCGGTGATGCCGGCATTGAATCAATTGGCTTCTCTCTATGCCGCCGACGGACGTTACGGTGATGCCGAAACCTTGTGCCAGCGTGCGTTAAACATCAGCCAAAAGAGTTTTGGCCCGGAGCATGAAGAAACCGCCATTGCCTTTGATCGATTAGCGGCCATCAAAAGTATTCAGGGCGGACATATCGCGGCGGAAGCACTGTATCAGCGTTCCTTGAAGATTATGGAGAAGGCAAACGGTCCCACGCATCCGCATGTTGCGACGGTGTTGGAGCATGCGGCTGCATGTTATCAAAAAGCAGGTCAAGAGAAGGAAGCCCTGGAATTTGAGAACCGCGCGAAGAAAATCCGGGAAATGCAGCGGAAGGATACACCTTCTTAAAATCTTTTTCGTCGGCGTGATGCCGATGGTCTACCGGGTGGATAAAGCAGTTACATTTTCTTCGAAATGGGAGGAAACGCGTGAAGGGTAATCTGGATATCGGCGGTAAAATGGTGCGGGTTATTTTAGGTATGGTGATTATCTGGGCCGGTGTTTTTAATGGCAGCTGGTGGGGGATTTTGGGTGTCGCGCCGATTATTGTGGCTTTGCTCGGGTGGTGTCCCATCGCTGCTTTTGGTGTTTTATGCAGCAAAACAGGATGGCCTAAGAAGGACGATATTCCGAAAAAGGGAAAACCCTGTTGTTGTTCGGGACAAAAGGCCGTTTGATGGCTATGGCGCCGGCGTGAGGCCATTCAATTTTGCGTGAAGCCAAACTTGAGACAGCATCTGAGGTGAATCTATGGAATGCAAGATCGCGACAAACAGAAAAAGGTGTAATTGCACTTATGAGCCTTGCTCGCGTAAGGGGATGTGCTGCGAGTGTTTGAATTATCACCGCAGCCACGGTGAAATACCAGCATGCTTTTTCCCCGACGATGTGGAACGGACCTATGATCGTTCCGTGGGAACGTTTATGAAACTCTGCCAGAAACGGTGAGTCCGGCATTCGATTGAAGTCATGAGGGGTTTTGAGTTTGAAAAAGGTTTCCGCGTTGATTTTTTTAACGCCCCGTGACAACTCATTCGAGAATAAAATCGATATTCAAATTTCATGGTTATGAGTATAATGCCCCCTACAAAAGGAGCCTTCGATATGGATAACTACAAAAATGTAGGCGATGCTGAGCTCAAACTCGGGGACAAGATTGTGAAGCTTCCCATTTATGAAGGAAGCGAAGGTGAGCGCGCCGTCGACGTTTCCAAATTGCGTGATACGACGGGTTATATCACGTACGACAATGGTTATGCCAATACCGGTTCCTGCATGAGTGCGATCACTTTCGTGGATGGGGAACGAGGTATTCTCCGGTATCGCGGGATTCCTATTGAGGAGTTGGCCGAACGCGGCAGCTTTCTGGAAACGTGTTATTTGCTGATTTATGGAAAATTACCGAGGCCGGAACAGCTCGAACTGTTCACCGGTAATGTCAAACGCCATTCCATGCTGCCGGAATCCATGAAACGGTTTTTTGAAGGACATCCGGCATCCGCTCATCCGATGGGCGTTCTTTCCGCGATGATTTGCACTTTGTCCAGTTTTTATCCCGACTCGCTCCATAATGATCCCGAGACGATCGATCACAATATTTACCGGATCATTTCGAAAGTCAGTTCGATCGCGGCCTTTTCCTATAAAAAATCGTTCAATCAGCCTTTTGTCGGACCGCTCAACCGGCTCAGCTATGTTGAGAATTTTCTGAATATGATGTTCTCCATTCCCGCAGAGCCCTATGAGATCGATTCTGTCGCCGTGCGCGCCCTGGAAATGATCCTGATTTTGCATGCCGATCATGAGCAAAATTGCAGCACGTCCACCGTGCGGGTCGCGGGTTCCAGTCAGGCGAATTTGTACGCATCCATTTCCGCTGGGATTTGTGCCCTGTGGGGATACTCGCACGGCGGTGCGAATCAAGCGGTGATCGAGATGCTCAACCGTATCAAAGAAGACGGCGGCGATGTTTCCAAATTCGTGCAAAAGGTGAAAGACAAGGATTACGGTATCCGGCTCATGGGCTTCGGCCACCGGGGTTACAAGAGCTTCGATTCTCGAGCAAAAATTCTTAAAGCGGCCTGCGACGAAGTCCTGTCGGGCCTCAACCTGGAGGGCCGTCCGCC